>JADGEM010000013.1 GCA_016744375.1 Gammaproteobacteria bacterium
AGTATGCATTGGAGCCCGCATTTTATGCTCAAATGTAATAATAAAATCAGTGGTATTTACATGAAAAATATAGATTTTTCTCTTAAGTACCTACCTATGTACTACTCTTAGTTTTCATTGTATTTTTTGGTAACAACATAAATGCCGAAAATATACCAACAATCAATGTAAATGGGACATGGAAAATAAATGACATAATCATGTGTGATGGATTATCTCTTGGTTCCGTGGAGAATGACTCAATTACATTTACTGGAAAAGGTGTAATAAAGTTCAGTATATCTGGAATGGTCTCAAAGCATAACTACCGTTTAGTTGATGATATACTCTACTATGAAAATTTATTAGGTGCAGAAGAGAAAAATACCATTATTCCTCTTACAGAAACAAAAATGAAACTGGTATCTGGTGACGGAACAATATTTCTTATGGAAAAATAAAAAAGTTAGTTTTTATGAGAATTATAAAATGATAAAATCAGGATGTTTTAGGCATTAGAATAACCACTGCACGATTAAATCCATAGCGACCATACAGCAATACATTTCAATGATTCCCATCAGATTAAAGAGAAATAAAAATGCGCATTATTATGCTTAAGTACAAGGCGTGACAGGTTTCTGTCTGCGGTAATAAATTAACTGATGCCTTATTGGTTGTTTTTGTTGTCGGGTTCATTATTCTTTTTTTTCTGATTTTTCAGAGAAGAAGGAAATAGAAAGTGTCGTGTACGCTTGCGGATTAAATAAGCAGAGATAGAACTGTATAAGAGACTTAATGTCATGCCAAAAATTAGCGAAAGGATAAGATAGTGGGCGTTCCAGATGAAAACATAAGACTGAGCCAGATAGCCTGATTTAAGTAAGTCAAATGAGTGTTGGAAATTAACGAGCATACTGTCATCAGTCTGGAGGAATTGCTCAAGTCCTGTGCGGGGTTTATCAATCCAGAACCAGACGAACCAGCCGGCGATGAAAGCAATAAAAGAATGACGCAACATAGAATAAATATTTCATCCATTACAGAGTAAAGTGACGGTGTATTTTATATATCATGTATCAAGATCAATTAGTTAAAACCATATTAACAGAGGTGATAATAAAGCTGAAGTCTTTATTCGCAGAGCAATTGTCGATACACTAAATGATAATGGCCTGCACAGCAAATAATAATTGCGGCCTCAAATCTAGAGAAATAATCATATGTTGAAAAGAGTCATTGCTTTATTTATGCTTGTCATTGTCTCAGGCTGTGCGGGGTTGGATACAAAGCCTGAACAGTTCAAAATTAATATTTCCAGTATGCAGATGCTTGAGTCGACATTAATGGAACAACGCTATCAGGTTAAATTACGTATTATGAATCGCAGTAAGGAAAGCCTGAGTATTGATGGTCTGAGTTTTGATATTGAACTGAATGATAAGGATTTTGCATCGGGTGTCAGCGATGAAAAATTTAAACTGGAACCTTTATCAGAAACTCTGGTGAGTGTCACGGTTACCAGTACTATTTTTGGGCTGATTCGGCAATTTAAAAGCCTGGAAAAAAACCAGACAAAGACGTTTTATTACAGTCTAAGTGGTCGTATATACACAAGCAGTGGTTTATTTGGGATACCATTTAATGAAAAAGGTGAAATTGACTTAAATTAATTATTTCAGCTTATTGATAAAGTTCATCACTTGCTGGCTGAGGTCGTGCTCAGGATTAAAACCGATAAAAATAAATATGACGGCCAGTGTAATGGCTAAAAACTTTAAAATAGGAAATAAAATCAGCGTAACAAATAGAATAATAAAGCCAGCAATCAGATAGTTAGGAGCTTTAATAAATTTTTTGAGCTCAGAAAATATTCCTGAGAGCTTTGCTGCTATGTCATTCATAATGTTGCTCGGAGCTGGTTGGAAGCGTGATTGTACCAGAGATATGTTATGTTTTAGAATATATTTCTAAGCATTGAAATATATTTTGAACTAATAGAAAGACGAGGGGTCCTAGTTATAGTGTGAATAAAGTTAACGCCTTATGAACACTTCACTTAATCCCTTTTTTCCCCCTACTTTATGTGGGGGTTTTTTTTGCTTTTTTATCTACAAGATGGTTAACGCTAAGGGGTTAATTCAAACCACTGATTTAACTTCTCCCTTGCTTCCTCTACTCCGGTTTTCTTCAAGGAAGAGAATAATTGTACACTGGTACCAGGATAATCAGTCTCAAGTATTTTCTGGACTTTGAACAGTGTATTTTTTGCTGCACCACGCTTCAGTTTGTCAGCTTTTGTTAATAAAACATGAGCTGACATTTCGGCCTTCTGGCACCACTGCAGCATTAGGCAGTCATACTCTGTCAAAGGACGACGAACATCCATTATCATCACGACACCTCTTAAAGAAGAACGGTCGATTAAATAACGCTCCAGTAAATTTTGCCAGTGCTGCTTAACTTTGACCGGTACTTTTGCATAGCCATAGCCAGGTAGATCAACCAGGTGCCGATTGGGATCAATTGAAAAATAGTTAATCATTTGAGTTCGACCCGGTGTTTTAGATGTTCGACAAAGGTTTTTTATATTGCTGATGGTATTAATTGCACTTGATTTTCCGGCATTGGAGCGTCCGGCAAAAGCAACTTCTATGGCATTATCATGTGGCAGCTGGCTCCACTTATTTACACTGAGTAAAAATTCAGCGCTACGATAGGGATTTGAGTTTGTCATATGGTTTGGTCGTTTGGTTATCAGGTAAAAAATGTCTATGATGCGTTAAGTTTATGTTCAGTTAGCTTATGATAATCTGAATGTAAAATCTTCGCTTGTCATACTTTTGGTTATCGAGAGCGGATTTCAAGCTTTGGGATAGACTGAACATTAATCGAATGTTGGCATAGATCAATGTAATTGGCTATTTTAGCACTTTATTATGAACAAATGTTGGTCAAATGGTGCTAATTTGTGTAAAATGTCCCAAAATTTTTTGCACCGAGCGATTTCTGTGCCCAATAGTTTGGTCAATAACAGAGTGGTTGAGTCGGTATACAATTCACCCTTTTACGGAGTTAAAAATGAAAAAAACAATTCAATTGTTAGTTGCTGCTGCTTTTGTTGCAGGCACGTCTGCTGCCTTTGCTGATGGTGCTGCACTTTATAAGACTGCTTGCTTTGCTTGCCATGATGCAGGTATTGCCGGTGCGCCTAAATTTGCTGATAAAGCACTTTGGGCTCCTAGAATAGCAGCCGGTACTGATGCTATGGTCAAGACTGTTATCACGGGTAAAGGCGCTATGCCTCCTAAAGGTGGCACTCAGATGACTGAAGCTCAAATCCGCGAAGTTGTTGAGTATATGGCTGCTGCTGCTAAGTAAGCGGTCACTTGTAATTAAAGTTGACTTGAATCCTGAACTGGTACATATCTCAGATACACGCCAATGGGATTCAGGCTACTCGTTATACTTTCTATTATTTTGCATATAGAGATTTTGTATGAGAAATTTAAATAAGAGTTAAGTGATAGAACGTATAATGAGTAACGTTTGAAACATCAAGATTAGGTAAAACCATGAAAAAAATTGCTATCGTTGCTGCTTTAATAGCAGGTTTGACAGGAGTCGCACACGCGGCTGGAGATGCTGAAGCTGGAAAAACAAAAGGCGCAAGCTGTGTTGCATGCCATGGAGCTGACGGTAATTCTTTAGCGGCTACTCCAAACTTTCCTAATCTTGCCGGGCAAAGTGCCTCTTATCTTTATAAACAGATGAAAGATTTTAAAGAAGGCAAGCGCAAAGATCCGACGATGAATGCAATGATATTACCTCTTGATGATCAGGCAATGCATGATGTTGCGGCTTTCTTTTCTGGTCAGGCAATTAAAGCCGGGCAGGCCGATCCTGTTTTAGTTGATGCAGGTCAGGCTATTTATAAAGGTGGTATTGCTGAAATTAACGTTCCAGCTTGTATGGGCTGTCATGGTCCTGCAGGAAATGGTAATCCTGGTTCTGGTTATCCGCAGCTGGCCAGTCAGAAATCAGTTTATATTGAAAAACAATTAAAAGATTTCCGTGCTGCTGCACAGAGCATGGGAAGTGAGCCTGTTGGCCGTAGCAACGATGCCAGTAATATGATGCGTAATGCTGTAAAACGCATGAGTGATCCAGAAATTAAGGCCGTTGCTCAGTATATTCAAGGTTTACAGCCTTAAGCCTGCCAGCAAGTTTAAAACAATAGCAGATTTAAAAAATAGGCAGGTATTAACCTGTTAAAATCTGTGGTTTAAATGTGGATGGTTAGCTCTTATAATGATTGGGGTGGTCTTTGACCACCCCTTTTTTTTGATTATACATTTTTATGTATTACCTGCTTTTAGAACATGAGTTAAAACGTGAGCAACGAAATAAAATCGGATAAGCAGCATCTGGGAGACATTGCTTCAGAAGAAGTCAGTCTACAACAGCAAGCCATTGAGCGGGAACGCTCAAATCGTAAAGAACATGGTTTATTAAAGGTGTTGCTCAGCTTCATGGGTTCGATGGAGCTGGCCATCAGCTTATTTGTAATCATTGGCATTGCATCCATTATTGGCACCATTTTGCAGCAAAACCAGGACTATAATACTTATATTATTAAGTTTGGCCCTTTCTGGTTTGAAGTTTTTCGCTCTATGGAGCTCTTTGATATTTACAGCTCCTGGTGGTTTGTCCTCTTGCTGGGGTTTTTACTGGCTTCAACTGCCACCTGTATTTATCGGTACACGCCAACCATTATTCGAGAGTGGCGTCAGTTCCGCCTGAACATCTCATCTAAATCACTCAAACTGATGCACTCATCCAGCTCTTGGAGCAGTCAGATCAGCCCCGATGAAACGGCTCAATTTATACAGGAAAAGCTGAGTAATGGCGGTTATCAAAGTCGTCAGAAAAATGAACAGGGTGTGATTACGATTGCGGCCAAAAAAGGCGCCATTAATCGTCTTGGCTATCTGTTCACTCACGGGGCTATTATTGTCATTTGTCTGAGTGCTTTATATGATGGTAATTTTAATCTGAAATTACGCGAAGTGGCCGGCCAGCTCAAACCAGAAACACGTGACTTATTTGCTTCACAAGTGCCTGATATCAGTCGTTTGAAGGCGCATGAAAACCATGCTTTTCGTGGTAATGCCAGCATTCCGGAGGGCAGTACCACCGGACTGGTCTTTTTACAAATGCGTAATGGCTATCTGGTTCAGGAACTGCCCTTTAATATTAGCCTCAATGACTTCCGTATTGAACATTATGAATCAGGTATGCCCAAGTCATTTGAGAGTGACGTGGTTATTGAAGATAAAGAAACCGGTGAACAAATCAGCAAAACAATTGAAGTCAATCACCCCCTGATCTATAAAGATTTTGCCATTTACCAGGCCTCTTTTGATGATGGGGGGTCTGTGATGGATATTCAGGCATGGCCGCTGAGTGCTACGGAACAAGACAGTAAGCCTTTTAATATAGAACCCTTTAAACAGGTAGTTGGGGAGAAAAAGTTAATCCAAACCCCTGATGGCGATTATAAACTGGAGCTGGCTGAATTCAAAAAATCCAATGTTCAGCCTAATCCGAAAGCGGGCACTGGAGAAAATGAACGTAAGTTTAAAAATATGGGACCCAGCCTGACTTTTCGTATCAGGGACAGCTCCGGTCAGGCTCAGGAATTTATTAATTATCTCAACCCCAGTGCACAAGAAGGGCGATTTTTCTTCCTTAGCGGCGTCCGTAGTACGGCAGCAGAGCCATTTCGTTATCTATTTATTCCTGCCGATGATGACATCAGTCTAAAACGCTTTTTTGATTTTCGTGCTCTATTAAGTGACTCAGTTCAAATGAAGCGTATTGCTGAAAAAACAGCGGCGATGTCACTGCAATCAGCGGGCACTCCTAATTCTGAAATGGTGACTCAAATGGCGGTTGTTATGCAGCGACTGGCAGAATTATTTAATCAGGGTGGTTTTGATCTCGTTCTAAATGATATTAATGATAAAGTGCCAGAAGACAGGCGAAAAGAAGTCTCGGATTCTTATTTTAAAGTCCTGCAAACAATTTTAGGGACTGTTTACCTGGAAGTTTTACAGGGAGAAGGTGTTGATATAGAAAATAATATTACACCGGCTCAGGAACGATATTATGATGATCTGGTCAATACTATGGGCGTTGTCTCAAATTATAAAGCGCCATTCTATTTGCAGGTTAAATCTTTTGAACACAAAGAAGCATCAGGGTTTCAGATCACCAAGTCACCAGGTAAAGATTTAGTCTATCTGGGCTGCGTTCTTTTGTGTATTGGTATTGTACTGATGTTTTATGTGGCTCATAAGCGTATCTGGATTATTATTACACCAGCTGCTGAGGATGAGTCAGGCTCACACCTTGTTGTTGCTGGTTCAGGTGATCGGCATCAGAAAGAATTTGCCATGGAGTTTAAAGCACTTTCTCAGCTTCTGGACAAGCAATTCTCCAAAAGTGGATAGCTAAGAATTAAACCTCTAAGTGTTGAGAGTACATAAAGGCTTTGCACATTAATTTTCTATAAACTTATGAAAGACGGGTATCCACTATGTCAATGACAGGTCAGGAGATGGAAAACATCTTTGAAAAGCAAAATCTCTGGCGAAAACTCAGTCTCTTTGACTGGGGATGGGCTGGACTTCTCATGATGTCGACAGCCTATGCATGGCAGCAGTATTCAGTTTTTATGGATACTTACGAGGCAGGTATTCTGATTGCGACAACTCTGTCAATTATCGCCTGGGGCTGGCTCTGGAAACCAGTTCGAGCCTACTCACTATACGTGGCAGTCATTAGTTTGTTTGCAATTTATCTTTATGGTAACGATCTGGCTCTGGGTGAGACAAACTTTTTTCTGAAATTCTTAATTTCCAGTAAATCAGCTATCATGTGGATGTCTGCACTTTATGTACTTGCGACGGTTGCCTATTTTATTGGTTTATTTATAGGCTCGGAATTCAGTAGTAAAACGGCATCTGCAATGACCTGGTCTGCAACGGTTATGGGGCTGGTTGGTTTACTGGTTCGCTGGCGTGAATCTTATCTGATTCATTTCGATGTGGGTCACATTCCGGTGAGTAATCTCTATGAGGTCTTTATTCTTTTTTCCATTATCACTGCTTTGCTGTATCTCTATTATGAAGGAAAAAGTAAAACCTATAATATGGGTGGGTTTGTTCTTCTGGTGATTAGTTCAGCGGTCGCTTTTTTACTTTGGTATGGGTTTGGTTCTCGTGGTGCCAGTGAAATTCAACCTCTGGTCCCCGCCTTACAAAGTTACTGGATGAAAATCCATGTGCCTGCCAACTTTGTGGGTTACGGTGCTTTTGCTCTGGCAGCAATGCTGGGTGTGGCTTATCTGATAAAAGATACAATGGTGAACAGGGGCAGCAACGGCGCTATTATTAATCGCTTCCCGGATTTGGAAATTCTGGATGATGTTATGTACAAAGCCATTGCTCTGGGATTTGCATTTTTTACCCTGGCAACAATCCTGGGTGCCATGTGGGCAGCAGAGGCCTGGGGTGGTTATTGGTCCTGGGACCCGAAAGAAACCTGGGCATTAATCGTCTGGCTGAATTATGCAGCATGGCTGCACCTGAGGCTAACCAAAGGTTGGCGCGGGCGCCCATTGGCGTGGTGGTCTGTGATCGGCTTATTTGTGACACTTTTTGCCTTTATCGGTGTTAATATGTTTTTATCCGGCTTACACTCCTATGGTGAGCTCTAGATAGGATAGACTCCAGAGAGCTTTCAGGAACTATTCAGGTAAAGTGTGTTCTAATTTTATCTGAAAGAAATATAATAAATAAGGAAAATAATATGCGTAAGATTTTAACACTACTAATCGCTTTGGGCTTAAGCAGTTTTGCCTGGGCTGACTTTGATGAAGGCATTGAATATGAACTTTTAAAAAAGGCTCAACCTGCTCCCACTGACGGCAAAGTTGAAGTGATAGAGTTTTTTTCATATGCCTGCCCACATTGTTATCGTTTTGAACCTCATATTGAAAAGTGGAAAGGAACTAAATCTGACAACATTACGTTTATCCATGTGCCTGCTGTTTTTAGTGACAGTTGGGAAGCTCTGGCAAGGTTGTATTATGCAGCTGAGGTCCTGGGTGTTCAGGAAAAGATGCATCCAGTTATTTTTGAAGCGATGCATGGAGAAGGGAAACAGATTCGTGGCTTTGACGGTGTCAAAGCACTTTTTGTTGCCAATGGCATCAGTGAAGAAAAACTGGATCAGGCATTGAACTCTTTCACCGTTGCCGCTAAAACCCGTCGCGCAAAAACTATGACAAAATCTTATGGCATTGACTCTGTACCAAATATTGTTGTTCAAGGTAAATATCGTACCAATGGCACATTAGCACAAAGTCATGCTAATGTTTTCAATGTGGTTGATTTTCTGGCGGAGAAAATTGAAAAAGAAGCTAAATAATAAAGCAATTTAGACGTTTTTTGTCCTAAAAGGCATAAGGTTTTTCCTTATGCCTTTTTTTATGGCTCTTTTTTTATTATAGTTAAGGAGATTATTGCAAATTCAGGTAAATTAGATATTCATCATGGCAGATAAAAGCGCACACTGGAAACAGAAATACTACGATAATCTTGATGACATTGAACGTCGTGAAAAAAAATGGCGGTCTCTGGAAGATTTATTTAAGCAAGCTATATCACGTCTGGCTCTTGCTGCTGAAGGAAATAGTAAAAGCCTTGATAAAGGACTGGGTGAGCTGCGCAGTGCCATTCGAAAAGGGAAAGATAACCAGCTTATCCGCTTAATTTTAGAAAGTGTTTCAAAGGAGATTGTTAAACTTGACAGCCTGGCCAAAAATGCACCCAGTGGAGATGCAGGCTTTTTAATTAAAATAGTCGAACAAATGCAGCTGAGTGGAAAATCAGAAAAAAAATCACAAAAATTACTTAAAGCCCTTAAAGCAAAAAATCCTCCTGAACAAAGTGAGCTACTCAAGAATTTTAGCAGCTTACTTGCTGATGTCGTCGAGCAGGCAATTACAGAAAATGCCAAAAAGAACGAAAAGAATCAACCAAACCATGGTGGATTTTTAAAGAATTTATTCTCTGGCTCAGCTAAAGCTGACTCAGCAGATGAGCACCATTCATCGAGCCAAGAGCTTTCAGCCAGTCAAGAACCTTCAAGCAGTCAAGAGCCCTCAGCCAACTCAGCTGACAGTATAGAGCCAACAGCAGACACAACATCGATTACAGCTAGCGCTGCCCAGGAACCTGTTCAAAATGATGAAGCAATATCTCTTAATCAGGAACAATTAACCAGTGTTGTTTCGACTGTGCAGAATGTTCTTGAATCAATTATTGATGGCATGGAGATCTCTGATGATGTAAAAGCTCAATTGATAGACAAAATCTTTGATGTTAAGCCAACGAAAGAAATTCACATTTTATTAAGTGACTTAACCAATATCCTTCATGACTCGGGTATTATTGATTGCTCAGATGAAAATTCTATTAATAATATTTTGGAACATAATGAGCTATTAATTCGTCTGATTGAATTTTTACCCCTGGAAGATGAAGTTAAAGATAGTGCAGAACAATTAAAAGAAGATTTTTCTCATGGTGTGACAACAGAAGAGTTACCGAATGCTTTAAAATTAATTGCTGAGTTAATCAGTAAAATGCGCAGTAATGTTCAACAGGAACAAAAGGAATTTGAACGCTTTCTGAAGAGTTTGAATGGCCGTCTTGAAGAAGTCGATCAATATCTACAAAATAGTTTAACCGAATATCAGCAGTCATACCAAAATGGTGTTGACCTGGATGATGCAGTGAAAGAACAGGTCAAGAGCATTGGTGATTCAGTATCCTCTATACATAATATTGAAGAGATGGAATCTGCGGTTCAAACGCATCTGGATAAAATTCTAACTCATATTGACTTGCACCGTGACAAAGAAAGTGAACGTGTGAATCGAGTTGAAAAGGAAAATGAACAACTTTCCGGGCAGTTAAAAGAGCTTGAAAGTGAAAGTGGAAAATTACGACAGCAGGTTATTGAGTCAAAAAATAAAGCTCTCATTGATCAGCTGACACAACTGCCTAATCGAATGGCCTACGATGAGCGTATGAGTCAGGAATATGCACGTTGGAAACGATATAATTCAACCCTGATAATTATGGTCTGGGATATCGATTATTTCAAAAAAGTCAATGATACTTATGGGCATCAGGCAGGTGATAAAGTCCTTAAAGTGGTTGCTGGCTTATTACGGAAAAACTTACGTGAAACAGATTTTATTGCGCGTTTTGGTGGTGAGGAATTTGTGGGACTCATGCCGGAAACAACTTTGGGCGGTGGCTTTAAAATTGCGGAAAAAATTCGAGGTGCGGTTGAAAATTTGGAGTTTCATTATCGGGGAAGCAATGTCAAAGTCACTATTTCCTGTGGTATCAGTCTTTTTATAAAAAACGATACCCCCGAGTCGGCATTTGCCCGGGCTGATAAAGCATTGTACCAGGCGAAGGATGAAGGTAGAAACCGCTGCGTGATTGCAAAGGGCGTATAAAGTCTTGTTAAGAATACCGCTGTTTTTTGGATGGTAAAATTTAAAATGAGTTCATATTGATAGAATTAATCCTTGGCGGGGCACGCTCCGGTAAAAGCAAACTGGCTGAATCAAGACTTGTATCAATTGCCAGTGCAGACTTTTCTGTTCAAAATAAGTCCCCTCAAAAAAAAATTATTTATGTTGCCACCGCAACTGCCTATGATCATGAAATGGCTGAACGCATCAAGCATCATCAACAAAGAAGACCGGTTGAATGGCAACTTATTGAAGAACCCATACATCTAGCTGAAGTCCTTAATGAGCATAATCAGTGTCATACTATTGTGTTGATTGAATGCCTGACCCTCTGGTTGACTAATTTACTCTGTCATACAGACACTGAACTGTTTGAGTTGGAAAAAGAGAAGTTTATCAAGCAATTAAAAAAAGCTCAGGCAGATATTATTATTGTCAGCAACGAAACCGGGATGGGTGTTGTTCCAATGGGAGAGTTGAGCCGACGCTATGTTGATGAAGCTGGTTTTTTACATCAGGAACTGGCTCAAATCAGTGACCGTGTTTCTCTGGTTATTGCCGGGCTTGAGCAAGTTTTAAAAAAAACAGTGAATGACCATGATTGACTGGATAGCTGAACCCGTTAACCCAGTTGATAAACGTTTTCTAGTGCAGGCCCAGGAAAAGCAAAATCAGCTCACTAAACCACAGGGTTCCTTGGGTGAACTTGAAAATGTTGCTGTGATAATTTCAAGCCTGCAGCAAACACAAACGCCAAATGTTGATCGAGCTGAAATTATTATCTATGCTGCAGATCATGGCATTGCGAAAGAGGATGTCTCAGCATTTCCACAAGCAGTCACCGCTGAAATGGTAAAAAATTTTTCAGCGGGTGGTGCTGCAATTTCTGTTTTATCAAAACAGCATGACTTATCATTACAAGTCATTAACCTTGGCCTGATCATCGATTTGCCAAAGATGAAACATGTTGAGCATCAGGTGATCAGTCAGGGGACAAAAAGCTTTTTACAACAGCAAGCCATGAGTGAAAAGCAGATTAAACAAGCCTTTTATACGGCGAAAAAAAAAGTTGATCGGGCAGGAGACAATCACTGTCAATTATTGATTTTTGGTGAAATGGGTATTGGCAATACAAGTAGTGCCAGTGCTCTGGTCTGTGCTCTGGAATTAATTGAGCCAGAGGTGATCATCGGCTTGGGAACAGGGATTAATCCAAGTACACTTGAACATAAAATTCAGGTGATTAAAGAAGCATTGAATACGAATAAACAGCACTTAAACTCCCCTCTGGGAATATTACAAACATTGGGAGGTTATGAAAT
This sequence comes from Gammaproteobacteria bacterium, assembly GCA_016744375.1. GTDB lineage: Bacteria > Pseudomonadota > Gammaproteobacteria > GRL18 > GRL18 > GRL18. The sequence goes on from JADGEM010000013.1 coordinate 11,923, forward strand.
TGCGGCACTAACAGCAAGTTATATTCGTAGTGCACAGCGAGGTATTATTGCTCTGGTGGATGGCTTTATCTGTTCTGTTGCGGCATTATTTGCTATTCGTATCAAGCCAGAATGCAAGCCCTGGTTAATTTTCTCTCATCAGTCAGCAGAGCTGGGACATAAAAAAGTATTAGAAATTATTTCAGCAAGACCATTACTTCAGTTTAAGCTCCGCCTCGGGGAAGGAAGTGGCGCCGCTTTAGTCTACCCGCTGATACGCTCAGCCTGTTTATTACAGAATGAAATGGCAAGTTTTTCCCGTGCTGGGGTCAGTGAAAAACTCAGTTAATTTGTTGCTATATTTTATATGCCGGGAGCATGGGCAGCTTGCCCATGTCAATAATCTCTATGAACTCAAATAAGAGCCAGACCTCAACCTTCATTCTTTTAAGGCATGGAGAACCATCAGATAATGTTTTATCAGAAAAAATCTTTCGTGGGATCACTGATAATGTCCTGACAAAAAAGGGATGGCAGCAAATGTCTGATGCAATTAGCAAGTCTGTTTATATTGAGAAAGTGGATCATATTATCAGCTCACCTTTAAAACGATGTTATGACTTTGCTGAAAATTTATCAAAAACACATTCACTGCCACTGGAAATAACTGAGGAACTTAAAGAAATCAATTTTGGTCTATGGGAAGGTCAATCAGTACAAAGTATTAAAGATAATGAGGGTGACAGATTAAATAAATTTTGGCAAGATCCTTTAAATAATACACCGCCAGAAGGTGAGCCTGTCCTTGATTTTCAAAATAGAGTTGTCTCGTGCTGGAATAAATTATTGATGGCTCAAAGCGGTAGAAACTGTTTGTTAATTGCTCATGGTGGTGTGCAAAAAATGATACTGGCTGATGTTCTGAAAATGCCGGTTCATGCTATCCATAATATAGAAGTGCCTTATGCTTGTTGTAGCACCTTTCAGGTTTACTATAATGGGCCTGATGTTTTAGTGACACTGAAATCTCATATTAACCTCGACTCAAAGTATGGAAGTATAAGCTAATGGCATCGAATTATCTGACAAACCATTTACGCTCATTTTATATTGCACTGAGTTTTCTTACCCGGGTACAGACCCCCTTAAAGGGAGATGTTTCACAGTCTCAGATTGGTCAGTCTATTATTTATTACCCATTGGTGGGAGCTATTATGGGGTTGCTTTTTTTTTCCCTGACTGAGCTTATCCTGTTTTTTTCCACTGATTTTTCCAACGGTGTACTGGCAGCACTTTTATTAAGTTTCTGGGTCTTAATCACCGGCGGGCTGCATCTGGATGGACTGGCTGATAGTGCTGATGCCTGGGTTGGAGGGCAAGATGATAGAGATCGTACTCTTGAAATTATGAAAGATCCTTATTGCGGCCCTATTGCTGTTGCAGTTATTGTACTGGTCTTATTACTAAAGTGGGCTGCATTAAATCAGCTTCTTAAAATGGATCAGTCTGCTTTTTTGATTGTTGTCCCTATGTTGTCACGGGGAGTAATTATTCTTTTGTTTATGACAACGACTTATGTTCGTGATTCGGGACTGGGGGCCGCTTTTTTAGATTATATGCCTGATGAAAATGTTTTATGGGGAAGCCTGTTCGCCAGTGCTTTTTTATACTTACTGTTTGGCGGTCTTTTTTCAATGCTTCTTGTTGCCGTGGTTGTACTGGCTCTGCGAGCAATGATGATACAGCGATTGGGAGGCATGACAGGAGATACTCTGGGTGCCACGGTTGAAATTGCTGAAGCCGTGGCGCTGCTTGGTTTAGTTTTCTGACTCTTGGCAGATTATTGAAATAGTCTCTAAAAATACATGGCGATAAATTTAGCAACTGATTTTTTACCTTGAAACAGTTCCAGACTTTCACCTTTGATGTGATAATTATCAGCCTTAGTGAGTCGGGTATTAAACTGCTGTTCAATTTCTATGGAGGGACATGCCATTTGGGTGCTCATAAGGGGACCAATCTTGATTTTTTTACCATCTGAGTTAAAATTGCCTGAGAACTTATTACAGCCAGAAAAACCTGAGATGATGTTCTCTTTTTTTATAATAAAATAAAGATCCCTGATAGCATTTTTCTGCTTTAATGGTGTTGAGTTGTGGCTCAGGTTTATTTTCTGGCCATCTATTTCAACCAGCTTCCAATAAGTATTGCTTAGAGTGGATGGAGGGACAATTCCTGTACAGCGTTCCTGCTGAGTGATACTTAGGAATTGATCAACAATAATCACTGTTTCCTGACCATCCCCTTCCATTTTAGGGCGCATGCCTGTATGACCTTTAAATGTGACCAATAAGGATTTTCCTGGCTGATATCGACTCTTCAGATAGGCTCGTTGCAATGCAATGTTATCACCTTCCATTGCAACGGGAAGGCGCTTTGTCTGACCACACTCAAGAAACAGAGCTGCATCAGCCATATAGGAATACATTCCGCTCATTTTATTGGCCTGTATGGTGCCAGACAAAAGTAATAAAAAAATGATAATAGGGGTAAGCATAACTTTTGTCATTATATTTCCTATAGATCCTTATCTGCAATTTGTTACGATTATGTTAAATGATAAAAGAGTTTAATTAAGTTGGCAATAAAATAATTTGTGCTACCATTAGGCTTAATAATAATGTCATACTTTTAGAATCTATGGTTTCTGAGTGCTATGGTTATAGGGGACTATGGTTTAGAACTGTGATCTTAGAACTATGGCTTTAAAACTATTAAGGGGGGAAAATTAAGAATGGAAACAAGTGTTCGCTTAGTTGATGAGTTTGCACAGGGGGTGCAGGCATTAAAAAATTCAGATTATTCAAAAGGCGTGTTTTATTTTAGAGTGGCGCAAAATAAACATAAGCGAAGTGAAACTGCAACGGCAAAATGTATGGCCTATCTGGGTTTGTGTGAGGTGCTGGGAGGTCTTGGGGAAAAAGTGACTCATATTGAAAAAGCACATCAATTAAATCCAGTCGATACTAATATTTTACGCGTCCTTGCATATGCCTACTTTAGCCTGGGAAATCGTAAACAAGGTCTTGCGACCATTATTATGGGCTTAAAAATTGAACCTGACAATCCAGAACTTTTTTTATTTTTGGAGCAAGTGGGGTATCGTCGAAAAAATGTCATTAGTTCTTTAGAGCGCGGTAATAGAATCAATCACTTTTTTGGCAGACTGTTCAGAAAATCAAAGAAGTCAATTGACGTTCTCAGCATTCTTCCAGCCGCTGCATAATCAATGTTTTTTCAAAAACAGGTGGACATTAAATAAGTGTTAAGGATTAAAAACTTGCTCCGGTAACCAGGTTGCCAGTTCTGGCCAATAGGCCAGAGCAACCAGCATGAGAAGCTGGATTAGAATAAAAGGAACAATACCCTTATAGATATCGGTGGTCTTAACTGAGTCTGGAGCAACGCCTCGCAGATAAAAGAGTGCAAAGCCAAATGGCGGTGTCAGGAAGGAGGTTTGCAAATTAATGGCGATCATAATACCAAGCCATACGGGATCGATACCCATGGCCAGTAATATGGGGGCAATAATGGGTACGACAACAAAAGTAATTTCAATAAAATCCAGTATAAATCCCAGTAAAAACATCACCAGCATAACGATTAAAACTGGACCAAATGCACCTTCTGGCAAGATTGCTGCTAAAGCACTCTCCGGATCATTTTCCGCTATACCTAATAAGAACCTCTCGATTAATTCATCACCACTATAGCCACGAAAAACCAGAGAGAAAATGGCCGCACCAATAAAAATAAAGAAAATCATACTGGTCACCTGGGTAGTGGAGTAAACCACATCTCTGAGCACCGCCAGACTGAGTGCTTTTTTACTAATAGCCAAAATTAACGCACCCATAGCTCCCACAGCAGCTGCTTCAGTCGGGGTTGCAGCGCCTGTTAAAATAGAACCTAGTACGGCAATAATCAGTAATAAGGGAGGCAATATAGCTTTAAATGTTCTTAAAAAAATGGACTCTGTATTTTGTGTGGGGTCAATTGTGACCTCTGGAATTAAATCACGTCGGGCAAGGCCAATGCTGATAATATACAGAATATAAAAAAGTACCAGTAATAACCCTGGAATTAAAGCACCCACAAATAAATCACCGACTGACAATGTTTCCGGTGCAAAAATGCCCATATCCAGCTGTGCCTGTTGATAAGCTGCTGAGAGTACATCTCCAAGTAAGATTAAAATAATAGAGGGTGGGATTATTTGTCCCAGTGTACCAGCAGCACAAATTGTCCCTGTTGCGATACTGGGGTGGTAGCCACGCTTAAGCATGATGGGCAGAGAAAGCATGCCCATGGTGACGACTGTTGCCCCGACAATTCCAGTGCTGGCGGCTAATAGCATACCGACCAGAATCACTGAAATGCCCAGTCCACCTCTCAGACTGCCAAAAAGATCAGCCATGGTGCCTAACAGGTCTTCTGCAACTTTAGAACGCTCCAGCATGACACCCATAAAGACAAAGAGAGGTACTGCTATCAGAGTCTGATTGGTCATTATGCCATAAATTCGATTGGGCAGGGCCTGTAAAAAAATGGGATCAAATACTTCAGGCATCAGCAGACCAATTGCAGCAAAAAACAGTGCGGTTCCACCCAGAGATAAGGCGACCGGATAACCGATTAATAAAACAACACAGACCGCCCCAAACAACATTAAAGGCATTATAATTTCCATTACAGAACTCCGGAATTTATATTGTCGCTGGCCTTATCAGATGTTTTTGTCTTTTCGTTTGCAGCAGGATAAAAGAGAAAAGCAGTATAGAGCAATAGTTGGCTGACGCCCTGAATAATAAGTAGTAACGTCATTATTAATATGCTGGACTTGAGCAGGTAAACGCCAGGCAGGCCGCTGGCTTCTCCAGACTGTTCTTTTAGAGCCCAGGATGCGGCAACATAGTCCCAGCTTATCCAGGCAATAAATAATGTCATTGGGAATAATAGAAACAGAGTACCCAGTAAATTAACCCAGGCTTTTTTTCGAGGGCTTAAATTGCAGTAAAATATATCTACCCGGACATGGCCATCCTGTTTGAGTGTATAAGGAATGCCAATTAAAAAGACCAGAGCATACATATAAATGACAGATTCCTGCATAGCAACCCAACCCAGCTCAAATCCATAACGCAGAACTACAATACTGAATGTGGTTAAAACCATCATTAAGGTAAGCCAGGAAATAGACTGGCCGCTGAAAACTGAAATTTTTTCCAGCAGGGATGCGAGTTTAGTTATTTTCATTGAATTCATCGTTGTGCTTGCCCAGACAGACTCCTGGTCGTTTCACGGAGATTTAACAGCAGGCATTTTAACACATCTGGATCTTTATCCAGAGCTAATTCCGCTTGCGGGGCTGATTGTTTATAAGCCAGTCGGGAAAGCCAGAATCGCAGTCCGGCAGTACGTAGCAGGCAGGGCCAGGATTTTTGCTCTTTGGCATTTAATGGTCTGATGGTTTCGTACGCTGAAAGCATTGCCTGAACCTTGTTTAAATCCAGATGATTGTCGTTGTTCAGACACCAGGCATTGATGCTAATGGCCAGATCAAATAAGAGTATATCGTGGCCAGCAGTATAGAAGTCCAGAATGCCGCTAAGCTGGTCATTATCAAACAATGCATTGTCACAAAATAAATCACCATGGATAATACCTTTTGGCAGAGCAGAAGCCTGATGACTATTGAAGAAAGCTTGCTGGAACAAAAGCTCATCAGACAGAAGTTGTCTATCATCTGCACTCAACTTCGCTGCTTTGGGATCAATGAGTAATTGTTTGCCCGTTTGTTGTATCCAGAGTAGGTCCCAGTCATTCTTCTTATGCAGTGGAAATTGTTGACTGAGCGTGTGTAACTGAGCAAGGGCAATACCAATTTGCCGGCAATGATGGCGTTTCGGGGATAAGATGCTATGGCCCGGAAGCTGTTTAAAAAGTACGGAGGGTTTGGATTGCCATTGGCTGAGGGTTTGTTGTTCTGAGTTAGAAACGGGTTCCGGTGTCGGCATCTTATGGTTGCGAAGAAAAGCCATTAATTTTAAATAAAAAGGTAAATCTTCGGCTTTATAATGCTCAAATATGGTCAGGACATAATGTCCACTCGCGGTTTCAACCTGATAATTTGTATTTTCAATACCATCAGGAATCCCTTCATAATGGTGGATTTCCCCTAGATTATAGTGCTTCAGTAATTGCTTGAGTTGTGTTAGAGAAAGCGGGCTATAAACCGCCATTTGTTCTTACCATTCAAAAATTTTCCATTGCTGAACAGTGGTTTCACTTAACTCGCGGTTTGAACGTGTTTCCAGTGAACCATCCCCATCCGTGTCATATAGATAATAGATGGGTCCATTGCTTGGCGTCACTTTGACTTTATAGACTATGCCATTGACACTGTGGGTTTCAATGGTTTTATCTTCACGTTTAATGATATTAATATCAACATTCTCAAGAGGATTGACTTTATCATCATCGGGTTTTGCTTTTTTTTCACCTTCTTCTGCCAAAGACAGGCTGCTGAAGATAAAAAATGAGGCAATTAATGCCGCATTGATTAAAAATAAAAAATATTTTTTATTCATTTGGAAATCCTCACAATAAATGTTTTCTTTTTAAAATCAGAGATCCAGCATTTTTTCGTGTTCTTTTTCAGATGGTTCAAAACAACGATGTTCATAATGATCAAAGATGGCGTCCACAATTGCCTGTGGTTCATCAATGATGCTGATCAACTCTAAATCTTCCAGGTTAATTGTTCCTGCAGTGACCAGAGTCTGTCTGAACCAGTCAAGCAAACCAGACCAAAACTGACTACCAACCAAAATAATGGGGATCTTTCTGGTTTTCCCTGTTTGTATCAGGGTCAGTATTTCTGCAAATTCGTCTAGTGTACCAAAACCACCGGGCATAACAACGTATGCTGTTGCATATTTAACAAACATCACCTTACGTGAGAAAAAATGCTTGAATGACAGAGAAACATCCTGATATGGATTGGGTGTTTGTTCTTTTGGCAACTCAATGTTTAATCCGATGCTCTCAGATTTTCCTGCCTGTCCGCCCTTGTTAGCTGCAGCCATAATCCCAGGACCGCCGCCACTAACAATTGAGAAGCCGGAGTTGGATAATAACAGGGCAATTTCTTCGGCCAATTGATAATCGGGATGATTTTCTGCGGTACGGGCTGAACCAAAAATACTTACTGAAGGCTTTATTTGTGAGAGTTGTTCAAACCCATCAATGAACTCTGCCATGACCTGGAATACTCGCCAGGTTTCACGATTAAGTGAATCTTCTTTGAGTGGTATGAAGGCTGGATCTCGTCGGTCAATTTTGTTCATATTGCCCCTAATATTACAAACTTTATTGATTAAATAGATGGACTCTACTTAATTGTAGTCAAACCAGCCAGAAATTCAGGAAAAATAATTGTGAGAGCTATGAAAGTTGGCAATAAGATAAAATAGGAATGAATGGTATAACGAATAACAGGAATAGCTTCCCGCAGACCCATAAATTCGTCAATGACCATATGACCCTTGACGAAAATAATAAAACAGACCAGTAAAACAGTCAGTTTGTCAGGTGTTACGGCCTCAGCAATTAATGTGGCAAATAGAGTTAAGGCAATTAAAATAAGCCAAAAAAGGTTAATCCTGTTTTTATGAGACATTTAATCTGCTCCTTATCTCAGTATATATAATAGAGGAAAAATGACAATCCAGACCAGGTCAATCATATGCCAATATAAGCCGGCACTTTCAAGTGTTGCATGGTGTTTTGAACTGTAATTTCCAAGATGCATGCCGATAGTGACCCATAATATAACTGACATACCCATTAATACATGAACAAAATGATTAAAGGTGAGGTAGTAATAAACACCGAAGAAATAATTGCTGGAAGAATCAAAGCCCGACTCAATATTCCACTGGTATTCCCATATTTTAACGATGCAATAAACGGCGCCCATAACAAACGTTAACCATAAAAATAAAATGGTTGTATTGCGTTGGTCTTTTTTTATTGCTGCAACGGCTCTGGCTACAAAAAAACTACCACTGATAAGAATTAAAGTATTCAGCATACCAGCAATGGTATTTAGCTTGTCCGGGCCCTGATAAAAAATGTCAGGATAGTGTGATTTTCCAATTAAGAAAACAATAAAGAAAAAGGCAAATTCAGTCAGCTCAATATAAATAAGAAACCAGATGGCAAAATTACCAATACCATAGTATTTTTTGTGTAATTCAGCGCCATCAACGGAAGCTTGCATGGGGGAGGTTAGCGTTATACTGCTCATACGTTTTACCGGGTTATAATCTTACATATCATAAGCATACCACATATTGAAAGAAGCAAAACGAGATAGATCAAGGGATCAAGTCATTATATTGTAGGATAATGCCTACAATATAATGATGTCTTTGCTCTAATGAGATTTTTATTGAACGATGAAAGCGGAAAAACCATATGAAAACTAATTAATATGCTAGTATCTAAATATAGGTTAAACTTTGGTCAAATTATGCAAGCAGAACCAGCCTCTATTCTAATTGTTGATGATATACGCGATAATATTAGTTTGCTGTCAGATTATCTGAAGGCAGATTATCAGGTGCTTGCGGCAAATAATGGAGAAAAAGCACTGATTATTGCTGAAAAGCTGCACCCTGACCTCATTCTTCTTGATATCATGATGCCCGTTTTAAATGGTTATGAAGTATGTGAAAAGCTGAAAGAAAATTCCACCACTGCCGATATCCCTGTCATATTCTTATCGGCATTGAGTACTGGTGATGATGAGTCTAGAGGGCTCAGTTATGGTGCAGTGGATTATATTTCCAAGCCGTTTAATTTAAAAGTATTATGTACTCGAATTCAAACTCAGCTTAAATTAAGGCAGGCTCAAAAAGAGCTGCATCAATACAATAAAGATCTTGAAAAGTGTGTTGCTGATAGAACCGCTGAGTTGTCACATGCGAATGAGCGCCTGAAAAAATTAGATGTGACACGACAGAATTTTCTGGCATTAATTTCTCATGAATTAAGAACACCAGCTTGTGGTGTTCTGGGACTTGCAGAGCTGGCTTATCACTCTCTTGAACAGTATGAGGATATTGGTGAACACTATAATGCTTTTAAAGATTCCAGCGAACGATTAATACAAACCATTGATAATGCCTTGCTATTAACTGAGCTGTTGACTAATGAGAATTTTTTAGAAATGGAGACTCTGGAAATGGCTCCTTTATTGAACGCTGCTTTGACCCACCTTACTGAGAAGATAGGTTATGCCGCACTGGATTATGAAATCATTACTTCTTCAAGTGATTTGCTGGTTGATGCGAATCGACAATTACTGGTCAGTAGCCTGACAACTCTACTGCAAATGGCATTTATGTTAAGCCAGAAAGGATCAAAACTGCAGCTAAGAAGTTACAAACAGGATGATACTTATGTTTTGCAAATTCGCTTTTCTGCATTACCCGTTTCAGACTCAGCATTAAGCTCTTATTTTGATGTTTTTTCAACACAACGTTCGAACTCCTATATTGAAAATCTGGGTTTAAGTGTCCCTGTGGCGGCACAAATTATTGAAGCATTTGACGGATCTGTTTCACTTCAGAAAACAGAAGGTGAAATTATTGAAATTGTCATGCGACTTAATTGTGCTTAACTGCCCTGTATTCAAAGCATGAATCCCACCCCTGAAGCTATTCTTGATTATTGGTATAGCGTTGACATGAAAAAGGCCTGGTTTCAATCGACACCAGAAATTGATACTCAAATCAGAGATAACTATGAGTACTTATGGGAACAGGCAGCTGCAGGAGCTTTAAACCATTGGGCTGAGACTCCTGATGGTGCCTTGGCTCTGGTCATTGTTCTGGATCAGTTTCCTCTGAATATGTTCCGAGATCAGGCCCGAAGTTTTCAGACAGAGCAGCTTGCTGTCCAAGTAACTCGGCAGGCAATTAAGCGGGGATTTGATCGCAAGATAACGCAAAACAGACTTTCTTTTTTATTTATGCCTCTAATGCATAGTGAGAATATGGTCGATCAGGAATTGTCGGTGCAGCTTTTTGAACAAACAAAGCTGGATGACAATATACGTTTTGCCCGGCATCACCGGGATATTATTCGAAAGTTTGGTCGTTTTCCTCACCGCAACCCTATTTTAAAACGTCAAAGTTCGCATGAGGAATTAGAATATCTGAGTTCAAAACAAGCTTTTATGGGCTGAACATTGCTTGCTTTCCACAAGCCGGTATTATCGTTTTTCTTAACACTTTTATGGTGAGTTTTTAATATCACACCTGCAAAAATAAGTGATTCTCCAGCGTTTTTGTATAAATAACTGAGATAGATTAATCATTCAACAGGCTTACAATTTACCACTTAATAATACAATGTTTAATTAATTTAAAAATATATTGAACATTGTTTAAAATTGTGTCATATTATATTCAACACTGTTTAATAAAGACAGTTTTTTTAATCAACTGTGACTCTGTAATTCAGAAGGTGAATAATATGACTAATATATTTAAACGTATCAACGATGTAATTAATGCTAATATCAATGATTTAATTGATAAAGTTGAAGATCCTGAGCGTATGATCAAACAAATTATTCGTGAGATGGAAGAAAATATTCGATACTCAAAAGAGGGGGTTATTTCGGCAATTGCCAGTGAAAAACGATTATTTCGTGAACTTGAACAGCACCGGGTTAAGTTTGAAGAGTGGCAAAATAAGGCTGAAGTTGCCATGAAAAGAGACAATGAAGAACTTGCCAGGGCGGCTCTAGGACAGAAAAAAGAGCATGAACAGCTAATAAATCGGGTGGAGCCCATGTGGCGAGCTGCCTCAAGAACAAGTAATGATCTCAAGCACCAGCTAAGACAACTGGAAGATAAGCTGACTGATGCTAAACGAAAGAAAGGATCATTGGTGGCACGCCAAAGGGCTGCACAAACTCAGGAGTATATGATAAATACCGGAGTTGATTTTGATACTCATCTAACGGCTCAGGATAATTTTAACCGCATGGAAGATAAAGTGATGGAGATGGAAGCCCGTGCTCAGGCGTGTTCTGAATTAGAAGGTGATAGCATTCAGGAAGAGATTTATGTTGAGATGGCAATTGAAGCTGAAATTAATTCAGAAATGGATGAATTAAAAAAGAAATTTGGAATGTAATTTATTTGTACCATTGTTACATCGGGGGAGCTCTCAAATGCTCCCCCAAATAGGCTCAAATTGTTGGAGTTTGATATGTTGAGTAGTTCGTTTTACCCGTTTTTGATTTTCTTTGATTCAGTGAGTCAACTCGATAGTCTGCCGTTATGGGGACTGCTCATTATTTCTGTGGGTATTAATCTTCATCTTTTTAAACAAAATAAGAAACTCAGGGCTCAACTGAAACCTAAAAAAAATCAGTTACCAGCCAGGCTGAAAAAACCTTTGCCGGCGTTAAAACCTGCAGGGTTTCAGACTTTTTCTGAGCTAGAAAATGAAATGAATGATAGCCTCTTTCTGGAAGAAGATGACTTAGTTATTGAAGCGCCAGAGCCTGTTGCTAACAGTAATGGACTATATAGTTTAATACAATCAATAAGTGGTTGGCATAAATCATTGGTGCCTTTTTTATTGCAGAATATTGGCTGGTTTATTGGTGTTTTATGTTTTATCAGTGGTTCGATTTTCTTTATTTCTTATACAGAAGGTTTTAACAAAAGCCTGACTATTTTTTATACGGTATTAAGTTACACTTTATTATTAGCCTGGGGTGGCTACCGCTTAAAAGATAAAGTTTCCCATGCCTCTACGAGTGCTTATGTTCTGATGGCGACCAGTTTTTTGCTCACCCCTCTCAATTTTACCGCGGCTACTCAGCTCCTGGGAAATAGCATCGGGACGTTTCAATTTTTTATTTCAATCGCATCAACTCTGATTGCTTTTGGCTCCTTATATTACACCAGTAGACTGATCAGCGGTTTATTTAATCGTCACTTGTTGACTCATTTTTCACCGGTTTTCTTTACTTTAAGTTGTCTTCAATTGTTGGTGCCATGGGTGCAGCAGGGTCAGAGTATATTCTGGTTGCTTATCGTTCAAATTAGCATTATAGGGATATTGTTGTGGGCTTTGATTAATTATATGCCGGCATTATTAAAGCAGGTATTTATTGACAGAAAATATTTACTGCTTATGAGTGCGGGTAGTTTGATTTATACGGCGCTGGTTTCTTTCATTCACATTACGATGAGTAGTCCTGTGCCAATTGAACTTAATTATTATGCTCCGATTATTCTATTGCTTAGTAGTGCCTTATTTTACATGGATGGACAGCTTAATGATTATAAGGAGCAAATGAAATTATTATCATATTTTAGCTTTGTTTCCTATGCCGTATCTTTCATTGCAATAGCAATCTCTGTGAATGTTGAGCCAATACGATATCTGACGGTGTTTTTAGCTGTTTTGCTTTATGCTCGATTAATCTGGCTTTATCGCTCACTGGTGCCATTGTATCTGGTTTTTATTCTTTTAGGCTTCCTGCAGTTCGATATGATCTTGTCTGACTGGTTACTATCCATACCCGGAATGAGCTCAGACACTATCCATCATTGGTTTTTTCTAGCTTCTTTTCCTTTATTGCTGATTGCTTTCTTAGCTCTGAGGGTATTGAGAAAATCAGAGAGTTTAAGGGGTAAAACGTTTAGTATTACACGCCATTTATTTCATATTGTTATGATCAGTTCAATGAGTCTTAGTATCTATAGTCAGTGGACCATTGCCCTATATTACTTTACTGAAACAAGCAGCTTTTCAGTGGCTGTTTTTCTTAATCTATGCAACAGTCTGATTGTTTTTTTCAGCAGTTATTATTTGCTTAAATCACAACAGATAAATGCCTATGAACTTTCAGGCCATAAATTTTATAGTGTTTACTTATACCTTTTACTTATTCTTCCTGTGATTCACATTTTATTAAGTTTTCAAGTGCTTTTTTCAATGGATATAAAATTAGTCTTCATCTGTTTGCTTGTTTTTTTCTACTCACTTAATAGTCGCTATGATTTTATTTCATTTTATGGTGATAAGGAAAATGAGTACGATGGCTTGATGAACAGGCAGATGAATCGTAAGTTATTTATTAACATGTCAATAGTCATAAGCCTGTTGCTTCTTTCAATGGCTGCAGCTGGGTATTCATTATCCATAAAAAATGCTTTATTGTTTTTTATTATTTCACTCAATTTTTTATTCCTAAGTCTGAATTTATTGAATCGAGCTCTGTTTTACTTTTTTTTAATGATTGTTTCAGTGGCAATTTTAACAATTAAACTTTATTTAAGTCATTCACCTTCAACGGGATTTCTAGTTATCAGTTCAGCTCTGCTTATTTTTTACTTTATTCATTGGCTTGATGGTAAAAGAAAAAATGAAATAGAACGTATTAATATTGATATCAGTAGACAGGATAATCCAGATAAAATTTTAGGCTTTTATCCTGTGAAGGATTATTGTATTGAAGGTCAAGTAGAGGAGACAAACAATGTCCAGGTCAGATAGCTTAGAGCGTATTCCTGTTAATTTAATTCAGCAGCCAGTTGAGCGTGCTGCGCTTCTGGTTTGGGTGATTGCCTTTGCTCAATTTTTTACCTATTCATCAACTTCTGAACTCACAGGATCTCTAAGCTGGTATTTAACCGCTCCTGCCTTGATGCTGGCTTCAATGGTCGTTGCGATACGTTCGCGTAATTTTCTACCTTTATTGATTTTGAATGTCAGCGGGGCCATTGCAGTACTAGCTTTATTTATGCCTGAAGTGGTGATGAAAATGAGTGGATTTAATCTTTTTGAACTTCAGTTTTTACAAATAAACCATCAGGATAAGCATCAAGCCTTAATGATACTGAATCTTTATACACTTGTTTTGTTTGTGTTAAGTCGTCATTTTCTGTATAGCAGGGCTTTTATTGTAGTGCAACAGTTTGTAAACTCAGATAAAAATAATAATGCTTCTATTGAGAATAAAGTGCAGGTTCTTTCTCAACAATTTGAATCATTTCTATTTCTTTTGACATTTATTATTATTAACATCACTCTTATTTTTAGTCTGAACCTTCCTGAACAATATACGCTTGTCAGCTTAAGCTCAGCGATTATTTTTTTGTTTATTTCGGGTGCACATATCAGTCCATCGAAGCGTGGATTGTTATTGCCGATTTATCTTTTTCTATTACTGATGTCTTATCTGCTGGTTCAATCGGATACCAATAGACTCTTCCTGACTGATTACATGAATGAAACGGTGAATGGACAATTTTTAGATGCTGATTTAATCTCTTTTATTGTCTTTTCTTTTGTTCTTTGGGGCTGGCATAATTTTATATCACAGCACTATAATCGATTCTTTAAGCAGCTCAATATATCGACAACCTTATGGCCTCTATTGGGCTTATTTGTTCTGGTTGCTTTTTTCTTTAATACTTCTATGTCACTGATTATTCATCCGCTGTATTTAGTCCTGGTTGTGGTTTATCTGTTCTTAATATTGCGCAATACTTCATCTCAGTTGATTCCATGGGCTATTATTTTATTATTCAGCCTGCTTATGCTTGTTGTTGAAATACCTCTTAATATGAATTTATTTTCCAGAAAAGTAATTTCTCATTTTGGTTTTTATGGTCAACAATCCCTACTGTATTGTTTTTCCCTGATTTTATTCAGCCTTTTGTGGGAGCGTTATATTAATCCATTTCTTATGAAATCAGGGTGGTCAAAAGTTTCATTTAAACAACCGGTTATTGCCGTGACATTTGCTGTGGCCATGCTTTGGTATGTGATCAATATTGTTATGGTCACTGGTTTAATCACGGGATGGTTTGATTTAATTCATGAAGGTTTGGCAATAGAAATGACAACAGTACTGGTGATTATTTCATTTGTGTTGTTATCCCAATTTATAAGTAGTAAGTTATTGGCAAATCTTACTCATTCGAGTCTCATGTTTTTGATCATTGTCCTTTGGTATGATGGTAACGCTGCACATAACTCTGGTGGTGATCAAGTTTTGCCTGTGTATGCATTATTTTCACTCATACATCTCCTTTGGGTTGCACTACCAGTCATTGTCGATCGTTTATATGAACGTTTTGGTGGTCATCTGAAATTTAATTATCCTGAGAATTTTAATAAAACAGCCATCTACTGGATAATGTTAAGCTTTGTTATGAGTATCATTTACTTACTGAACTTTGTAAATAGCCGAACAGTGGGTCTTGACAGTTCAGTATTTTTCTCCAGTATTGTTCTTCTTTTTATCGCCTCATTAATAATGTCCAGACGCTATGTTGCTACAGCCTGGGGTATCACCAGCTATTTATTAGCAGCAGCACTGATTGTATCAATACGTTTTATGATACTGGGTTATGTGCCCGTCAATGCTTATGATACAAGCGGGATATTAATTGTTTCGATGATTCTATATGGCGCCAATCAGCAGTCTCATTTACCATCACTGGTTGTAACAGAGAATATAGTTATGAGCTCTGATGTACTGGTGAAACTATTACCACTAACCGCCCTATTGACTATCTCATGGCAGGTAGCATCTTTGCACAGCAGTATAACGCTGCTACTTTTAGGCGTATTTTATCTGCTGACTCAAAAGAATAGTCGTCTTGCCCTTTATTCAGGATTTTTATTCATTAATCTCTCGATATATCTATGGATGCCCATATTTTCAAACTATACTAATATGATGCTACTCTATATCATGCCGGTTTCATTCAGCTTACTCTTTATCACTCATCTGCATAGAAATGAAATAAAACCTGGCTTGCGTAATAATATGCGCCTAATGGCACTAGGGGCTTTATATCTGGTTGCTGCTGCAGATATTTTTATCAGCTCATCATTACTGTTGTTTTTTGTTGGCTTGCTGATGGGCTTACTGGGCATAATGTACGGTATTAGTCGAAAAACAAAAGCCTTTCTCTTTACCGGCATTGGTTTTATTGTTATTAATATTCTGGGGCAATTAATTGTATTCTACCCCGATGACCGTCTCGGGAGAGCATTGATTTTAATGGCAACGGGTGCTTTGATTACAGCGATAATGGTTTGGCTGAATATTAAACGTGAATACTTGTTGTCGAAAATACAATTATTTCGCTCAGATATAGAACAATGGGATTAGTTCAGGTTTTGTTTATGCTTCGTTTTTTATGTGCCGGCTATGGCTGGCCTTTTTTTCGTTATTATGGCAGATAGAGAGCTGGAGCACTCAATGATGCTGAACAATTACAAGTCAGGAAACAATTAAAAGTACTGAAAATAATTGAGGAATAATGGAAAATATATTTGGAATTTTATTTATAGTGCAAGTGCATTAGTTGATAGTAAAATTAGATGCAGCATAAAAACAGTTCTATTAATCGCCTGAATTTGAAAAGTATCAGTGAATTGAATATCATTGCACCTGCATTGGCGTTGCTGTCGAATAACTAAGCAGGCAATTCCTTGAGTGATTATAATAACGAATAGACTGCGCATGAAAAGCATGTGTTGGTAGCTTTCCACCTAAATAAGGACTAAATATACATGTCAGGCTTGATAAATAACAAAGAATCATCGGCATCAGATAAACAGCTTATTCTGGTGGATGGCTCGTCCTATTTGTATCGTGCCTTTCATGCCATGCCGGGACTTAATAACTCCAAAGGGATGCCAACCGGGGCGGTGTATGGGGTGGTTAATATGCTCAAGCGTCTACGGAATGATTACCCCACTCAGAGAGTGGCAATGATCTTTGATGCTAAAGGTAAAACTTTCCGTGATGACATGTTTCCTGAATATAAGGCAAATCGGGCATCAATGCCTGATGATTTGCGCTGTCAGATAGAACCTCTGCACGAGTTGATCAGAGCTCTGGGTTTTCCGCTCATTGCCATTCCTGGTGTCGAGGCTGATGATGTGATTGGTACTCTGGCTGTGCAGGCTGCAGAACAGGGACTCGATGTGGTGATATCAACCGGTGATAAAGATATGGCTCAGCTGGTCAATGAGCAGGTGTCTCTGGTGGATACCATGAAAAATCAGGTGATGGACACTGAAGGTGTTAAGAAAAAATTCGGTGTGACCCCGGAACAGATTAAAGATTATCTGTCCTTAATTGGTGATACCTCAGACAATATCCCTGGAGTCGTAAAAGTCGGGCCTAAGACGGCTGTAAAATGGCTGATGGAATACGATAGTGTGGCCAATATTATTGATAATGCAGAGGTGTTTAAAGGTAAAGTGGGTGAAAATCTGCGTGGTTCTCTTGAACAATTAAAGCTTTCTTATCAGCTGGTGACGATTAAGCTGGATGTGGAAATGGATGAGACCATTGAGCATTTGTATATGAGTGAGCCTGACTCAGAGAAACTCAAGACTCTCTATGGTGAATTAGAGTTTAAAACCTGGTTATCACAGTTACTCAGTAAGGAATTTGTGGGTACGCAGCAGGAGATGCTGATGGCTGATGACAGTGAAGGCCAGCAGAACAATAATAAGGGTGACTACACTACAATCACCGACTGGAATACCTTTGAACTTTGGGAAGAAAAGCTGCAGCAGGCTGATCTGATAGCCTTTGATACTGAAACGACCTCTCTGGATTATATGCAAGCTGAAATTGTGGGCGTTTCATTTTCAGTCGAGTGTGGTAAGGCGGCTTATATTCCTTTAATCCATAAGGACGTTGAAGCACCGGAACAGTTGGATAGAAACAAGGTTCTGCAGCGACTAAAACCTTTGCTTGAAGATCCAGAGCGAGCTAAAGTTGGACAAAATTTAAAATATGATCGCAATGTATTGCTCAATCATGATATTAATCTGCAGGGCATTGCATTTGATACCATGCTGGAATCCTACGTTCTGGACAGTACCGCGACTCGCCATAATATGGATGCTCTGGCTTTGAAATATTTAAGCTATCAAACCACAAAGTATGAAGAGGTTGCTGGCAAGGGGGTTAAGCAATTACGTTTTGATGACGTTCCTGTGGCACTGGCGGCACCTTATGCCGCTGAAGATGCAGATATTACTTTACGTCTGCATGAAACACTCTGGCCAAAGCTTCAGCAGCAGGAAGGTCTGAAAAAACTCTTCTGTGAAGTCGAGTTACCGCTTCTATCAGTGTTGTCTCGTATTGAACGTAATGGTGTGCTGGTGGATGCTGACCTGCTGCATCAGCAAAGCCAGGAGATTGGTTTACAGCTGAAGACTATTGAAACAGAAGCATTTGATATGGCTGGTGATGCTTTTAATATGGCATCACCCAAGCAGATTCAACAAATTCTTTTTGAAAAAATGGGCTTGCCGGTTAAGTCGAAAACACCCAAAGGGCAACCGTCAACATCGGAGTCCGTTCTGCAGGAGCTGGCGCTTGATTACCCTATGCCAAAGCTGATTTTAGAATATCGCTCACTGGCCAAGCTGAAATCAACTTATACTGATAAATTGCCTTTGCAAGTTGATGCTAAAACAGGTCGCGTGCATACTTCTTACAATCAGGCTGTTGCCGTAACGGGGCGTTTATCATCCACAGAACCAAATTTGCAGAATATTCCCATACGAACGGCCCAGGGGCGAAAAGTTCGTCAGGCATTTATTGCGCCTGAGGGAAAGAAAATTGTTGCCGCGGATTATTCGCAAATTGAGTTGCGTATTATGGCTCATTTGTCACAGGATGATGGTTTGTTAACGGCGTTTGAACAGGGACTGGATGTGCACCGTGCTACGGCTGCAGAAGTGTTTGGAACAGAGCTGGAATCGGTGAGTACAGAGCAGCGTCGTAGTGCCAAGGCTATTAATTTTGGTTTGATCTACGGCATGTCAGCCTTTGGACTGGCAAAACAGCTGGATATTGGCCGAAAGGATGCTCAGGGATACATTGATCTTTATTTTAATCGTTATCCCGGTGTTAAAGAATATATGGATAGAATGCGGGAACTGGCAAAAGATCAAGGCTATGTTGAAACTGTATTTGGCCGCAGGCTTTATATCCCTGAAATTAATTCGCGTAACGGTCAGCGACGACAGTACGCGGAACGGACTGCAATCAATGCACCGATGCAGGGCAGCGCAGCCGATATTATTAAGCGAGCCATGTTTGCAATGGATTGCTGGCTGACTGAAGAGGCGGTTTCAGGACAAGCTTTTGACGGCATTCTGATGACTATGCAGGTTCATGATGAACTGGTTTTTGAAGTGCCGGAAAATACTCTTGAGAGTGCTGTGGCTAAAATTAAAAATATCATGAGTGATGCGGCTCAGCTTAAAGTGCCATTAATTGTTGAAGCAGGTATTGGCGATAACTGGGATGAAGCGCATTAATTGTTTTTTTATTGGAAGTATGGGCGAGCCGCCCATACTTCAGGGACTGTCCCTTTTTGATTTAGTATGAAACCAGTTTATGAGAAAACATTTGAGTAGTCAGTTCGTAATGATGCGTGTCTGATTTTGGTTTTTACGTAAGTTTAAACCTATAATTTATTCGGGTTTAAGGTATTTTGAAAGGCATTGATGAAGGGCTTCTTTTTTTATTGGTTTTGTCAGAGTGTCATCCATGCCGGACTGGATGGCTTTATCTAGGAATTCAGGCAGTGCATGTGCGGTGAGTGCAATAATCGGTGTTCTGGGCAGTTGGGATTGGGACTCATCATTTCTGATGATTTCAGTGGCCTTAAAGCCATCCATTTCAGGCATTTCACAATCCATCAAGATTAAATTAAATTCTTCCTTTCGAGTGATGTCAACTGCTTCTCGGCCATTATGGCAGGAGCTTATATTTTCAAAACCAGCTTTTTTGAGTATCGCCTGTGCAATTTTTAGATTAATCATGTTGTCATCGACCAGTAATAATTTTGCCCCTGTAATATGAGTTGATTTTGATGGGACTTGATTGCCGGATTTGCTGTCATGCTTTGCTTTAACTGTACTTGTTGCCATGTTATTTTTAGCGCGAAATAAACAAACATTAAAACTGAATGAACTGCCCTTGTCAGGGGCGCTGCTGACCTGAATGTTTCCTGCCATCCTATTAACCAGCTGTTTTGCAATAACAAGCCCGAGACCTGTACCGCCAAATTTTCTCTGAATTGAACTGTCTGCCTGATTAAAGGATTTAAACAGGTTGTTTATGGTTTCTTCATCCATTCCAATCCCGGTATCACTGATAGTAAATAATAATTGATACTCATTTTCTGTTGATTGCTCCAGTTTAACAGACAATTTAACATAGCCATGAGAGGTAAATTTGAAGGCATTGTTCAGCAGGTTCAGTATGATTTGCTGTAAACGAACCTGATCACCACACATATATTCAGGAATAGCGGGATCATACTCTGTTCGAAATTCAACCTCTTTATCTTTTACCTGAATTTTTATAATATGCTCACAATTACTGAGCAATTGAAAAAAGGAAAAATCTTGCTTTTCCAACTCCATTTTATCTGCTTCAAGCTTTGAAAAATCAAGGATATCATTGATGACCAGCAGCAGCAGGTTGGCTGATGATTGAATCGTGTTGGTATATTCTTTTTGTTCCTCAGTCAGTCTGGTTTCAATGAGCATTTCTGTCATGCCTACAATACCATTCATTGGAGTGCGAATTTCATGACTCATCTTGGCTAGAAACTCACTTTTTGCCTGGTTAGCTTTTTGGGCTTCAAGGGTTTTTTTCTCCAGCAGGATATGTGACTTTACCGATTCAACAAATTGCTGATGTAATTGTTTGCTAATCCCAAATAAGAAGCCGCTATAAATAAACAGCATGATAATAATTGAGATCTGGGTTGATTCCTGGTAATTAAATAACCCAACCAGAATGGATGGTAAAAATAAAACAATGATAAATACCAGCACAAGGCGATAGTATGGTGAGAGAGCAATCGTTCCGCCTGCGCTGACTGCGGCCAGGACAATTGTTGTATTTAAAATGATCGGTGATAAAGATAAATTTGAGAAGTAATAAACACTGGCATTAGAAAAACTAAAACAAGTTGCCAGAAATAAAGTGCTGAAAATAAATTTCTTATTCCACTCTGCCTGACTTTCACTATCATCCTTAATCTCTTTTAAACAAAGCCATGTTCTATAGCTGGCAGCTGTCAGACTAAGAATAAAAAATAAAATGAGCAATAAAAATAATGAATTATTGGTATCGGAGCTGAAAAGGGGAATTAAAATGCCAATACTGTAAAAAAAAGCAGAGTTACGGGAACGAGCAGCTAGTTCAGATGTTGTGTATTGTTCCAGCTGCTCATTAATCATAAAATAATTTCTATAAAAATTTAAGATTCTCAGAATATGAGTCTTCTTTAATTTTAGGAAAGCAAATGATTTATTTCAAGTTGACGAAAGAAAATGGAAATTCTGTAGTCAGTTGCTGATAATTAAAGCAATTGACTACAGACAGCTTTACTTCGTCAGACTCATAAAGAGCTGGGGTAGTTTTTCAGGCAGTTTTTCAACATGATCGATAACGGTATAACCATTTTTACCAAAAATATCTCCGATATATTCGTCGGCTTTTTTATCCAGGCTAATGCAGTGGGTGTAGATATTTTTACTGGACAGTTCTTCTACCGCTTTTCGCGTGTCTTCGATTAATAGCTGTTCATCATCAACATCAATATCAGCAGGTTCACCATCGGTTAGTACCAATAATAATTTCTTATCTGCAGGCTGACTTTCCAGATAGTGAGCGGCATGGCGTATTGGTGCACCCATACGAGTTGAATACCCTGCCTCCATTGCAGCCAGACGGGACTTCACATCATCATCCCAGTGTTCACTATAGCCTTTAATGTGCAGATAACGGACGTTATGACGAGTATCGGAATGAAAACCTGCAATAGCAAAGGGGTCATTAAGTTGCTCAATGGTCAGAGCCAGTAGAGAGACGGCTTCACGGCTTAATTCCAGAATGGATTGTTCACAGCCATCAGGGACTTCATGTAACGAGGCGGATAAATCCAGAAGCAGCATAACGGCAATATCACGACCATCATTCCTATGACTCATATTGATGCGGGGGTCAGGGGTATGACCACTCTTAAAATCAATCAGAGAACGAATAGCAACATCCAGATCCAGTTCACTGCCTTCCTCCTGATAGCGAATACGCACCATTTGCTGTGGCTTGAGCAGTTCCAGCATTTTTTTCAGTTTTTTGGCCAGGCTGTCATGTTTGGCCAGAATCTGTTCTATTTTAGCGGGATCACCTTTGTAATGCAGTGTTTCATAGAGACTTACCCAGTCTGGGCGATAGGTCTTGGTGTTATAGTCCCACTCAGGATAATGACGAGGAGGTAATTTATCGATTTCGTGTTCATCTCGCTCCACTTCTCTGTGCTCATCGAAGGCCTCTTCCTCGTCACCTTCTTCAATAAATTTCCAGAGGTGACGATTGTCATCGCGATAGTCCACTACAGTGTTTTCAAAAACAATATTTGGAAAAGAATCACTGGCCTGCTTGGTTTGGGCAATATAGGAAATACCCAGTTGCACCATATCTTTAACAGTAGCATTACCGGATTCCATCACCTCATGGAAACGGGCAATGAATTCAATAATTTTTTCATTTTTATAACAATGATCCGGGTTTAATAAACCCAGAGAGAGCATCGCAAGGCGGTGTAACAGGCAACTGGAGTTGGTGCTATCACAGTTGTCCTCTTCAGGAATGGGATGCAGTGCTTGAAAAATACTACGCAGTCCGGGGTATTCTGCAATGGCCAGATACTCAACGCGAGCGTCTTCAAAAATTTCAATGGAAATGCGTTGAAACGGACTGAAGTTATCTGCCCATATTGCCTCGCCCCAGCGGCGATGAGCGGCAATATGGGCAATAGTGGCACGATAACGATTAATGCCACTAATACCTGCCCGGTCATCATAAACATCAGGGATGCGGATACCCAGGCTGTCATAATAGGGCTTGGGTTTACGTAATTCATCAAAGCCCAGTGAATAGGGGACAAAGTGCTCATGATCCTGCCATAAGCCATACATATAAAGATCGAGTTTGCGTTCATGATCGGCAAATAGAGTGCCATGGCGCTCACGGTGAAATATGGCTTTGCTATCTGCAGACTGCAGGCTAAAATAGTTTTTCTGGCGTTCAGGATGATTTCGGTAGTTGTTGGCGCCGTATTCTACCCAGTTCCTGATGCCCTCAATAGAGAGCTGACTCAGTAAATAGGATGACTGATTGAGAAAATCAGGTAAGCCGTCACTGGGAATAGTATCAACATGTCCATGGATAGAACGGGTGGTTTTTCTCATCATCTCAAAAACAACATCAATATAGTGTTGTAATTGTTCCGTACTACCGAGACGACGTGCCGCTTCCGGTATGGTTTGCAGGAAGGGTAAAATAGATTTGCCATTGGGAGTACGTGAGAAATCCCAGACACATTTTGACACAGTCGCTATCATGCTTTCGTCTGTGTGGTGGACGATTTGAGGCATTTCTTCTAAATAAACCAGTACCGGCTCAAATCCACGGCCAATCATACAGACCAGGGATGCGCCAGAAAGGTAATCTGCGATACCTTGCTCACTGAAGACCGCCTCAGCTTCTTCCATACAGTCGGCAAAAACGTCATCCAGTTGTGTAAATCCACATTTCAGCTGGTCACGAAAGACCTGCAGCTCAGGATTAAGCTCAGTAGTAGTATCTGTATCAGTCATGGCATTGCTCACAAGATTAGACAATTGTTGCTACAGAAAACACGGAAAAGAGATCAAGCATCGTTTGCTTTTGTTCGTGTTGGACGTGCTTTCAGTGGCTAATATGCTATTTAAAATAGTGCTCTTGTATAAAAATCAGGAAAAAACACTATCAATTGCATGATCCAGAGTATCACGAATATCAGCGTCGTCAGTAATAGGGCGAACCAGAGCCATACGACAGGCTGATTTTTCTTCAACACCTTTGTTCATCAGGTTTGCTGCATATACCAGTAAACGAGTTGAAATGCCTTCATCGAGGCCATGACCTTTGAGGTTTCTGGCTATGACTGCAATCTTGACTAGTTTCTTAGCAATTTCTTCGCTGGTGCCAGCTTCTTTAACCACAATACTGGCTTCAACTGAATTGGTTGGGTAATCAAATTCCAGTGCAGAAAAACGTTGTTTAGTGGATTGCTTCAGATCTTTCATCAGGCTTTGATAGCCTGGATTGTATGAAATGACTAACTGGAAGTCTTCATGAGCTTTAATCATTTCGCCTTTTTTATCTAAAGGCAATTCACGTCGATGATCGGTGAGTGGATGAATAACAACCGTAGTATCCTGGCGAGCTTCAACCACTTCATCCAGATAACAGATAGCACCAATACGAGCAGCAGTGGTTAATGGACCATCAACCCAGCGTGTGCCATTGGCATCTAATAGGTAGCGACCGACCAGATCAGAGGCGGTCATGTCTTCATTACAGGCAACAGTAATTAGGGGTTTGCCTAATTTCCAGGCCATGTGTTCAATAAAACGGGATTTGCCACAACCGGTTGGCCCTTTAATCATCACAGGCAGACGAGCATCATAAGCAGCTTTGTATAAAGCAACTTCATCTTCCTGTGACTCGTAGTAAGGTTCTTCGCTTATTTTGTACTGTTCAATATCTTGATTGCTCATGCTTATCTTCCTATGTGACTTTCTTGTATGAATCAGTTGTACTCAGTTCTATTCCTGAATGACTCTTGTTATCTGTGATACAGGTTAAATGATTCAGGAATAACACTGATTTCTATTGTTTTTTTTAAGGTTTTTTATGGCTAAAGACAACAAAGCCTCTGAAAATAGAGGCTTTGTCATTAGATCTTCATATTAAGTACTCAGAAGAGTGCTTACTTGTGAACACCTAACTTGTCTCTCCAACCTGGGTAAATTGAATCAGCATCATGTTCGAATGACTCGAAGGCACGAGCAAATTCATTATGCTCTTTCGCATATTCAATTGGGTCAGCACCTTGCTTCCAGCAATCATATGCCTGGTGTAGAGATTTTGCACCAGCAGCAGGAGAATCGATATGGCCATAAGAACCACCACCAGAAGTATTGATGACGTTACCATGACCCAGGTTCTCAAAGAATCCAGGTAGGCGCAGAGCATTCATACCACCAGAAATAATTGGAGTAGTTGGCTTCATACCATACCATTTCTGGTGGTAAACAGGTCCCTGACACTCATCACGCTCAATCATATAAGCAATGATCTTGTCAGAAGTATCACCTTCCATCTTACCATAACCCATTGTGCCCACGTGGATACCGGAAGCACCCATCAGACGAGACATTTTAGCCAGGATATAAGCAGTATAACCACGCTTAGAAGAAGGAGAAGTTACAGCACCATGACCAGCACGGTGATAATGTAAGTACTGATCTGGGTACTGACGACGTGCTGTTGTGACCATACCAGGACCACCAACATATCCGTCAACCAGGAATGCAACTTTATGAGCATCTTCACCAAAAGTTTCTAGAACAAAGTCAGCACGAGCACACATTTCGTAGTGATCATCTGCTGTGATGTTGGCAGAGAATAATTTTGCTTCGCCAGTCTCATCCTGAGCACGTTTCATGGCATCAGCAACTAAAGGAATAACCTTTTTCATTGGGCAGAAAACCTGGTTACCCTGAGGCTCATCATTCTTGATGAAATCACCGCCAAGCCAGAACTGATAAGCAGCATCAGCAAAAGGCTCAGGACGTAAACCAAGTTTTGGCTTAATAATAGTACCTGCGATATAACCGCCATTTTCAATAGGACGACCAAGAATGCGCCACATATCAGAAATGTCTTTAGAAGGACCATCAAATAACTGCAGCATTTTAGGTGGCACGTAGAAGTCAAACATCTGAGCGTTCTTGATATCACCCATGCCCTGGTTGTTACCAATAGCCAGAGTCAGGAAAGAAACGATCATTGCACGACCATCAATGACATTGCGGTCAAACAGTTCGTTTGGATAAGCAATTTTCATGATGCCCTTAGCTTCATCGATCTCATAAACTAAAGCATCAACACCTTTTGTGAAGTCATCAGTAGTCGAAACTTCAACATTGGTACCAGTAGAAGATTCAGCCGCAAAGTGAGCAGCTGCTTCCAGGTAACCATAACCTTCAGCAGGTTCCATTGTGTAAGCAACTAGAATATGCTTACCGCCAGCGTGTAATTCGTCTTCTGTAAGACTTAAATCGGAGTAACGATTTGTTTGGTCTAATAATGCCATCTATCCGTTTCCTTTATGTAGTTAAAATTCGTGTTATGCAAGCCCTTAATCAATAAAAATATTAAGGTGCCTCATAAAGTGTTAGGAGAATATAATTTAATTGAACTATAAAGTAAAACTTTATTTTTTAATTGTTACCATAAGCTATAGCTTATGATATATTATTTATCACTTTTACACTGAGACACAAAATAAATTATGAATCTGACATTTCGACAGCTTAAGGTTTTTGAGGCCGTTGCCCGACATTTGAATTATACGAATGCCGCTAAAGAGCTGCATCTGTCGCAGCCTGCTGTATCTATGCAGGTAAAACAGCTGGAAGAGCAGGTGAGTACCCCTTTGATTGAAAAACTGGGCAAAAAACTCTATCTGACTGAGGTGGGGCTGGAAATACAGGATTATGCCTGCAATACCTTACAGCAACTGGTGGATCTGGAAGAAACCATTGCCCAGATGAAGTCAATGAAGCGGGGACATCTTAAAATGGCAGTGGCCAGTACAGCCAATCATTTTGTCATCCGCTTGCTGGCCAGTTTTGCTAAAGTTTACCCAAGGATCAGCATCAGTCTGGATGTGACCAATCGGAGTTCTTTATTGGAACTGCTGGAAAAGAATGAATGTGATCTGGTTATAATGGGCAGTCCCCCGGAAGGACATAATCTGCAGTCAGCACCATTTCTAGAAAACCCTTTAGTGGTGGTGTCTAATCCGCACCATTATCTGGCTGATAAGAAACACGTTTCATTGCAGGAACTGGAAAAAGAAGATTTTGTTGTTCGAGAGCAGGGTTCAGGTACTCGCAGTGCTGCCAAACGATTTTTTACAGAACATAATCTGAAATTTAAAACAAAAATGAATATGAGTAATAATCGTGCCATTAAGCATGCCGCAGAAGAGGGCCTGGGTCTGGCGATTGTTTCAGTGCATACGCTTGAGATTGAGTTAAAAGCTAAAACATTAAAAATTCTGAATGTTGAGGGATTCCCCATCTTTCGTAACTGGTATGTTGTTCAGAGAGAAGGAAAACGCTTATCACCTATTGCCAAGGTGTTTAATGAGTACATTCTGCAGGAATCTGATAATATGATGCAGAATTTTGATATACCCCATTTTTAAAACAGACACGGATAGTAAGTTAACCTATGGCTTTAGCAGAAATTTCACATCATGGTGCCGTGGATGGCGTCACAGGTTCATGCCATGAACTTCATATTGACAGCAATAATAGCATTTTGATTGACTGTGGTCTGTTTCAGGGGGCTGAAACCTCTCCAGGAGGTGCTGATCATGAGCAGATGGCGATTGATTTCCCCCTCAGAGCTGTTCAGGCACTGATTGTGACCCATGTGCATATTGACCATGTAGGGCGTATTCCCTATTTACTGGCAGCAGGCTTTGACGGGCCGATATATTGCTCTCAGGCAAGTGCAATATTGCTTCCGGATGTGCTCGAAGACGCTGTAAAAATTGGTTTTACCAGAAATCGTCACTTGATCAGTAAATTCATCCAACACATTAAATCACTTCTGGTGCCTCTGGATTATGCTGAAAAAATGAACATTACACTTAAAAATTCTCAGCATACACTTTCGATTAAACTAAAACCTGCCGGGCATATTTTAGGTTCTGCCTATGTTGAATGTGAAATAAGTAAGCAGAAAATCATTTTTAGTGGTGATTTAGGAGCGCCATATGCACCACTGCTTCCGGCACCTAAATCACCTTACGGTTGTAATCAGTTGGTATTAGAAAGTACCTATGGTGACAAAAATCATGGGGATCGCCGGCACAGACAAAAACAATTGCAAACAATTATTGAACGGGCAGTTCAAAACCGCGGTGTTATATTGATCCCGGCTTTTAGTATTGGACGGACTCAGGAATTATTGTACGAGCTGGAAAACATAATCTACCAGCAGTCCTCTCAAATGAAGCAGAAGCAAACTAAAGACAGTTTATGGGAAAAGATTGAAATCATTGTTGACTCACCAATGGCCAGTGAATTTACAGAAAAATACCGCCAATTATCAGCATACTGGGATGCAGAAGCTCAGAAACGAGTCCATCAGGGACGTCACCCATTGGATTTTTCTCAACTACTCACTATTAACGATCATAAAACTCATCTGGAAACCGTAAAATATTTACAAAAAACAGCCCGCCCTGCTATTGTTATATCAGCCAGTGGAATGTGTACCAGCGGCCGTGTCGTTAA
Source organism: Gammaproteobacteria bacterium (assembly GCA_016744375.1). Lineage (GTDB taxonomy): Bacteria > Pseudomonadota > Gammaproteobacteria > GRL18 > GRL18 > GRL18. The sequence goes on from JADGEM010000013.1 coordinate 40,495, forward strand.
TTATTTAAAGGCGCTACTCGGTGATGAACGAACCGATATACTCTTTACAGGATATCAGGCTCAGGGGACACCAGGACGAGATATTCAGAAATACTCTAAAGGTGGCTATGTTATTTTTGATGCATCCTCACAGGGGGAAAAATACCCCATTAAAGCATGCATTCATACTCTGAGTGGTTATTCTGCCCATGCCGATCAGAGCAATCTGTTGAATTTTGTTAAACGAATGAGAAATAAGCCTGAACAAATCCGTCTGGTACATGGTGATTATGAGGCCAGGCATGCTCTGCAGAAAAAGCTAAAATCAGCCTGGCCGGAAATTGATGTTATGATACCTGGAAAGGTTTAAAGTCTAAGGGAAAAGTTGAGAAAATTTTATGATTATTCCAGTTATTTTGTCAGGAGGTTCGGGATCTCGTCTGTGGCCAATGTCCAGAGAGATGAATCCGAAGCAGTTTTTATCGCTCTGTGGTGAGCAGAGCATGCTGCAGGAAACCGTGACCCGATTAGAGGGGCTTGATGAGTTGGCGGCACCGGTCATTGTGTGTAATGAGGAACATCGATTTCTGGTGGCTCAACAGATGAGAGATATTGGCGTCGATGTTGATAAAATTATTTTGGAGCCCATTGGTCGTAATACTGCTCCGGCAATTTGTGCTGCAGCTGAATACATTCATGAAAAAAATACCGGTGATTCTGCTTCGGATGTCATGTTAATTCTAGCAGCTGACCATGTTATCCAGAATCAGGCTGTCTTTCACCAGGTGGTTGATAAAGGTTATCAAGTCGCTCAAAAGGGGCAGTTAGTGACATTTGGAATTGTACCGGACAAAGCTGAAACGGGCTATGGCTATATCAAGCGGGCTGGCCTCTTTGAACAAGAAGCCGGAGCAGAGTCTTCTCAGAATGACAATGCGTATAAAGTTGAGAAATTTGTTGAAAAACCAAACTTAGAAACGGCTCAAAAATATTTAGACAGTGGTGACTATTATTGGAATAGCGGTATGTTTATGTTTCAGTCGGGTACAATATTGCAAGAACTGGAAAGGCTGTCTAAGGATATTTTTGATGCAGTCAAAACCTCTGTTTCGGAAGGTACCAGAGATCTGGATTTTTGCCGCCTGGGTGTTGAAGCTTTTACAGCATCACCCTCAGACTCAATTGACTATGCGGTCATGGAAAAAACTGACAAGGTCGTTGTTATTCCTCTGGATGCAAACTGGAATGATGTGGGGGCATGGTCGGCATTATGGGAAGTCAATGAACGTGATGATGACGGTAACGTTCTTCAAGGAGATATTTTAAAATATCAACTTACTAATAGTTATATTCATGCTGAAGAACGTATGGTTGCAGTAATCGGTATGGATAACTGCGTTGTGGTGGAGACTGCGGATGCGGTTCTGGTGGCTGATAAATCACGGGCACAGGATGTTAAAGAAATTGTTAATCAGCTCAAACTCAGTGATCGTGAAGAAGCATTATTACATCAGCGGGTCTTTAGACCCTGGGGCAGCTATGAGACTCTAGAAGAAACGGAGCGTTTTAAAGTAAAGCGAATTATTGTCAATCCGGGAGCTGAATTATCATTGCAGATGCATCACCACCGGGCAGAACACTGGGTGGTGGTCAAAGGGACAGCAAAGATAGTTTGCGGTGAAAAAGAGTTTATTATGACGGAAGATCAGTCTAACTATATACCTCTGGGTACATTGCACCGTCTGGAAAATCCGGGAGTGATACCATTGGAGATTATTGAGATTCAAACGGGCAGCTATCTTGGCGAAGATGATATTGTTCGCTTTGATGATCATTATGGTCGAGTAGAGGCGAGTTGTCTTAAAAAATGAAAACAACAATTAAAGAACTGATGCAAACCAGCCAGGTTAAATTTGGTACCAGCGGAGCTCGCGGATTGGTCAGTGATATGACTGACCAGGTGTGTTATGGCTATACCATGGGCTTTATTCAATACCTTAAGCAGACACAACAACTGAATACCATCTTAAAACCTGGTTCAAATAAAATGGCAGAGATTGCACTGGCCGGTGATCTGAGAAACAGCACACCGAGAATTCTAAATGCCTGTGCCAGAGCCATCACAGACAGTGGTTATCAGGTAGTTAACACCGGTCTTATTGCAACACCTGCAGTAGCACTTTACGGACTAGCACATAATTGCCCTGCCATTATGGTGACGGGGAGTCATATCCCGGATGATCGAAACGGCATAAAGTTTTATAAATTGTCCGGTGAGATTCTCAAAGAAGATGAACTCTCCATTAAAGAACAGGAAGTTAACCTGGCTGATGAATTATTTGATCCGCAGGGGCAATTTAAGGAGATAGGCAACTTCCTGCCTGATATTGATTCAACTGCTTTGGATGAATATAAACAACGCTATCTGGATCTGTTTCCGGAAAATGCATTTTCTGGTAAAAAAATCGGTGTCTATCAGCACAGTGGTGTTGCTAGAGAATTGTTACCGGAGATTCTAAATAAACTGGGTGCACAGGTGATTAATCTAGGGTATTCAGATCACTTTATTCCTGTTGATACAGAAGCCGTACGTGAAGAAGATATTGAGCTTGCCAGACGATGGGCGGCTGAGTATAAACTGGATGCCATTGTGTCAACTGATGGTGATGCTGATCGGCCATTAATTTCTGATGAAAAAGGCCATTGGTTACGTGGTGATATTGTCGGCATGATCTGTTCACAATATTTACAGATCGATCATGTTGTGACCCCGATCAGTTCAAACACCTGTGTGGAAAAATCAGGCTCCTTTGTTGATGTTAAGCGTACTCGTATTGGTTCACCTTTCGTGATAGAAGCAATGAATCATTATATTGAAGATCATTATGCTGCGGTTGCGGGCTATGAGGCGAATGGTGGTTTTCTTCTGGCCACACCGATCAGGAGGAATGATTGTTTGTTGAGTGCATTGCCTACACGCGATGCAATTATTGTAATATTGACCTTATTACATAGAAGTATTGAGAAAAATGTTTCCTTGTCACAATTATCAGAACAATTACCACAGCGTTATACCTATAGTGATCGAATTAAAGATATTGCTACTGAACGCAGTCAACAATTAATTGCACGATTGACTCAAGGCACTGAATCAGAAAATAAACAAATCCTTGAAAAGGATTTTCCCCAGTTTGGACGCATCCAGTCAATTAATACTCTGGATGGCTTAAGAGTGACTTTTGATAATGAAGATATTATCCATTTTCGTCCTTCAGGAAACGCACCAGAGTTTCGTTGTTATAGTGAATCGGGCAGCATAGACAAAGCAGAGAGTATTAATCAGATGGCTCTGAAGCAAATTTTGTTAAGCTGATCACATAATTATCAATTGAAGATAATTGTTTTGTTTTGAGCAAAGGGTTTTCCGTCGCGTTGGACTCCAATTTATCTCCTTGAAATTAAATAAAAAAATGATGACTGCTTAAAATATGAACTGATGTTTTATCATAAATTATTAAATAATAATTTTCTTATACAGGAGAACCCTAATTGCCTGTTTGTCGTTTTTTGCTAAGATACATCCATCGATTGATTAGGACATCAAAGAATTTATTCAAGGACGACGTAAGAGGGATCGATTAAGGAGTGTAGGGTCTAAGGATTGACCGCAAGCAGGATTCTTAGGGCAGAGTGTTTTCTAGCACTTTGTTCTGCGAGTGGCTTGGTAAGGAGGTACAAAAGCGGCTGAGAATTTATTCTCAGCCGCTTTTTTTTGCCTGAAAGAGTATTGAATTTTAGTGTCTAAAGTGGCGCATACCTGTGAAGACCATCGCAATGCCATGTTCATCGGCCGCGTCAATGACTTCCTGATCGCGCATGGAGCCACCTGGCTGGATTACAGCAGTAATACCGGCTTCTGCGGCGGCATCCAGGCCATCACGGAAGGGGAAGAATGCATCTGAAGCCATAACCGAGCCTGGGACGACAAGGTTCTCATCTGCAGCTTTAATGCCTGCAATTTTTGCTGAGTAAACGCGACTCATCTGGCCTGCACCAACACCAATAGTTTGTTTGTCTTTAGCGTAAACAATCGCATTGGATTTAACAAATTTTGCCACCTTCCAGGTGAAGATAAGATCCATCATTTGCTCTGGTGTGGGGACTTTCTTTGTAACGACTTTCAGATCACCTTCAGTCACCATACCTAAATCACGTTCCTGAACTAGCAAGCCGCCATTGACGCGCTTGTAATCCCAGGTTTGAACGGGTGTATCAGCCCATTGACCGCAGGAAAGAACCCGGACATTTTTCTTTTCTGAGAGAATTTTTTTGGCCTCTTCGTCAACATCCGGTGCAATAATAACCTCAACAAACTGGCGATCAATAATTGATTTTGCAGTTTCAGCAGAGAGGGTCTGGTTAAAGGCAATAATGCCGCCAAAGGCAGAAGTTGGATCGGTTTGAAAAGCTCTGTCATAGGCTTCCAGCTGATTGCTGCCCAGTGCAACACCACAGGGATTGGCATGCTTGACAATGACACAGGCTGGTGCTTCATTGAACTGTTTAACACATTCCAGTGCGGCATCGGTATCGCCAATATTGTTATAGGAGAGTTCTTTGCCCTGAATCTGAATGGCTGTTGCTATGCAGGCATCTTTAGGTGAAGATTCAACGTAAAAAGCAGCATTTTGATGAGGATTTTCGCCATAGCGCATTTGCTGAGACTTATTAAATTGCAGGCTGTAGGTTTGAGGAAATGTTGACTTAGTCTGATCGCCAATATTAATTGCGCCCAGGTAGTTGGCAATGTGGCTATCGTACTTGGCCGTATGCTCAAAGGCTCTGACTGCAAGTTTAAATAGCGTATCCTTTGCCAACTGAGCATCTGAGCTTTTCATTTCAGCAATGATACTATCGTAATCACCCGGATTAACAACTATTGCGACACTATTATGATTTTTAGCTGCAGCTCGAACCATTGTGGGGCCGCCAATATCAATATTTTCAATTGCGGTTTCCAGATCACAGTCGGGCCTGGCAACAGTGGCTTCAAATGGATAAAGATTAACAACGACCATGTCAATAGCATCTATGCCATGTTCTTTCATGACCTCATCATCGATGCCGCGTCTACCCAGAATCCCACCATGAACTTTAGGGTGCAGAGTCTTGACTCTGCCAGCCATCATTTCTGGAAAGCCGGTATAATCGGACACTTCAGTCACAGGAATGTTGTTCTCTTGCAGCAACTTTGCTGTGCCACCCGTTGATAAGATGTTTACTTGCATTTCAGATAAAGCTTTAGCAAATTCGACAATATTGTCTTTGTCCGAAACGCTGATCAGTGCTGTTTTCATTGTGGCCATTCAAGATACTCCAAAATTAGTCATTATGACTTTACATATAAATAGGTGAAAGGTTTCTATTTTGGTAACCTATTTAAAACTTAGATAATTTAGATGAATAAAATGGATCCAATCAGTCAGGAAGTGCTGGATTCTTAAATTGATTGGTTCACTATCATTCGAACTGGATATGATAATTGTTACCAGCGTTTACTACAATTATTTTTGATATTTTTTACTATATAGTTATAGTTTTAACTCTTTCAGAGGCAGGTTTTGAGTTTAGGGTAATTAAAGAAGAACAATAATAAACGGTGGATGCGATGAGACGTTAGTCATTGATATTATATTGTTTGAGTTTTTTTCGTAAAGTGCCTCGATTAATTCCCAGCATCTGAGCTGCCTTGCTCTGGTTGCCATTGGTGTGGCCCAGTATTGTTTCAAGTAAAGGTGCTTCGACTTCAGCAAGAACCAATTGATAGAGATCATCAACAGTATGACCTTCTAAGTCATTGATATAATTAGTTAATACTGAACGGACACAATCTCGTAAAATGGCGTTATCTGCGGAACCAACGGTTTTTACCTCATCAGTCATGATTGTATTTGATTCCTCTTTGCATGGGCTATCTATAGGTAATCCCTTATCGTGTGATAAAAAAGATTCAGGAGATTTGATTTCGTTGGTTTCACTATAAACGGGCATGGGTTTTAACCTAAAGTAAAGTATCAATAAGAATGTGTTATTTCTAAATGATGCAGTGCATTATAAGCTGAATTGAAAAAGATTTTGTAAGACTTTTCCCTCAGATTACAAATAGACTGACTTAAATGTGCTTTATTTGATAATCATCAAATAAAGACTAAAAAATTATAGTTTTTTTTCAAGAAAATGCCGGGTTATTTTAAACTGCTCATCGGCATCACTGATTCGGCTGATTTTTTTCCAGAAATGCTCACCTCCTGGGAGAGGTTTTATTGTTGCACAAAGATGTTTACGGGCAATTCTGGCACCATGCGATTTACCATAAAATGAATACAAATCATCAAGCAAACCTAAAATTATTTTACTTTTGTCTGGCAATGACAGCTCAGGTAAATGCTCACCAGTCGCTAAATAATGATTGATGTCTGAAAATATCCAGGGTGATTGAAGTGCTGCACGGCCAATCATTATTGCATCGGAGTTGGTGTATTGTAGTACATATTGTGCCTTCTCTGCACTATTTATATCACCATTTGCAATAATTGGTATACTAACTTGTTGTTTTACCATTTTTATCGTGTCATATTCTGCTTTTCCACGATAACCGCAGGCACGAGTTCGGCCATGAATGGTCAGTGCCTGGATACCACTCTCAGCGGCAATTTTTGCAATGTTCAGGGCATTTTTATGGCTCTCATCCCAACCCGTTCGAATTTTTAATGTGACAGGAACTGAGACTGCCTGAACCACGGAGGTTAAAATTTCACGAACCAGAGTTTCGTTTTTTAAAAGAGCTGAACCGGCTAAAACATTGCAGACTTTTTTGGCGGGGCAACCCATATTTATATCAATAATATCAGCACCATTATCGACATTAAATTGAGCAGCATATGACATCTGCTTCGCTTCTGTGCCTAAAATTTGTACCGCTATGGGGGCCTTTTCGCCATCGTGATTTAAACGAGTACGTGTCTTGAGTGAGTTTAAAAGTTCTGGTTTAGATGTGACCATTTCTGAGATGGCCTGTGCCGCTCCCAAGCGTCGACATAACTGCCGAAAGGGGCGATCAGTAATACCTGCCATTGGTGCTAAAAAAATGGGTGGCATCAATGAAGATGAATTGACTGTGCCTCCTAGTGTATGAAAAGGAGCGTGAAATTGCCAGGAACCTATCTTCATGTTTTTGAGTCAGGGTACTTCTATGAGCTAGAGTGTTAGAGATAATTAAATTGAAAGCTGAGCTCAGAACCTGGATCGGGGTCAACTATTTTAAGATTAATTTCCTGGCTCTGGTTTGCTTTCAGACCACGTGAGTATTGAATATCACCGGTCAGGTATTCATCTGGTAAAAATTTTCGCTGAGCAATGACTTCGCCTATAGGATTGGAAAAAGTAATTTCCAGAATAGGGTAGTCCTGGGTGTGGTGTGCTTTATTCTTGAATGTTAATTGAATTTCAAGAGCATTGTTGACTTTGGGGTGTGAGCGCACATCATGGCTGACAGTTACAATTTTTCCTGGGTTTGAAATGAGAGGCAAAGGACAATTTGTTATGGGGCATAATGTTTCTAATAGTGGCCTGAAACTGGGATCTTGTGAAAATTTAATGCTATTGACATGCAGATATTGTGCGGCTAGTACCAGTAATAGAATAATAGTTCCTGCAAGCCAGCCCAGCATGGTAGCAGGATTTGTACTGGAAGAATCGCCCTGAGTTAGAAAAGAAGGGACCACCTCTTCAGCTACCGGTTTATTGTCTGAACCGGTTGAAAATATATTGCCGGAAGATGAGCCTTCAGCCTGAGACGAGCCATCAGCTGGAGTATAATTATCCTCTGGGGAAGTTTCTTCAACGGGAGATTTATCAGTTGGGGTATTGCCCTTATTAAGAAACTCATTCTCGAGTTGTTCTAATTCGGCCAGCAGATCATCACCATTATCTAAATCATCGAAATCATTGCCCAGACTAGAAAATTCATCATCTAAAGAAGCATCACTGCTGTCTGAAAGTGTTTTGTTGATATCATCCAGTTCATTGAGCAATGCACTGCTGGAAGAGTTGTTGTCCTGAGTATCCATAAGGCTATTCAGGATATCGATGTCGCCCTCATCGACATTGTGGGGATTGTAGTCTTCTTCTGTAGAAACTGATGACTCATTAAGATCATTTTCATCATAGGTAACTAAGTCAAGTTCATCATCAATTTTTTTTAGCGGATCTGGTTCAAGACTCTCAGTGCCTTCTTCGGGCAGTTCCGGCTCAAGAGTTTCAATGTTATCTTCGGGCAGTTCTGCTTCAAAACTCTCAGTGCCTTCTTCGGGCAGTTCCGGTTCAAGAGTTTCAATGTTATCTTCGGGCAGTTCCGGTTCAAGAGTTTCAATGTTATCTTCGGGCAGTTCCGGCTCAAGAATTTCAATGTTATCTTCGGTCAGTTCTGCTTCAAAACTCTCAGTGTTTTCTTCGGGCAGTTCCGGTTCAAGAGTTTCAATGTTATCTTCGGGCAGTTCTGCTTCAAGAATTTCAATGTTTTCTTCGGTCAGTTCCGGTTCAAGAGTTTCAATGTTATCTTCGGGCAGTTCTGCTTCAAGAATTTCAATGTTTTCTTCGGTCAGTTCCGGTTCAAGAATTTCAATGTTATCTTCGGGCAGTTCTGCTTCAAGACTCTCAGTGTTATCTTCGGTCAGTTTCGGTTTAAGAACCTCTTCTGTTTTATTGGGCTGCTCAGGACTAAAAGTATGTTTTTGTTCAGGTTTTTTATCATGTTTATAAAAGTAAGATGATTTCCGTGCGTTTTTTAACTCAGCTGTTGCCGCAGAGAGTGATGCAGCAATACGCTCCATTTTCTCTTTAATATCTATGCTGGGGCTAGAAAGACCAAACTGTGATTTATCAGGTGTGGTTTGTTCCGTGCTATTGTTAGAAGTCTTTACGGAATCATTAGAATGGACTGTTGGTGTTTGAGCATTCTCGGGAGAGGATACTTTTTTCTCATAAAGGTTGTCCAGAGCATTAAAAATATGATCGCATTGACCACAGCGAACTTTGCCATTAGCAATGTCCAGGTATTCCTGAGAAATTTCAAAATGTGTGTCGCAGTTTGGACAGTGGGTATACATTTGCTGAAAACTTTCCTTATTCTAGTACTGTAGAACTACTTTATTCAATTATTTCGATACTAACATTATTGAATAAAATAATCTGCTGTTTGTCTCTGAAATTATGAGCTGATTTTTGTGCCAACAATACGGATCCAGTCCCCTTCTTGAGAGATATCGTCAATGGTGAACCATCGCTGATAAGCGGCAGATACTTTTTCAGCTTGCTCGGCTAAAATACCAGAGAGAACAATTTTACCTTTTGGTGCAACATGTGAGGCAAGCATTTCGGATAACTCAACTAATGGCCCGGCCAGAATATTGGCTAATAAAAGCGGGCACTGCAGTGTTTTATGCTTACGTGTAAAATCAGATACGGAAAAGGTTTCCATTCTCTCTACAACTTGATTTTTATCGGCATTAGCCTGCGTGGCCAAAAGTGCCTGGGGATCAAGATCAACAGCATAAACTTGAGAGGCACCCAATAAATTAGCAGCGATACCTAGAATACCAGAGCCGCAACCATAATCAATCACTTTGACAGGCTGTTTAAAATATTGATCCAGCCATTGTAAACATAAAGAGGTTGTGGGGTGTGTTCCTGTTCCAAAAGCAAGGCCGGGATCGAGCATAATATTGACTGCTTCTGGATTGGGGGGGGTAAGCCACGTGGGACAAATCCAGAGTCTTTGACCAAACTGCATGGGCTTAAAGTCATCCATCCATGCTCTAACCCAATCCTTATCTTCCAGAGGATTGAGGGTGTATAGCGGCAGTTCACCATATTGACTGCTGATATAATTAAGAACAGAATCAACCGGGATGTCGGCTTCAAACAGACCTGTTAATAGAAGTTCTTTCCAAAGTGGCGTACTTCCCGGAGGGGGTTCAAAAATTGGATCATCATGAGCATCCTGCAGAGTGACAGAAACGGCACCGGCCTGAGTTAAAATATCAGATAATTGCTCGCTATTACTGTGAGTTGCTTCGAGAGTAAGTTGCAGCCAGGCCATAATGATTCTTTATGTGTTAGTTCAGGAACCTCATAGTTCCCTAGGCAGGTTGTTTGTGCCTGCCTGGTTTTCAGCTGTGTTACAAGCCCAGTTTTTTCTCAAGATAGTGGATATTTGTACCGCCCGCTTTAAAAGCGGTGTCTGACAGGATATCTTGCTGCAATGGGATATTGGTATTGATTCCCTGGACCACCATTTCACTCAGAGCGGTATTCATTCGTGCAATCGCAATTTCACGTGTATTTCCGAAAGTGATGAGTTTGCCAATCATTGAATCATAATAGGGTGGTACGGTATAACCACTATAGATATGAGAATCAACTCTGACTCCGGGGCCACCTGGAGCATGATAGGTTTCAATCAGACCGGGGCTGGGTAAAAAGGTTTTTGAGTCTTCTGCATTGATGCGGCATTCAATGGCGTGGCCTTTTATTTTAATATCACTTTGAGAAAAACTTAGTGGTAAGCCGGCAGCGACGCGTAACTGCTCACGGACCAGATCAATACCGGTAATAAATTCAGTGACAGGATGTTCAACCTGTAGACGGGTATTCATTTCAATAAAATAAAACTCACCGTTCTCATATAAAAATTCGAATGTGCCCGCACCGCGATAACCAATCTGACGGCAGGCTTCAGCACAACGCTCACCAATTCTATTACGCACTTCTTCTGAAATGCCTGGAGCAGGAGCCTCTTCAACGACTTTTTGATGACGACGCTGCATGGAACAATCGCGTTCACCCAGATGAACAGCATTACCATGTTCATCAGCAATAACCTGAATTTCGACATGGCGTGGGGTTTCTAAATACTTCTCCATGTAAACTTCATCGTTTCCGAAGGTAACATCAGCCTCAGTCTTGGTTAAAGAAATTGCATTGAGCAGACTGGCTTCAGAGCGAACCACTCGCATTCCGCGACCACCGCCACCGCCGGAAGCTTTAATTATTACCGGGTAGCCGATTTCACGACCAATACGCATATTGGTTTCAGGATCGTCGCCCAAAGCGCCGTTTGAACCGGGTACGGTAGGTACTTCAGCCTTGAGCATTGCTTTAATTGCCTGAACCTTGTCACCCATTGTGCGAATTGAATCAGGACGGGGACCAATGAAAACGAAACCGCTTTCTTCAACACGCTCGGCAAAATCAGCGTTTTCAGAAAGAAAACCATATCCAGGGTGAATGGCTTGGGAATCAGTTACTTCAGCAGCACTGATGATTGCAGGCACATTTAAATAACTATCAGAGGATGGGGCAGGGCCGATACAAACCGATTCATCTGCAAGAAGTACATGCTTGAGATTCTTGTCGGCTTCTGAATGAACGGCAACGGTTTTAATGCCTAACTCGCGGCAGGCACGGTGAATACGCAGTGCAATTTCTCCGCGATTGGCAATCACTATCTTTTCAAACATCAGAGTGTTCCAGGTGTTTATAAATTAGTAAAAAGGTGTTATCAATGAGCTCAGGGGCAAGTCCTGCTAATCACTCAATAATGCAGATGGTCTGGCCATATTCCAGAGGCTCGCCATTTTCAACACAAATAGCCTTAATTGTACCACTGACATCGGCTTCAATCTGATTAAGCAGCTTCATTGCTTCGATAATGCAAATGGTATCACCTTTATTGACCTTTTGTCCGATTTCAGCAAAAGCTGCTGCCCCTGGAGAGGGTGCACTATAATAAGTACCAACCATGGGTGCTTTCACTTCATGACCTGTGACTTTTTCAGGTTCTGCTGCAGCGGGCGCTTCTGGAGCTGCAGCGGGTGCTGGAGCATATGGATGAGCATAAGCTTCCGGAGGTATTGGCATCATGGCTGGTGCCGGGCTATTGCGAGAAATTCGTACAGACTCTTCGCCTTCGTGAATTTCAATTTCAGCAACACCGGATTCATCCAGTAGTTCGATGAGTTTTTTTATTTTACGGATATCCATAATATGAACCTTGGTTCTAAAATTTATAATAAGTGCTTAGGGATGAGGGAATAATTAAAGAGTAATACTTTAATTTATACCTCTCCCTTGATTAAGTTGTAATGACTCCATTGTTTAAACCCGAGTTTAAAACTAAAAAAGGTTTACGTGGTTTTATGATTAATGTGAGTCAAAGCATATTGTAATGCTAAGGTGTAACCAGTATGCCCAAGGCCGGTGATGACTCCTACTGCGATGTCTGAAAAGAATGAATTATGACGAAATTCTTCTCGTTTATAGACATTTGATAAATGCAGCTCGATAAATGGGATGTCAACACCCAGCAAAGCATCTCTGAGCGCAACACTGGTATGAGTGAACGCTGCAGGATTTATAATAATAAAATCAGTTTTGTTCTGAAATGCTTTATGAATATGTTCAATAAGCTGGTATTCAGCATTGCTTTGAAAGCATTCCAGCTCATGTCCCGCTTCCTTTGCAGACATGAACAGGCTTTTATTAATGTCATCAAGTGTTGTATGACCATAATGAGTTGGTTCACGAACACCTAATAAATTGAGATTCGGCCCATTAAGCACTAATATTTTCGCCATATAAATATATTCCGTTAATTTTTTCTTCTAACAATTCTTTCTTTTATGTGGTGATTATGAGCAAATTATACCAAAAAAAGATGCGAACAGCATCGATTGAGCGACAAAAATAAATATTTAGATTATTTTGCATGAGATTAATGATTTTGTCCAGAAATATTGTATAAATTGTAGTGTTTTTGCAATTCACTGCAAATAGCCACACAATCTCTGCAAAATCGTGTGATTAACAAGAAAGATAGTATCATTAATAAAAGCACCACGCTTGCGCTTTATTTTATTGATATTACAGAAGAGGCTCAATCTGGTTTAATAATTTTTGTCTGGAAATCAGTCCACCAGCGCGATAACGGACAATGCCATGTTTGTCAATAATGACGCTATAAGGTAAAGCACCACTGTAATTACCATATTGGTAGGAGACCTTCATCGCTGCTCTGTCGCCAATCAGTATGGGATAGTTGATACCCATGCGTTGGACAAATTCTGCAATTTTTTTCTGATCATCCGTGCCGACACCGATAACAATAAAGTCCTTTTCCTTATATTGATTATAAACATCAATAAAATCAGGAATCTCTCTTCGACAGGGTGGGCACCAGGTGGCCCAGAAATTGAGTAATACAACTTTATTATTCCATTGTGAAAAATCTTGTTGCTGACCATTCAGATCAGGCAGGCTAAAGTCCTGACGCTTGAGGGAATGGGATTTCATAATAACAACTTCAGGGGAATTACTGGGCTCGTTTTCTTGAACAAAAACAAACCACAGTAAAACGAAGACGCAAAGGCTTATAGCCAGACTTATTACTTTGGCTAATGTCGTCATAGTTAAATTAATTACTCTGCTTTAGTTTCTGGCGCTTATAAATTTATCAACATGTTGAGCAAAATCATCACCATTTTTATAACCAACGACACGGAAATTGCGGCTTTCACCTGATTCGGGTGAGAAGAATAATATTGCAGGTGGTGCAGGGATCTGAAAATGTTTTAAAAGTGCTTCATCCTGTTTGTCCATTTCAGTGACATCGGCTTGCAGCACAATGAAATTATTCAATGAAGCCAATACTTTGGCTGATTTAAATGTGGTATTTTCCATGCTTTTACAATAAGTACACCAATCAGCATAAAAATCGAGCATGACCGGGCGATTTTGTTGTTTAGCCTGTGCCAGCTTTGAATTTAAATCAATAATGGATTTTACCCGTTCAAAGGCAACATGCTGCGGCGTACTATGGGCACCAGAAGCCTGCATCATACTGCCCTTGAGTGGCTGCAGGTAATCTGAATTCCCTGAAGATGCACCAATGATTAATAAGCTGCCATAAAGCATTAAGACTAAGCCGATAGACTTCCAGAATCTTGCCCAGCCAGTTGTGTTTTCATGAATTGGGGTTAATGCACCCATATAGATGCCGGACACAAAGATTAACAGTGCCCATAGCCACATAATGATAATTTCAGAGACAACTCGTTCCAGCATCCATATGGCGACACCGAGCATGGCCACACCAAATACAGCTTTTACTGCATCCATCCAGACACCGGCTCTGGGCATAAGCTTGCCTGCGGAAGTACCGATAATAATCAGTGGGATACCCATTCCCAGACTCATAATAAAAAGAGCAGCCCCTCCAAGAACCGGATCGCCGGTCTGACTGATAAAGAGCAAAATACCCATCAATGGTGGTGCCATACAGGGGCCGACAATGAGTGCTGATAAAACACCCATTATGGCGACACCGATTAATGTGCCGCCTTCTTGCTGATTACTGAATTCTGAGATCTTTGATTGCAGTGATGAGGGAAGCTGCAGATTATAAAAACCAAACATTGAGAATGCCAGTGCAACAAATATCAGGGAAAAACTGCCTAGTACCCAGGGATTCTGGAAAATAACCTGAATATTATTACCGGAAATACCCGCGATGACACCGACAGCTGTGTATACAACAGCCATTGAAAGAACATAAACGACAGACATAACAAAAGCACTGGTTTTAGCATTCTTGCCCTGGCCAGCAATAATTCCGGATAAAATTGGAATCATTGGGAAAACACAGGGTGTAAAAGCCAGCCCCAGACCAATTAAGAAAAAAGTAAATAAGGCGATCAGAGTATTTTCTGTACTGAGTAAACCTGCCAGGGCATCCTGTTCGGATTGAAGCTCGTTCTTTTGTGGTTTTGTGGTACTTGCTGTGGTGGATGGTGTTTCAGTCTGGTTCGATGCAGTAATGGTATTGGAGAGCTTTGAAACATCTAATTCAATATTTTTTCTGACTTTTGGATAACAGATTCCAGCTTCAGAACAGCCTTGATAAGTCACTTTTACGACTAAAGGTTTAGAACGATCACCAGCACCTGAGACAGGAATATTAATCACCAGATCATGGTAGTAGGCTTCAAAATCACCCAGGTATTCATCATTTTTTGCTTTACCTGCCGGCATTTCTGGCGCTGGGATAGAAAAACCATTGCCTTCAATGAGTTCAAACTTGAATTTATCTTTATAGAGGTAGTGCTTGTCTGCTATCGCCCAGATTGCAGACAATTGATTGTTCTTATCAACTGAAAGTGAAAATTTAAAGGCCTCTTCAACTTCTAAAATCTCATCCTGAGCACTATCATCGTTGCCAAGGCTGGCTAATGTAGATAACGAGTCAGGAGTGCTTTCAACCTGAGTTTTTTCAGGGATTACCGGTTTTGATGTGCTTGCAGCTGGCTGAACAAAAGAAACGTTTTGTTTAAGTGGTGGGTAGCAAATGCCTCCGGATGCACAGCCCTGGGATTTGGCCATTAAAAATAGCAGCTCACCTTTGGATTTGTCAGAGGTGAATGGAATTGTTGCTGTCAGGTGTTTTTTAAAAATCTGGATTTCACCAAAATAGGGATCGTTTTTGGTTTCGCTGGGTGATAACTCAACTGCTCCCAGATTTAAGCTATCATCTTTGGCGGTAAAGGTTACTTTGTCGCGGTAAATGTAATAACCGTCAGCAATATCCCATGAAACAATAACCTTGCTTTCATCGGGTGAAATAATGACCTTGCTGGGTTGAATAGAGAATGCTTTTTCAGGAGGAAGAAATTCTTCTTCTGCCACACTATAAGTTGACAGCAGGGAGAGACATAAGAATAAGGAGAAATGAATTAACTTTTCTTTTAAGAGCGTTGCTTTTAAGGACATTTATTTGAACCGCTATATTTAATATTATTATTGATAAAACTTTTATTCTTTTAAAAGAATTTTTTTATTGATAGTAGTTATTGAATAGTAAAGACCAATGTTACATGGCTTTACTTTCAATAAATAGTCACATCTCCGTAAATCCATTTTTTATAAATCATTTATACTACTCTCAATCCATTTTAGATATTCTGGTAAACCACTATTGATATCCAGGGCAATTATCTCCGGTACCTCATAAGGATGCAGGGAAATAATCACCTTCTCCAATGAGGTGTATTTATCAGTAATTGTTTTTATCAGCAGCATATTTTCTTTAGCTGATTCAACATTGCCCTGCCAGTGATAGATTGAGTAAACACTGGGTAAAACATTGACACAGGCTGCTAACTTTTGAGCAACAACATTCTCGGCAATATTAACTGCAGTCTCTTCATCCGGACAGGCACAAATCACCAGTTGATAGAGTGTTTTTTCACTATTATTATTTTTCATTTGAAAAAAGGCTTCCCTTACCCCATAAATAAGAATGTAAAGCTTAAATTGGGGATAATAAGTTTAATGGATTATCCTATGTTAAATCGGCGACTAAACAGCGCCATCATTGTTCATTAATAACCAATAAAATAAAATCCTGATCTTATCGCTATGGAATTTTATGTTATGGGCAGTGGATAAGCAAATTAACTGATTACTGATAAGACTGATAAGGGTATAATAGGTTCAATCTACTTCCGAACGTTAAATGTGAGAAACCTGAGTGAGTTCCACTGTTATTAACAATTAAAAAAATGCATTAATAACACTCTTTAATAAAACAATTGAGAAAACTATGCCACTATTTCCCCTGTTTCTACTTCTTTTTATTGGAGTCCCTTTAGTTGAGATTTATCTGTTGATTGAAGTGGGTGGTGTTATTGGTGCACTACCGACTGTCTTTGCTGTTGTTTTTACAGCCGTTCTCGGCATCACACTCATTAGAATTCAGGGCTTTTCAACACTACAGAAAGCACAGAGTTCCATGAATCAGGGGGTAGTGCCTGCTGCTGAAATGATCGAAGGTATGATGCTGCTATTTGCTGCTCTATGCCTGCTGATCCCCGGTTTTTTTACGGATACTGTTGGTTTTTTGCTGTTGATCCCGCCATTGAGAGCTTTGTTTGCTTCTAAAATGATAGGCAGTGCGGTTCTTAAAAGCCGTTTTTCTGGTCAAAAGTCCCATCAGAATGATTATTTTGATGGTGAATATGAAGATTTAACCCCGGAACAGCAACATGAGAGAAATCAGGAACAACTCAATCATCAGCACACCTTTGAGGGGCAGGTTGAAAGCTCAAAGGATGAGCCTGGGAAGTAAAATAAACACCCTAATTCTTATAAATTCAAAATAAAACTGTTTTTTTTTAATGTTTTACTTGAAAAAATAAGGCCAGTCCCAAATTAACAATTCAATAACTTAATTCCCGGAAGTTTGAGGCATGACAAATCGATACAGATTTGAGTTGCTTTAAAGCAAGCTATCCGGTTTTTTTAACAGTATTGATTAGCACTCACTCAATAGGAGTGCTAAAACAACTGACGGAGAAAATTTATAGTGAACATTCGCCCATTAGGTGACCGCATTGTTGTGCGTCGTCTTGAAGAAGAAACAAAAACCGCTGGTGGCATTTATATCCCAGATTCTGCAACTGAAAAACCTTCAGAAGGAGAGATTGTTGCAGTTGGTCACGGTCGTA
Organism: Gammaproteobacteria bacterium; assembly: GCA_016744375.1. Taxonomy (GTDB): domain Bacteria; phylum Pseudomonadota; class Gammaproteobacteria; order GRL18; family GRL18; genus GRL18. Next base: position 58,092 of record JADGEM010000013.1, read on the forward strand.
CTGCTAACAATGGTGACTTAATTGCCATGGAAGTCAAAAACGGTGACAAGGTTATTTTCGGTAAATACTCCGGAAGTGAAGTTAAAGTTGGTGACGAAACGTTGCTAATCATGCGTGAAGAAGACGTATTAGCCGTTGTTGAATAAGCTGAATTCTCAGCTTTTTGCTTTTCTTTTTAAAAAATAGATAGAATTATCGAGGGTATCAAAAATGCCAGCTAAAGATGTAAAATTTGGAGATGACGCACGTCATCTAATGATTGCCGGTGTCAATACATTGGCCAATGCAGTAAAAGTCACACTGGGTCCTAAAGGACGTAATGTAGTACTGGACAAGGCGTTCGGTGCACCAACCATCACTAAAGATGGTGTTTCAGTTGCAAAAGAAATTGAACTGGAAAATAAATTTGAAAACATGGGTGCACAGATGCTAAAAGAAGTGGCATCACAAACATCTGATGTGGCTGGTGATGGTACAACAACTGCGACAGTACTGGCACAATCAATTTTGAATGAAGGCTTAAAAGCTGTTGCTGCGGGCATGAATCCAATGGATTTAAAACGTGGTATTGATAAAGCAGTAACTGCTGTAGTGGCAGAGATTGAAGCCATGTCTAAGCCATGTGAAGATTCTGCAGCCATTGGGCAAGTTGGTTCCATTTCTGCAAACTCTGATGAGAGCATTGGTAATATCATTGCTGAATCAATGGAGAAAGTAGGAAAAGAAGGTGTTATTACCGTTGAAGAAGGTACTGCACTGCAAAATGAACTGGATGTGGTTGAAGGTATGCAGTTTGACCGTGGCTATTTATCTCCTTACTTTGTCAACAATCAAGACAGCATGACAGCTGATCTGGAAAGTCCATATATCTTGTTACATGACAAGAAAGTCTCTAATATCCGTGATTTACTCCCAGTATTAGAAGCTGTGGCAAAATCTGGCAAGCCTTTATTCATTGTTGCTGAAGATATTGAAGGCGAAGCGCTGGCCACATTAGTTGTTAATAACATGCGTGGTGTTGTTAAAGTGACTGCTGTTAAGGCGCCTGGTTTTGGCGATCGCCGCAAAGCGATGCTGCAGGATCTTGCAATTCTGACGGGTGCGACTGTGATTTCTGAAGAAGTTGGCCTGAGCCTTGAAGCCGTTACTCTAGATGACCTGGGTACTGCTAAACGCGTTCAGGTTGGTAAAGAAAACACAACTATTATTGATGGTGCTGGTAATGAAGCTGATATTGCTTCACGTGTTGAGCAGATTCGTCGTCAATTAGAAGACACTTCTTCTGATTATGACCGTGAAAAACTACAAGAGCGTGTTGCTAAATTAGCAGGCGGTGTTGCGGTCATTAAAGTTGGTGCGGCCACTGAAGTTGAAATGAAAGAAAAGAAAGCGCGTGTTGAAGATGCACTTCATGCAACTCGTGCAGCAGTAGAAGAAGGTGTTGTAGCGGGTGGAGGTGTTGCTTTGATCCGTGCTTTACAAGCCATTGGTGATGTTGAAACAATTAACCACGATCAAAAAGTGGGTGTTGATATTCTTAAACGCGCCATGGAAGAGCCTATGCGTCAGATTGCTATGAATGCTGGTGATGAAGCTTCTGTTGTTGTTAATAATGTTAAAGCAGGCGAAGATAATTATGGTTACAACGCTGCAACCAGTGAATATGGTGACATGATTGAAATGGGTGTTATGGACCCTGCTAAAGTGACTCGTTCAGCATTACAACATGCTGCATCTGTTTCTGGTCTGATGCTGACTACCGAAGCAATGGTCAGTGAAGTTCCTCAAGACGCTGCTGCGGGCGGTATGCCTGACATGGGCGGCGGTATGGGTGGAATGGGCGGAATGGGCGGTATGATGTAAATTTTTAAGAAATTTATGTCGAGCTGACAAGCTGCTCGCTTATTCGATTCGTATCAGAAAAGCCCCTTTTGCTTATTAAGTGAGAGGGGCTTTTTTGTTCATTATGGGTAGAGAATCAACGAATCCACTCAATCGGTAGGCTAACCTTTACCTGAACGCTCTTGGGGTACGGCAAGGATAGTAAAGCAATCTGAAGTCATATTATATAATGTTTAACCACGTATAATTTTGTCACTCAAGGCATCTATTATCACTGTTGGTTTTTTACTCTCACCCAGTGGTCCGTCCAAAATATAATCCAGCTGATTATCAAAGTGCTGTCTGACGTCAGAAGCACTATAAGACATATTCTTGTCAGTAATATTAGCACTGGTGGAAATAATGGCAGATTGACATTGCTGGCATAATTCTCGAACGAGTGGATGGGCACTGATACGGACTGCAATGGTATCAAACTGACCTTTAATCAATGAAGAGGTTTCCTTCGGGGTAGGTAATATCCAAGTGGTTGGACCGGGCCAGGTGGATTGAAGTTTTTGCAGGATTTCATCATCAAATGGACTGAGATAAGGTTCTAACTGAGAGAGTTCAGAGGCAAGCAGGATCAGGCCTTTTTCTATGGGGCGCTGCTTAAGTTTTAATAATTTTTCAATTGTTTGGAGTTTATCCGGTAAACACCCCAGACCAAAAACAGCTTCGGTCGGGTAGGCAATCAGGCCGCCTTCTCTGAGGAGTTGTGCTGCATAATGAATTGGCTGGGTGGCTTGTTCCATATAGTAGGTTATAGAGTAAGCTGAAACACTTCAGCTATGTCAGTGGACTGTCGGAGTTTCTTCATAAAGCAGATCTTGAATCCATGTGAATGGACCTGCTGAGTCAGGGAGGTTAAATAATACCATTAAAATGACCCATTTCATTTGCTCCTGATCGATATGTGCAATATCCAGAGCCAATGCTTTATCAATAATCAGTTCGCGTTGGCCGGTTGTGATAACTCCAAGCTCAACCAGATCCAGTAAAACTCCGCGGGCTTGCAGATCAAATTTTTCTATTTCCAACGGGCTGAAAATACGAAAACAATTGATGTCCTGGACGTCGTTGTAGGTGAAATCATCTTTTAAAACGGCAAGACCATCCAGCCAGTCAAATGCCTTGCTGACCTTGGCTTCGTGGAATCCAATCTTTGATAATTCATTTCGGATGTTATCTTCACTGGGTATATCGGATTCATCATCATCCAGATAAGTTTCAAAAAGGTACATCAGAATGTCTAGCACTTCTGTCTTCATATAAAATCAATCGTCTTCTATTAATAAGTCTTTTTTTCTGAGGTGTTCATTGTAATTCATTAGCAATATAGAAGAAAGAGAGAAAAATGGATAGAAAGCATTACTTATTTTCGGACAAAGTTCCGTTTTTGAGGGAAAATAAATTTCCTGGGTGAGATTGAATGTAATCATTCACTTCAAGCAGGACAATATTAGCATTGAGCTCAGCAATACTAAGGCCAGTTCGGTGAGAGATAGTATCAATTGAAGCAGGGTTATAACCAATGTTCTGTAAAATTTTTTGCTGAATTTTTGGCAGTAGAGGATCGATACTTTGTTTGTCTGGATGAGTAATACTTTGCTCATCACTGCTATGAATATCTGCTCGTGAAGCCAACATTAAACTGGCAAGCTCTTCAAGTATATCATTGGCAGTTTCGACCAGCTTAGCTCCGGATTTTATTAACTGGTGACAGCCTCTGGAAAGCGGATTATGGATTGACCCTGGAATGGCAAAGACTTCTCTGCCCTGTTCAAGAGCAGAGTAGGCAGTGATCAGAGAGCCACTTTTAAGTGCTGCCTCAACCACCAGAGTACCAACACTTAAGCCGCTGATGATGCGATTGCGCTGTGGGAAGTTGTATTGCATTGGACCTGTACCCAAGGGGTATTCGGATATAATGGCACCGTGCTCAATAAGTTGCCAGGCTAATTTTTTATGGCGGGCAGGGTAAATTCTATCCAGGCCGGTACCTGCCACGGCAATGCTTTTTCCTGCTGCTTTAAGTGCACCCTTATGACTCTGTGCATCAATGCCCAGAGCCATTCCACTGGTGATGACCATACCATGTTGCGCCAGGTAGTGGGCAAATTGAAATGCGGTTTCCTGACCGTCAATACTGGGATTTCGACTACCCACCATGGCCAGCTGGATGTCATTAAGAACACTCAGCTGGCCTTTGACAAACAGTAGAGGGGGAGGAGAATGAATTTGTTTCAATAGTTCGGGGTATTCTGCATGTGTCATAAGCAGAATATGATTTTCGCTGTCTTCTGACCAGATCTGGTCGTGTTCGACGGCTTTCCAGTCAGGTTCCTGAATTGCTTTGAGTACAGCATTTCTTTGAACCGGGGTTAAATTAAGTTGTTTGAGTGTTTCCGGTGAATTAAAAATCAGGTGGGGGGCTGTATAGTGCTCAAATAATTGGTTAAAGGTGGCAGGACCGATACCGGGAGCCTTATGTAAGGCTAGCCAGTAAGACAAATCATCCATGACTGACTCCTGATATTCTACATTGAAACATTGCTTGCTTACTATTGAACTCTGGAGAGTTCAATAGTAATGCATGATTTAAAATAAATTAATCTAAAAAGGGTGATTTAATGATGTCGCCTACACGCAGGTCAGATTGTGCATCCATTACCAGGGCATAGCTGAGGCGGTTAAAAGTGCGGAAGATCATTAAATTCCCACTGATTTCATTCGGTAAGTTAATCATTTTACCTTTTTGGAAAGGATCTTCTACTCTTGCCCCTTTCCTGTAGATGTTAAAGACATCACCGGTTTCTACGCCGTCTTTTAATCCGGCGTCAACAATAACCACATCCATTGCACCGACCATGGTTACTCCAGGCTGCATACCAGACGTTAATACGCCGATGATACTGCCCGGGCGTTTAAGTAAAGAGGGCTTTGGGATAAAATTAGCATTAATAATCCGGTCTCTATTGATAGGAATCACACGATGTTTAACAAGAATCTCTGCTCTGGACTTTTCAATATAGATTGTCGCTGGAGAACCTTTACGCTCTAAAGTGCCATCACCCAGGAAAATGGCTTCATAACCCAGTATTTCTTTTCTATTGGCTGGGCTTGTATAAGCTTTTCCCTGGCGATAAACACCATAATTGTGATCCTGGGTGTCTTTGGCGATTCCCTGGACATAAATTGAGTTACCTGCCCCGGCAGACATGTGCTCACCACTGATACCGATAATGTAAGGCAGTTTAAAATATTCTCCGGCATTAAGAACGCGGTTCTGTGTAAGGAAGGGGGTGATCACATCCAATGGAATGGTTGGAATTGCACGTCCTAAATCTTCAACCCGAGTTTCGGGGCTCAGGCGAACAGTTCGCTTACCACCTCTGTCTCGAGTAATGTAGGGTTTGCCGTCAATATAAACTAATCTGAGGACATCACCTGGATAAATCAGATGTGGATTTTCAATTTGCGGGTTAACGTGCCAGATTTCAGGCCAGTACCATGGCTCCGCTAAAAAGGTTCCGGAGATATCCCATAGCGTATCCCCTTTTACAACGGTGTATTCTTGAGGGTGACCGGGTTTAAGTTTAATTGTTTCAGCTTGAGCAGAAACAAAAAATATTGTTGTAAGCAATAGAGTTGAAAGTAATTTTGAAAGAAAGCTGTTATTGTTTTTCATATGAATCCCTAAATTCATTGGAAATCGGTATCAATTTAACCAATCAAAGCTGTGCTCAACGGAGAAATAGTTAAAAATTATATAGTTTGAATTAATCTTCTTGAGATTATTCTAGTAAAGAGTCTTCGATAAAACCATAAAATTATTAAAAAATTATAATAAAATCCAAAGATTAGCTTAAATTTATAATGTTTTTTATCAAATATAAAGTGTTTTATCAAAAATTACCAACCCAGTTAACACTTTTTCTATCAACAAGCGTGTGTTTTTTGATAAAATCACTGTCAAACCTGAATTAAACAAATTAATACGGCTCCCTGCTGAGTCGTTCAGATTATTTACTACCGTTAAACTGTAACAGAATAAGAGTTAAATTAACTATGGCTTTGTTGGATATCCTTTGCTTTCCAGATGATCGTTTACGCACTAAAGCAAAACCTGTAAAAACAATTACTCCACGACATAGGCAGCTGTTGGATGATATGTTGGAAACAATGTATGCAGCTCCTGGTATTGGTCTGGCTGCAACCCAGATTAATGTACATGAACAGATTATTGTGATTGATATTTCAGAGGATAAGAAAGATCCCTATTGTCTCATTAATCCTGAAATTATTTCTCATTCTGGCACAGAGAAAATGGAAGAAGGCTGTCTTTCAGTACCGGACACTTATGCTGAGGTAGAACGAGCAGATTCAGTGGTGGTTAAATTTCTGGATAGAAAGGGAGTTGAACAAGAGCTTGAAGCTGATGGTTTGCTGGCCGTATGCCTGCAGCATGAAATCGATCATTTGCAGGGTAAATTATTTGTTGATTATATCTCCAGGCTTAAGCGGGATAGAATTCGAAAAAAACTGGTCAAACATCAAAGACAGATGTGAGCCCTCAGATGGGTACTTAATTTAGAGATGAATAAATAAAGGATGAGATAGAGTGAAAATAATTTTTGCCGGAACACCAGAGTTTTCAGCGGTGGCTTTGCAGACGTTACTGGAATCTGAGCATGAAATTATTGCAGTTTATACACAGCCTGACCGTCCGGCAGGCAGGGGAAGAAAACTGAAAGCCAGTCCGGTCAAAGCTCTGGCTATGGTTCAAAATATTCCTGTTTTTCAGCCTGTGAGTTTAAAAGATGAGGCCGCCCAGAAGGAATTAGCAGAACTTCAGGCTGATTTGATGATTGTAGTTGCTTACGGCTTGATTTTGCCCAAGGCTGTATTACAGACTCCTTTGTATGGCTGTTTAAATATTCATGCTTCCATTTTACCCAGATGGCGGGGTGCAGCACCAATACAGCGGGCGATTCTGGCAGGAGATACACAAACGGGTGTGACCATTATGCAAATGGATGAGGGGCTTGATACTGGAGATATGCTGATAATACAACGCTGTGACATTCATGCCGAAGATACAGGAAGCAGCTTGCATGATCGCCTCGCTTCTATGGGGGGAGAGGCTTTAATGCAAACACTATCCAATATTGAGTCAGACCATCTTAACCCTGTGGTTCAGGATGATTCCCTGGCAATCTATGCTCATAAGCTGGATAAAAAAGAGGCACAAATTAATTGGCTGCAGGAGGATGCAGGGGCTATTGTCAGAAAAATTCAGGCATTTAACAGCTGGCCTGTTGCTTACACTGATTACAAGGGTAAATCACTCCGTTTATGGCTTGCGAAACTGATTGAGCAGGATACAGAAACCTCTGCAGACAATTATAAGTATGGTGAAGTAATATCGGAATCACCGGAGGGAATTGATGTTTTTGCTAAAAATGGTATCGTCAGAATTGTGGAACTACAAATGCCGGGTAAAAAACGTATCATGGTGAAAGATTTTATTAATGGCCAAAGCTTATCAGGTGTCTGTTTCTAAAGTGAACAAAAAACAAAATATAATTCAACCTGGGGTGAGCGCTCTTTCAACCAGGGCACTTGCTGTTAAAATTGTTCAGGAATGTGTTGAATCCGGGCAATCTTTATCCACTTTATTACCTCTCTATCTTGAACAGATTAAACCGGAATCACGGCCTTTTGTTCAGGAAATCAGCTTTGGCGTGCTTCGCTGGTATCATCGTCTTAACCCCCTGCTGGCACAAATGCTCAGTAAGCCTCTCAAAGGTAAAAAGAAAAGAGTGCATTACATTCTGCTGGTTGGGCTGTATCAGCTGAACTATCTTAACAAAGCGGATTATGCTGTCGTTGCTGAGACCGTCAATGTTTGTGATGAACACAAGCAAAGCTGGGCCAAAGGCCTGGTTAATGCTATTTTAAGACGTTTTTTAAGAGAAAGAGATATTTTGTCAGCTGAGCTGAACAAATCTTATGCCACTCGTTTTTCATACCCTGAATGGCTTATTTCCGCTATTAAAAATTCCTGGAAGAAAGCGGATCGTTCCATTGAGTCAATATTGGATGCCGGTAATCAACGCCCACCGATGACACTGAGACTCAATCAGCAATTTGACCGCAATGATTATCTGCTGCAAATGACACAGAATGATATTGCTTTTACTGAATCACGGGAATTGACTCTTGTTCTTGATAAACCCGTAGCCGTTGAAAAACTCCCTTTGTTTGACAGGGGGGCCGTCAGCGTTCAGGATGGAGCACCTCAGTTAGCGGCTGAATTATTATCACCTCAGCCGGGTGATAGAGTCCTGGATGCCTGCGCTGCTCCAGGAGGTAAAACAATGCATCTTTTTGAACAGCAGCCATTAATGGCTAGTGTCACTGCGCTGGATGTGAGTGCTGAACGACTCCGTCGAGTTCAGGAAAACAGTGTGCGTATGAGGATCCCCCCGGAAAAATTAATTTTGATGGCCGCTGATGCCAGTGCTCAAGATTGGTGGGATGGACAATTATTTGATCGAATACTGCTGGATGCCCCTTGTTCTGCCACCGGAGTGATACGACGTCATCCTGATATTAAAATATTGCGGCGCTCAGAAGACATTTTTGCACTGGTTCAATTGCAGGAAAAAATTCTAACAAATCTCTGGAAGATGCTTAAGCCAGGAGGCATCCTGCTCTATGCAACGTGTTCAATTTTAAGGGAAGAAAATGATCATCAGGTGTTGTCGTTTATCAATCAAGCAGTGCAGGCAGACAAAGCGACTGAAATTATAATTGACGCGCAATGGGGAGTAGCAATGCCGGCAGGGCGTCAAATCCTTCCAGGTGATCAAAATATGGATGGTTTTTATTATGCGCTGCTCATGAAAGAGCAAGGAAAGGAAAGGAAAGAGAAATGAGTGACGAACGGGTGGGTCACGTTGTAACTGAGCATCTCTTGAAAAGCAAGGAGATGACAAAAAAAATTTCCACTTTTATCGTTGAGCGCAGACATCAAAAACGGTGTCCAAAATGTGACTTCTTAATTGCATCTGTCGTGGTGCTTATTACCTCATTTTCTGTTATGTCCCTGTTTAATTTACTTCCTGGCTTAATCAATAAGACTGATTTCCAGGTTATTTCAGCCAGCTCTTTTGAAAAAAATAATAGTATTGCAATTGATGCAGATCTAAAAATGAACTTCCCGAATGAAGTGGTTGAAGCCTTAGAAAATGGCATACCATTAACCATTGCCGTTGAGGTTCAAGTTTTGCGTGAACGTCCCTGGTGGCGAAATATTATTATCAAAGAATCACGTCAGAGATTTGAGTTGAGGTATCATCCATTAACCAACGTCCATGAAGTAAAAAACCTGGCAACAAATGAACGTTACACCTTCAATAGTCGACAGGATGCAATGGCTGTCCTTGGAACCATTCGTGGTGCTCAATTGATTGAAAAACAAGAGCTGAGCAGCACCAAATCATATTTTGCAAAAATGCGTATTATGTTGGACATCAACCGATTGCCTCTTGCACTGAGGCAGGTTGCTTCATTGTCATCTTCATGGAGGGTGGAAAGTCCCTGGTTCTTATGGGAAATAAAGGGCAGGGAAAGTAAGAGCAATACCAGTGCTCAGATACAGGGTGGTGATGAGTTCTCTGATATTACTCTGGAATTAAAGCACAGGAGAAATAAGCAGGATTCTGAAAAGATACAGTTGCAAGCTCAGTCTCAGCCTGCTTCAGATGCGGGAAAGAATGCAGCCGATAAGGTGTTAAACAAACCTGTTAGTGAGTTAAAGCAATGATAAAAAAATTATTCAGTGGTCCGCTAGCTATATTTTTCATATTGCTGGTGTTGTTTTTTTCACTGAGAATGCTCTTTAGTTCCAGTATGGATGTGGAGCAGTTTCAGCAGTTATATTACTTATTACTCACAGTCAATTTTGTCATTCTTGTCATGCTGGTTTTTCTGATTGCTCGCCAGGCATGGCGTTTATTGCGTCAACTGCGCCAGCATGTTGCGGGCTCAAAACTGACTCTGCGCATGGTTATTATCTTTGTCAGCCTGGCTATATTTCCTTCGCTGGTTGTTTATAGTTTTTCAATTCAATTCATTAATCGGAGTATTGACAGCTGGTTTGATGTAACGGTTGAGCAAGCACTTGAAGATGCAATGACCCTGAGCCGTTCTGCCATTGATGGCAGGAAGAAAACACTTTTGCGTCAGGTGCGTCGTTTAAGTGATGAAATACTGGTTGATCTGGATACACTGTCGGTGGTCTCTTTAAGTGAAATTCGAGAAAAAAGCGGGGTAGATGAAGTGACACTTATGACTTCCAGAGGGAGAATTCTGGGGTCAAGTTCCATAGAAAAAGGAGATATTGTACCAGATATCCCCAGTTCAGATTTACTTTTACCACTTCAGCAGGGACGCGATCATGTGGTTCTGGACTTAAGTGAAGACTCCGATAGAATGATTCGAGTCCTGGTGCGCATTACCTTTGATGGTGAAAAAGGCTTTTTAATCTTACAGGCAATGGTACCTATCAGTGAGCGCCAATACCGCCTGGCAGCCAGTGTGCAGCAGGCATTTTCAGAGTACAAAGGACTTGTCTATTTACGCAAACCGCTGAAAATAAGCTTTACTCTCACTTTGTCACTGGTGCTGTTTTTAGGTATTCTGAGTGCGGTCTGGGCTGCATTTTACTCAGCAAAACGTATTGCTGCGCCTATCAGAGATCTGGCTGAAGGCACTAAAGCCGTTGCTGAAGGTGAGTACCACAAGCCTATCCCTTTGCTGAATGATGATGATTTTGGCTTACTTATTCAATCATTTAATAAAATGGTCAGACGCTTATCACAAACTCATAACGCCCTGGAAGAGAGCCACCAACAGGCTAAAACCCAGAGAGATTATCTTGAAGCCATTCTGAGTAATCTGTCTTCTGGTATCATCAGTTTATCGAATAAAAAAGAAATCAGAACCAGTAATCCAGAGGCTAGCCTGATCCTTGGAGTGAATGTGAATGATTATCATGGTTTGTCCCTTTTTCAACTAATTAAAGAAAAACAGGAACTGGAGCCATTGATTCGCTGGATTATGACCGCGATTCAGAATCAGATGAAGCGTTGGAGTGAAGAGTTAACCCTGAATGAAGTCGATGGGCGTAAAAATTTACTCTGTCGTGGAAATGCTCTGGCAGATGGCGGTTATGTTATTGTTATTGAAAATGTCACTTCACTGGTCCAGGCGCAAAGAGATGCAGCCTGGGGTGAAGTGGCCAGACGTCTGGCGCATGAGATAAAAAATCCTTTAACCCCGATTCAGTTGTCCGCTGAACGATTGCGCCACAAATATTTGAAGACCATGAATGAACAAGATGCTGAAACTATGGATCGTCTAACGTCGACGATTATTAACCAGGTTGACAGTATGAAAGAAATGGTTAAAGCCTTTTCAGAGTATGCCAGAATGCCTGAGTTAAAGATGCATCCTTTGGATATTGAAAGTTTGTTGATGGAAGTGATTGACCTCTATCGTGGCAGCGACAAACTAACCATTATGCCTGAGCTAACAATCAGTGGTACTTTAGTTGAAGCTGACCAGGGCCGATTAAGGCAGGTCTTTCATAATCTGATAAAAAATGCAGTAGAAGCATCGACGGATCAGGGAAAAAGCTGTTTGATAGTCAAAACCCGTTTACTGGAAATTAACAGCCAGTACTGGTGTATTATCGAGTTAACTGATAATGGCCCCGGTTTTCCAGAAGATATGCTGGCTAATATATTTGATCCTTATGTGACCAATAAACCAAAAGGTACAGGGCTTGGACTGGCCATTGTTAAAAAAATAATTGAGGAACATGGTGGCTCGATTATTGCGGAAAATGCAGCGGAAGGTGGGGCGAAAATTATTATCCGTTTACCGGTTGCATAACTGTTTTACCTGATGAGCAAACTATTTTATGATAAGAGCCTTCAGCTGGACAAACTAAGCATTCAGCCGGATAAACTAAGTCTTCAGTTGGATTTCAGCTGCGTAAACTTAAGCCAATCAAAGTAAGAGGAAAAGCAATGGCGTCAGCCTATATACTTGTTGTCGATGACGAACCCGATATCCGAGGCCTGGTGCAGGAAATCCTCCAGGATGAAGGTTATGAAGTTGAAATTGCAGAAAATGGTGAAGCGGCGAAAGAAAGTTGTCGCCTAAGGCGCCCTGAATTAGTATTGCTTGATATCTGGATGCCGGATATTGACGGTATCAGTATACTCAAAGAGTGGAAAGAGCCTTCTGCAAATGGTATCAATGACAATGAATCATTGGCCAATTTTCCCGTGATCATGATGTCCGGACATGGTAGTGTAGAGACTGCAGTCGAAGCAACACGTCTGGGTGCCTATGATTTTTTAGAAAAGCCGCTTTCTCTGGCTAAACTATTATTGACTGTCGAACATGCACTGGAAGCACATAAACTGGATAAGGAAAACCAGGGTATGCGTCAACAGCTTTCTATGGCAGATGAACCCGTTGGTAAAAGTCAGATCAATCAGGAATTATCAAAAGAAATCAAACAAATTTCACAGCATGATTCCAGGGTCTTGTTTATAGGTGAACCTGGCAGTGGTAAGAGTAAATATTCCCGCTTGCTGCATCGGTTAAGCAAACGTTCTAAACAGCCTTATATTGAGCTGGGTGTGGCTACTCTGGATATCGATAATTCAGCAAGAGAACTCTTTGGCTCTGAGGTTGATGGCAAAATATATCAGGGTTTGTTAGAACAGGCTAGTCGGGGAACACTCTATATTGATGATATTGCTGAGATGGATTTGCCCACCCAGGGGCGTTTGCTGAGTGCTCTGGAAACAGGACATTTCCATCGCTTGGGCGGCACAGAATTAATTGTTTTAGGGTGTCGTATTATTACTGCAACTCATTATAAACTGGAACAAATGGTGAGTCAGGGGAGCTTTAAATCAGAGTTATACTTTCAACTCAATGTACTGCAGGTAAAAATACCACCGCTTAGAGAACATTGTGAAGATGTGCCTGACCTACTGAATTATTATCGTGATCGGTTTGTTCAGCAGGAGCAGTTTAATTATCGAAATTTTTCCATTGCCGCCTTGAATAAATTAAGGAATTACAGTTGGCCGGGTAATTTACTTGAGTTAAAAAATCTGGTGCAGAGATTGTTAATTGTCTCTGATCTTGAAACCATCACCATGGAAGATGTCGAATCCAGTATTGAGTATGAAACCAGAAAGCTGGATAATCAAAGTAATGATGGTGATGCCAGTCTCTCTGAAGATAATGCATTAAAGTCTCTATTTGAGCATCCGTTGAAAGAAGCCAGAGAATTGTTTGAAAAAGCTTATCTGGAAGAAAAACTTATAGCCGTTGGCGGCAGTGTCGGTAAAGTGGCACAAATGGCAGGTGTTGAGCGTACCCATTTGTATCGTAAAATGAAAACATTGGGCATTGATGCAAAAAGAATTGCTAAAAAGGCAAAGCAGTAGCACTGTTTGCTTATCAAAAACTAACTTAAATTTACAATCAAGCGGTAAATTTTCACTCTATGAAAATACTAATTTTAGGTGCAGGGCAAGTGGGTACATCTCTGGCAGACAATCTGGCCAGTGAAGATAACGATATCACCGTGGTTGATCTTGACGGTCGAAAGCTTGCTATTTTGCAGGATCGTTTGGATATCCGCACCGTAAGAGGACGAGGCTCACATCCTGAGGTTCTGGATAAGGCCGGTTGTGACGATGCCGATATGATCATTGCTGTGACCAATAGTGATGAAACAAATATGATTGCCTGTCAGGTGGCATATACCATCTTTCATACTCCGATGAAAATTGCTCGGGTTCGTTCCAACCAGTACCTTCAGCATCCCCAACTATTCTCCCATGAAGCTTTGCCGGTTGATGTATTAATCAGCCCTGAACAGTTGGTTACTGATTATATTACACGTCTGATAGCTTATCCTGGTGCACTTCAGGTGCTCGATTTTGCTGGAGGCAAGGTTCAGCTGGTTGCTGTCAGAGCTTTTCAAGGTGGTCCCCTTTTAGGTCATGAGCTTCAGGAGTTGCGAGAGCACATGCCTAATGTTGATACTCGAGTCGCTGCGATTTATCGTAAGGGACACCCCATTACCCCAATGGGGGACACCATCATTGAAGAACATGATGAAGTTTTCTTTATTGTTGACCGAAGAAATACTCGCAAAGTAATGTCTGAACTTCGGCGTGTTGATAAACCTTATAAACGTATCATGATTGCCGGAGGGGGCAATATCGGGCAACGATTGGCTCGTGCTCTAGAAAGCAGGCTGCATGTTAAAATTATTGATCACAACCCCGCCAATGCCAGAATGCTGTCAGAAGAGCTGGAAAAAACCATTGTATTATTAGGTGACGCTTCTGATGAAGAGCTGTTGATTGAAGAAAATATTGAAGGTACTGATATTTTTTGTGCACTAACCAATGATGATGAAGCCAATATTATGTCTGCCCTGCTGGCTAAGAGGCTGGGGGCCAGAAAAGTAATGGCCTTAATCAACCGGGCAGCCTATGTTGATTTAGTTGAAAGTGGAGAGATTGATATTGCAATCTCTCCCCAGGAAGCGACCATTGGCAGTTTGCTTGCCCATGTCCGTAGAGGCGATGTAGAAATGGTCCATTCACTGCGTAAAGGAGCGGCAGAAGCTATTGAAGCTATTGCTCATGGTGATAACAAAACCTCCAAGGTTGTTGGCCGTATGGTTGAGGAAATTCCATTGCCTCCCGGTACAACAATCGGAGCAATTGTGCGTTCTGGGGAAGTGATTATTGTGCATCATGATACCGTGATTGAGACGGATGACCATGTTATTTTATTTTTAGTTGATAAGCGTCATATTATTGATGTGGAACATCTTTTCCAGGTCGCAGTGACATTTATTTAGGACTGAAGAAATATGCAACCACTTGTTATCCTTCGCATTGTCGGCCTGTTAATGATGATTTTCAGCACCACTGTGTTGCCTCCTCTGGTTGTTTCACTCTGGTATGGTGACTCTGAAACTCTGGCTTTTTTAAATGCATTTCTGGTTATTTTTCTGAGTGGTTTACTGGTCTGGATACCAGTCAGACATCTTCGGCGTGAACTTAGAATCCGTGATGGTTTCATTGTTGTTGTTCTTTTCTGGTTCGTTTTTGGTCTCATTGGTTCTCTGCCTCTTTATCTGGCAAATAGTTTGCAAGCCTCTTTTACTGACGCCTTATTTGAGTCAATCTCTGCACTGACCACAACCGGAGCCACGGTTTTTATCGGACTGGATGACTTACCCCGTTCTATTCTTTATTATCGGCAACAATTACAATGGCTGGGTGGTATGGGTATTATTGTCCTGGCGGTTGCTGTTTTACCCATGCTGGGGATTGGTGGTATGCAGTTATACCGTGCCGAAACCCCCGGTCCGATTAAAGACAGCAAACTGACGCCTAGAATTACAGAAACGGCTAAAGCACTTTGGTATATTTATCTAGGTCTCACCGTTTCATGCGGAGTGGCCTATTGGGGAGCTGGTATGACTCCATTTGATGCATTAGCCCATAGTTTTTCAACCGTCGCAATTGGTGGTTTTTCAACCCATGATGCCTCTATTGGTTATTTTAATAGTCGACTGGTGGAAGTCATTGCGGGTTTCTTTATGCTGCTGTCCGGCATTAATTTTGCGTTACACTTCAGTGCACTGCGTTCACATAGCTTAAAGCCCTATCTGTTTGATGTTGAATTTCGAGTTTATCTGGCCATTCTTGCCTTTGCCTCAATGATCTCAGTTTTATACCTGCATTTTACAACCACCTTTGAGACCTGGAATGATGCTCTGCATCATGGTATCTTTCAAACAATTTCTATTGGTACCACTGCTGGCTTTACCACTTCAGATTATTACAACTGGCCGGGCTTTTTGCCGGTTATGTTATTGTTTATTAGCTTTGTGGGTGGTTGTGCCGGTTCGACCGGTGGCGGTATGAAAGTAATTCGCTTTATCTTATTATTTAAGCAGGGGCTGCGAGAAATTTTTCGTCTGATTCATCCAAGCGCACAAATACCGGTTAAAATTGGCGGCAAAGTCATGCCTGAAAATGTCAGTAATGCTATTTGGGGATTTTTTGCCCTGTATGTAGCCAGTTTTAGTGTCATGATGTTATTTTTAATGGCATCTGGACTGGATCAGGTGACTGCATTTTCAGCACTGGCAGCCTGTTTGAATAATCTGGGACCAGGTTTGGGTGATGTGGGGGCAAACTATAAAGGAATTAATGATTTTTCTAAATGGGTCCTTTGTTTTGCCATGCTGTTAGGACGATTGGAAATTTTCACCTTGCTGGTTATTTTGACACCATCATTTTGGCGTCGTTAGGCTTCTGGGGGGAGTCTTAATATGGAAGCTATTAGAAAAAAGTGGAACAATCGCTATCAGCTGATTCAGGTGCCTAATCAGGTCATTGATGTCCTTGAACTCAATTTACACCTCTTACCTGCTCAGGGGAAATCACTTGATCTGGCCTGTGGGCTGGGTGGTAATGCTTTAAGAATGGCAGAGTTGGGATTTAACAGCCATGCCTGGGATATATCAGATTCAGCCATAAATAAAGTCCAGGAGTTTGCACAGGAGCGCCACCTGACACTTTCAACAAAACAATGTGACATCAGTCAAAGTGAACAACAGAATAAAATGGTGAAAGAGAGTTTTGATGTTATCATTGTTGGGCACTTTTTATTGCGTGAGATCATGCCGTCACTGATTTCAGCTCTCAGACCCGGTGGTTTGATTTTTTACCAGACCTTTGTTGAAGAGAGTGATTGTAACAATAGTGGTCCAAAAAATAATAATTTTCGTCTGAAAAATAATGAGCTTCTTAAGTTGTTTTCAGGTTTAAGTCTTCGTTATTATCGTGAAGAAGGTCTACTGGGTCAGCTGGATAAGGGAATTCGTAATGAGGCCATGCTGGTGGCACAAAAATAATGGCAGCAATATTTATTCCTCATTTTATCCAAAAACCTCTAGTCTAAAATAAATATGCCATTCTTCAGATGCATGAGTAACTTTGTCACATTACTGTTGGCATGACTTCGTTACTCATGATCTTATGCTATTCGATCGTTAAACAAATGCATAAATTAGGAAAGACCCAAAGCATAATGCCAGGATACCACCAATCCTGCCAAGTGGTTTCACCAAAGAGAATGCCCATGATATTAACCGTTTAAAATTTTTTCGGCCTATTACTGCTAAAAATATAGCAGCGAAAATTGCTACCCAGCCAATTACCTCCACAGCAACAGGAAACTTTGAAATACTAGCCTGATAAATAAGCAATACACCAAGTAGCAGCCTCATTACAATAGCACCTATATGTAACCAGAGCTTATCAGAATTTTCTCTCAGTACCTTGAATATAACTTCAGGATTAATAATGAGTAATATTCCAGCCAGAAATATTAACAGACCAAAAACAATAATTAATATATTCATAACCTGAACTCTCCTCTTGTAACATAACGTCTGTTTCTATTGTGACACAGGGAATTCCAGAAAAAAAATAAAAAAGGCAACTTTTTCATTATTCTCCAGATTTTTATTAATAGCTGCAGCCTCTAAGAACAATTGAAAACTTTTGTTAACTGATTGTTAATAAATTTTTGCCAAATTTCATTTGGCTCCCAAATTAAGAGCATTTCATTTATTGCTTCATCTTTTTTCCAACCCAGTTTGATTATGCGATATAAAGCAATAAAGGCTGAAACTCGTTTGTTTGCAGCACAGTGAACAAATAGTTTATTGTCTCAGTCCGCTAGTCAAAACTATGCACTTTAGTGCAAGGCTTTAGCTGCTACACATTTTTAATGCTAAATGTTAACCTAATTCTATGAAA
>JADGEM010000014.1 GCA_016744375.1 Gammaproteobacteria bacterium
TGCTCATTGACGAACCTGAGCTGAATCTTGGAACAGAAATTCTACATATGATGGAAAAGTTAAGAAAATGATATTTCTACAAGGTTTTACGAATACCCTAAAAAGTGAACGGCTGCAAGAATACCCTTTTTATGCTCAATTTCATGATGGAGTTCAGTGGAAAAAAGGGAGACTTGTTTTTCAACAAACTGTTCTAAATTAATTTGTTGTTGTTGGAGATAGAAATAAATACCGATTAGAAGAAGAAAAAACAGAGCAATGCTGATCGGAATCAGAATAATTCTGATCAAATTTCCAGATTGTCTTTCATATTTTTTTTTCATAATTTGTCTAAATGACATTAATTTCTATAAAGGGGTACCCATTTGAGATTGCAACAACTGCTTACAACATTGTAGTGTATTATTGGATTCTTGCCATAATCTCATGAATCCTTTTTCTGCTGCAGGTTTTTCTGTGGTAAAAATTCCGTCAATTGTTTCAGTATGAGAGGACTGATCCAATAGGCAACCTGGATATCGTTTCGAAATAATTTAATTTGTCTGCCATCTTGAATAATAAAATAGTGAATGCTTCTGGGAGAAGAGTCTGCCTCATCTCGGGGGGAGTTAAATGTGAGGGTGATACTGGGACTTTTTTGTAATTCGGCGGTGCTTACGGGCAGTGATACATTCGTTTCAACCTTTGTGGCCTTTGCTTTTTGCCAGAAATCTATGAATTGAGCAATGCTGTCAGAGCTTACTTCAGGTGAGTTGGGGTTTAATGCCCAGTGAATTCCACTTAGGGTCAGTTTTTTACCTGGCCATGAAATGCTCTTAATCTTGGCCTGGGGTGGCAAAAGAGCAGGTGATAAAAAAGTATCCAGATTGGCTCTAAGCTGATAATAAATAATGCCGTTAATTAAATGAATTGTGTTATTTGCGGATTGAATGTTGTTACTAATATTCATGGCATAGCGTTGTTGATTGATTGGATCTTCACTGCCGATAGTGATTTTATTTTTATTTAACCAGACTGAAATTGATGGTATTTTTAAATGGTAGCGATCAAGCTCACTGTCTTTTACCTGAAATTGAGAAAAACTACGTTTTTCTGCCAGTGCTGTGATGGTCTTAACTCGCATGGGGTTGGCAGGTAATTGATAGGGTTCTGTTAAAAACCAGCCATTTTTGTATTTTTTTAATTTTACTGAACCAATGTTTTGACGCTCAATGATGATGGTTTCGACCTTATTTGCTTTAATAGAGGTCAGATAAATGGGTTCAGCCTTGTGTAAACCGGGTTGAAACCAGGCGATAAGTGATAATAGGATGGCAATAATAAAAAGGATGCTATTGGTTTTTACCATGTTATCGATTACGCCTCTTAAACCAGATAATACTACCGGTTATGATCAATATTGCAGGGATTAAAAATAGAAAAACAGCACCCAGAAGAGAGAGCATAACAGGGGACATATCCAGTGTAATATCATCTTTAACCCGGGTTGGAATGGCAATAAACTGCTCATCATGACTCAGCCAATTGAAAATATTCATACCCATGTCCAGGTTCCCGGCATTGCCTAAAAATGTGTTTGACAGAAAATCCCCGTCACCTATGACAATTATGCGTTGTTCTTTTGTCTTATTGGGATTGAACTCGTTTGCCAGCTGGCGACTTAAAATCATACCGATGTTAATGGGGCCAATTATATCCAGAAGTTCACTATAGTGAACACGGTCTTTTAGTGGTGAGGTTTCAATCCAGCTGCGCTCTATAGTGGTTAAAAAAGGCATAATATCAAAAGCCTGTTTTCGGGAAGCATTGGGTGTTTGTTCTAAGTGCTTATCTTCATCCAGATAAGTTGGCAGGCGCTCAATTCCTGCTGCCTGTGGAAATAATGTCACTGTTGAAAAACCATTAATAATGGGATGCCGGGGATATTCAGTTATGATGGCGTAATCCGGGCGGGTGATGCCATAGCGCTCTGTTGTCGGATCCACCACCACACCATCTAAAAATTCAACGCCCAATAATTCAGACAGTGGTAATAAGCCGTGCATGGGTTGATTCTGAGTAATTTTTAAAGGCTCACCCAGCCAGAGCAGATTGCCTCCGGTCTTGACGTAGTCAATGATCAAGCGTACTTCGCTGGGTAATAATGCAGCTTGCGGTCCTGCAATGACCAGTACAGAGACATTGCCTGGGATATTCATTGTTTTGGCCAGATTAATAGTATCCACTAAAAATCCCTGTTTTTTCAGGTGATGGCTGAATGTTTTTAGATCAAAATTGGCTTCATGAACAGGGCTGCGTTCTCCGTGCCCCTGTATGAACAGAATCTTGCGCTCTTTGGCACGCATCAGGCGATGCAGAGTGTTGCTCAGATCCTGCTCGGAAAGTTCGGTCAAATGCTCCTGCCGCCCCTGATAATGAATAATCATTTCACCATCAACCACAATGTTCAGACTGCGGATTTTATCTGGATCTGAATTGGGGTTGATGAATCGAAGTGAGACGTCTGGCTTAATATGCTGATAGCGCCCCACTAATTCCTGGATGGACTGTTTGAGTGAGGTGTTGCTTGTATATGAAATAATTTCAACAGGGGCCTCAATGGTTTCCAAAAGCTGTAAGGTGATTTCATTGAGAGAGTTTTGATTGTTTGTGGTCCAGTCTGCAAGGTAAACATAGCGATTACTTAAAAAAGCCAGCAGACCAATGATGGTCAGAAATAAAATGGTGAATAATAGGTTCTGCCATTTTAATGATTGAGTTGAGTGGCTGTTAATATCCATAACACGTATCTTTGCTGGGATCCTTAAAATGATTAATGCGGAAGGCGTAAATGTTCTAGACGGCGAATACTGAGCACTAAAAACAGTTCGATAAATAAGAAGTAATAGGCAATATCGGCAGTAGAAAAAACACCCTTAAGCAAGGGTTCAAAATGATTGAGTAAGGAAAACCAGCTGAGTACACTACTGCCGTCCTGGGCAAAAGAAGTCTCCATTTCGGCACTATTGCCAGCCCAGTTAATAATCCACAGAAATAATAACAGACCAAAACTACTGACGGCGGCGATAGCAGGTTGGCGGGTTAGTGTGGACATATAAAGCCCTGCTGCTGCAAAAGAGGCCAGAACCAGAGTTAGTCCTAAAAGAGCGGAAAAAAGCTGGCCCAGATCAATGGCAGCACCTAAAAGGAGTGAAAAGGGCATTAATGCAATCATCATAACCAGGATGAATAAAAAACCTAAAACACCCAGATATTTACCTAATATAATCTGGGTCATTGATACTGGAGCACTGAATAAAAGCGGCAATGTTTGATTTTTTTGCTCTTCACTGATCAGTCGCATTGTTAATAAAGGGACAATTAATAATAAAATAATAGCTGAGCCGCCGAGTAAAGGGGCAATGACCAAATCGGTCAAACCGGGGGAATCTTCCAGAACTGATAATTTGGCCTGCAGCTGTATATAGCTTTCAAGTTGAGTGAGAAATTGATAGCACATAATCAACTGCATGACAGTCAACATAGCCCAGGCAAGAGGTGATAAAAACAGACTTTTTAATTCACGGAAAGCAATTAACTTAATCAACTCATGTCTCCTGTTGTTGCACAGAAAGAGACTCTATGGGGGGAGCAATACGAGTGAGTGACATGAAAATATCTTCAAGCGTCTGTTTCTCTGAGAAAATTTCATATAAGCCCCATTGTTGTTCATTGGCCATTTTAATCAGTGTTTGAGCGATCTGGATGATTGTTTTAGAAGTAATGGTATCAGCGGATATAGCTTCTGGAACCGGGGTTTCGATAGAGTCAGGCAATGCACAATTTATAATAAGGCTCTCCCCGTTTTGCTGTACTGAGCTGATATTCTCCAGTGCTTCAATTTGTTTTATATCAACGGGGTTGCTGCAACTCATATGCAGAGTGTGTGTCTGCATCTGTTGATTTAATTGATTGATCGATGCATTAAAAATCAGCTTACCCTGATTAATGATTTGGACATTATCACAGATGGCCTGAATTTCGGGAAGAATATGACTGGATAACATGACACTGTGAGTCTGGCCCAGTTCCTGAATCAGCTTGCGGATTTCAATCATCTGAATCGGATCAAGCCCCACTGTTGGTTCGTCAAGAATGACAATGTCCGGTGAGTGGATAATGGCCTGTGCAATACCAACGCGCTGCTGATACCCCTTAGAAAGATGATTGATCACTCGTTTGCCATGCTCTGCCAGACCGCAACGCTCCCTGGCGGCAGTGACAGCCTGCTTAACATCAGCTTTAGCAATCTGGTTCAGTTGTGCACAATAATTCAGGTACTCATCCACAGTGAGTTCTTTATAAAGCGGTGGTGTGTCAGGTAAGTAGCCTATTTTTGCTTTGGCCTCAATGGGTTTGTCTAATAAATCAAAACCGGCAATTTTAATGTGGCCATGGGTTGGTGCCAGATTTCCTGTCAGCATTTGCATAGTGGTTGATTTTCCAGCACCATTTGGACCTAAAAAACCCAAAATTTCACCGCGCTTTAACGTAAAGCTGATATTATCAACAGCAATGGTATGCTTATCTTTACTATTTGAACGGTTGCTGGAGAAGTGGCGGGAAAGCTGCTCTACTTCGATTAAAATTTCACTGTCCATGTCAATGCGGGCCACTATTTTATAATGCTTAAATTGTAGCATGATTTATTTAGGATATTCAGTTTCCAGTCGTGAATTGAGTAATTTAGGTGAATCCCTTGATGAAATGGATGATGAAATGGAGACGACCCAGGAACAGGCTATACTTTTCTCCATTGTGAATTGTAAAATAGCTTTTTCATGAGAGAAAGCGTCTGAAAAACACCCTATTATATAATTTAAAGAGATTTTCAATTGCAAACTGTTACTTTCAGTAGGTCTACTGAGCAAATTCAGCAAATATCCGATGAAACACGCATTCTTGGTGTTGATACCGGTGGGACTTTTACCGATTTTGTCTACTACAGGCGGGGACAACTGACTATTCATAAAGTGCTGTCTACTCCCCATGCGCCGGAACAGGCAATTTTACAGGGCATTAAAGAGCTGGGTCTGGATAAACAACTGGCGCAACTAGCCATCGTACACGGCTCAACTGTTGCAACCAATGCGGTGTTGGAAAAAAAAGGGGTTAAAACAGTATATGTGACCAATACAGGGATGGCGGATGTCCTGACCATTGGGCGGCAGGCGCGTAAAGAGTTATATAATCTTTGCCCCAAACCAGAGTCTCCTCCAGTGCCGCGCTCCTTGTGTTATGAGCTGAGCTGTCGAGTGGATGCCAGGGGGAAGCGTTTGCAAACACTGAATAATAATGAACTGCAGAACCTCAATGATTTTATTGCCCGGCAGCAGCCTGAATCAATAGCCATTAATTTATTATTCTCCTTTCTGGATGAGCAGGATGAGTTGCGAATTGAACAAAGTTTAAAAAAAGCATTTCCTGAAATGTTTCTTTCGCGCTCCTCAGATGTCTTACCGGAATACAAGGAATATGAGCGGGGTATGGCAACCTGGTTAAATGCCTGGGTCGGCCCTCGGGTTCAGGGCTATTTACGGAGATTGACCGAGGCAATCCGACCTGCTCAGTTGGCTGTTATGCAAAGCTCTGGGGGTACGATTGCTGCAGAAAAAGCCGCTGAACAGGCAGTAAGAATGCTTTTATCAGGACCTGCGGGGGGGCTGGCCGGGGCAAAGTACATTGCCGGGCAAAATAATAATTTACTGACTTTTGATATGGGTGGTACTTCAACCGATGTTGCCCTGATTGAAGGTGAACTGCAGTTAACCAGTGAAGGATACATTGGGGATTATCCAGTGGCAATTCCAATGGTGGATATGCATACAATTGGAGCGGGTGGTGGTTCCATAGCACGAGTGGATGAAGGTGGTGTATTGCAGGTGGGGCCAGAGTCAGCTGGTGCCAGTCCGGGACCAGCCTGTTATGGTCTGGGCGGCAGACAGGCGACGGTCACGGATGCTAATCTGATTTTAGGACGACTTTCAGCCGATGCACCCTTAGGCGGCAGTTTGTCCCTGGATAAACCAGCGGCAGAAGAAGTGATTGGCAACTTAGCAAAGTTTTTATCCTTAACCATAGAAGAAACAGCATCAGGTATTATTCAGGTCGCTAATGAACATATGAGTCGTGCCTTACGAGTGATGTCGATACAAAGAGGGATTGATCCTAAAACACTGGTTTTACTTTCCTTTGGCGGTGCGGGTGCCCTGCATGTCTGTGCTCTGGCTGATAACTTACAAATGAGCCATGTAATAGTGCCGGTTCATGCTGGAGTCTTATCGGCTTTTGGCATGGTGGTAGCGCCTCATACCCGTGATTTATCTCATACAATCAATGCACTTCTTATGGAGTCAGAACAAATTAATGAGCACTTGAAAGCTCTCTCTGACAGGGGGATTTTAGAATTAAAATCAGAAGGCATTGATGAATCACGGATGACATGCCATTATTCAGTTGATCTCCGGTATGTTGGACAGTCTTACACACTCAATGTGCCCTGGTCTGAAACTAGCGAAGCTCTGACTCTGGCTTCAGAGTCTTTTCACTCACTGCATAAAAAACGTTATGGGCATTTGCACGATCAGCCTGTTGAATTAGTCAATATTCGGGTTAAAGTCAGTGCTCCACCCATCATTTTAACTTTGCCTGAGCTCATGCCAGCGACAAATAAACCGATAGTGGCAACGCAGCGAATGGTTTATGGTATTGATGATGCTGTACCGGTCTATCACAGAGAACAATTAAAAAGCAGTCACCAACTGATTGGTCCGGCTTTAATTACAGAGCAAGTCTCAACCACCTGGCTTGCACCTTCCTGGCAGTGTACAGTTGATGGAATTGGTAATCTGGTTTTAAAGAAAAACACAGGAACCTGATATGTATTCACTAATTTATTATGTTTCCGAAAATGATCATGAGCCTCTGAAGCGGGCTTTATTTTCCAGTGGTGCGGGTAAAATTGGTAACTATGATGAATGCTGCTGGGAAGTGTTGGGAAACGGGCAATTTCGCGCACAAGCTGGCAGCCAGCCGACTCTTGGGAAAATCGGTGAACTGGAAAAAGTCAGCGAATATAAAGTAGAGATGGTTTGTGAGGATACTTTGATCCACAAGGTCGTTGAAACTCTGCTAAAAGAGCACCCTTATGAACAGCCAGCCTACTTTGTGACTCGGGTGTTGTCACTGAATGAGCTGTGAGGGAGAAGTAAAAAGAGTGCCCGAAAAACTACTTGTACGATATTGGTACTTCTGTGCTATAACCCCAAAATCATCAGACAGCTTTATGTCCATGCAAGCAATATTTTACCCTGATCTCTGCCATAAATTTGAAACTCTGCAGACTTGATTCTGTCGTGACTGTAAAAATAAGAAGATATTATCAATAATTCTACTGATAATATGTCAGCATATTTTACAAAAATAATTATATAGACACATACAAAAAAATATATCATTGTTTTTATTGAGATTTATTTTTTTGGATCGATTTTTGCACTAAATAGTTTAAGTATATTAGTATTTATTATTTATACAGTCAAAATATTAAAGGAGTATATTATGACACAAAAAAATATTTTATCTGTTGCAGTCTTACTGGCAGCAACGGGCATAGCATCCAACGCTTTATCAGCTTCTATTATAATGGAAGGCGATTTTGTTAGAACAGCAGTGAGTGATAATGGTAGCCTGGGTTTTGGGTCCGGGACTGCACCCGGAATTCTTCATGATCCAACAGGTACAGGTACTTTTGGTTCTGATGACTATTTAACACCAGGTACCCCGTGGGAGATGTTATCAGTACGATCTGATCAGACTGGTACCGATACTAATAACAATACTACTACCTCCTCCGGTGCAATTGCACAAGTAGGCAGCTTGGTTGATAGTAGTACAGCGACAACCAGCTCTGTCACCTGGAATGGAATGATGAGAGGTTTTTATGATATCTCCACGACTTATTTCTTTGCCGATGGTGATGAGCGTATCAGTATGTCAACCACTATTACCAACACAAGCTCTAATGAACTAACAGGCCTCAGCTTTTTGAGAGCTCTTGATCCCGATCAAGATGTCTTTTCTGGAGGTACACACTTCACCATAAATGGACGAGGTTATGACTCTAATAGCGATGGTGACTTTGACGATGCCGGTGATATTGCACCAGAAGACTGGACTCATTCGGAAGGTGCTGTTACCGGCTTAACGATTGGTCTTTGGACTGACTCTGCATTAGCGCATAATAGCGGGGTTTCAAGCCCATGGACAACAAACCATGACTTCTATCTTGGTGGTGGTGATGATGGCGATGGTGATTATGCTATTGGTCTGGCTTTTGATCTGGGCGCTTTAGGCGTAGGTAGCTCAATTTCATTCGATTATGCTTATATTATGGGTGACTCACTTGGAACAGTGGATATTCCTGATGATGATGATGGTACAGCAGTGCCAGAGCCAAGTGTACTTGCTTTGTTAGGCTTGGGATTACTAGGTCTTGTTGGCTTTAAACGTCGTAAATAAATCCAGTAATAAGTCATTAACAATGGAAAAAGCCAACACTGCTTTTAGTAGTGTTGGCTTTTTTTACACATTTTATTTTGTTATCTAAAGCTAAACCTCTGCTTTTTTAATTATCTTTCTGACTCTGGCTGGTCTAGAGTTTGCCTAGTTTCTTGAATTTATTTTATTTAACAAGTCAGTAGCATTTTTCTTTTCAGAAAAATATTTCTCAGAACGGAGTAGTTTTTCAAGAATATTTTTTGAATATTCCATATTACCATTTAAATAATAAGCATCAGCCAGATGATATTGAATATTTCTTGCTGCTGGTGATAGCTTAACTGCTTTTTCTAATATCTTTACCCCCTCAGCTATACTTCCCTGCTTTATTAAAACTAAGCCGTAAGTATCACTTATAGCGGATGATTCAGGTGCAATTTCATATGCTTTTCTGGATAAATCAAGTGCAAGTGGATTGTTTTCTAATAACAAAAGCATGGCAAGGTTATTTAAAGCGATAAGGTGATCATCCTTTTTGTTCAAAATGATTTGATAGTGTTTTATTGCTTCTTTATTTGCTTTTATATTCTCAAAAATTGTCGCTATTTTAAAATGAGCAATAATATTATCAGGATCTCTATTTAAAGTTTCTCTTAAAAAATCAATAGCTTGTTGAGTTCTTCCCTGTTTGATTGTAAGGTCAACTATCAACATCAGTAATTTATTGTTAGGCTGCCGCTGATATGCGAATTTATAAGAAGAAATTGCATTATGAAATTTCTTTTGTGCTAAATAAATATCACCTTCAATTTGTTCACCAATAGATAAATCTGGAAAATCAAATTTTAGTTTCTGAGCTATACTTAATGCTTCATTAAAGCGTTTTATACTAATTAAATATGTCGCTTTAATAAGGTAAGGGCCTGGATCGTTGATACCTAAGTATATGACTTTATCCAAAAGTATTAATACTTCCTCATCATTATAGCCATGTTTACTCAATAGATTGGCAAGCATAATTCTATGCTTTTTATCTTCCTCATCATTTCGAATAATTTTGTATAGAGTTGTGATTGCTCTTTTTTCTTGCTTATTAAATATTTGGGCTGCTGCTAAAAATGATAATGATTCATTATTATCAGGGAAAAAACTCACTAGTTTTTTTGCAACAAATAATGTTTTTTTATTCTGACCATTTTTTTTATACCATTTGCTGAGCATTGTTGCTGCAGAAATTTTTTCTTTAACTTCGGTCATATTATTGAAACCAGCCAATAATTGCTGTTCTGCTTCTTTCGCTGATTGTTGTTTGTCGGCAATATAGGCTAATGAAAAATAGGCTTTTAGGAATTTAATATCAATCAGAAGTATTTGTTTAAAAATATTTTTTGCTTCTTCTAAATTATTATCTTTAATGGCTAGCATTCCTAAGCCCATATAAGCTGCAATATATTTATCATCTATTTCCATTGCCTTTTTATATGCAATTTTTGCCTCCTGGTTTCTGCCTCTCATTGTTTTTACAACTGCTTGAAGGTTATATAAATCTTTGTCATTTGGGGTAAGCACTAACAATTCTAAAATTTTACTTTCGGCTTTATCTAATTGCTGCTGCTGAATATATGAAACGATGAGTAAATAAGCTGCTTTGCTACTAGCAGTATTAGTTTCAACTATTTGTTCCAGCCCAGTAATAGCCTCATTAATATTGTTGCTTTGAAACTGGCCGGAAATTATCATTTTCTGAATATAAGGGTTATTATCAATATCTTGTACTTTTGATAAAATATTGAGGCCTTTTTTATGCTCACCTATTAGTAAATAGGCTGAGCCTAATAGCGTAAGAATTCTGGGGCTTTGATCCCTTTGTTCTGCAGGAATTCCTTCCAGCATCAAAACTGCCTGCTCATTTTTTTTCTGCCCTAAATACACATTTGCTAATAATGCCTGAGCATTGATGTTATTAGGATCGCTGGAAAGATATTGCAATAAATACCCTTCAGCCTGGCGATAATTCCCTTTCAGAAGGTTTGCAACGGCGAGAATTAATTTTGACTGTGCATTATCTGGAAGTATTTTTAATACTTTTTGAGCTGCCGCTATGGCTTCATCATATTTAAGCTCCTGGAGTTTGATTTGTGCTAGTAGATAATTTGCTTGAGGCTGGAATTTAACTTTTTTAATTGCAGCTATTAAATCTTTCTCGGCATCTTTTATTTCATTAAGAATTAATTTTATTCCTGCTCGTTCAACATATAAAATGACATCATTATTATCTTCTTCCAATAACTTGTTATAGATTTCAAGTGATTTATCATATTGTTTATTAATTGTAAGAATTTTTGCTTTTATTTTTAAAGTTTCTGACTTTTCTGGTTCTATCTTAAGTGATTTTATGATTAGTTCATTTGCCATTTCATATTTTTTTTCTATCAATGCTATTCTTGCCAGCCCATTAAAGGCCACTACATTATCATGTAGCTGTTTTGCTTCATTAAACATTTTTTTTGCTTCAGGGAGTTGCTTAAGCCCTGCATATGCATGTCCCAGATAGCTGAGCCGCTGACTTTCCTGTTGCTTGTCTGAAAACGGCGCATTCAGAAGGGATATGACTTTTTTCTGTTTTCCTGCAGCCAATAATGCATCCGCATAAAGAAATATGATTTGAACATTATTGGGGGCATATTTATGAGCATGCTTCAGCTCTTTAATACTATAATTTAGCTTTCCGGTGTGTAAATAAATTTCGCCCAGTAAAAAGCGTGCTTGTACATTGTCAGGTGTTTTTTTGAGCTGATTTTTGAGGTGTATGATGGCTGTGGAGAATTCCTTATTATCAATTGCCTGCTCTGCATCTTGAATAAGGTTAGCTTGAAGAGTGCTGCTTATTATTAAAAGATAAACAGATAAGAAATAGGGTTTTAAATGCATATCTAATGACATTAATTTATT
Source organism: Gammaproteobacteria bacterium (assembly GCA_016744375.1). Classification (GTDB taxonomy): domain Bacteria; phylum Pseudomonadota; class Gammaproteobacteria; order GRL18; family GRL18; genus GRL18. The sequence continues at coordinate 11,491 of JADGEM010000014.1, forward strand.
CCTCGAAATTTATTATGAACTGTATCCATTTAGTCAAACAATGTTCATTTTATGGAGAAGTAATTGATATTGCAAAGAATATTTAAAATAACTTTTCTATAAAATAATGACTAAAATGATTGTTCTGAAATACCTGTTTTTGCTGTCATTCAGGGAAAATTAGTTGCTAACAAAATACAGAAATCTGTGGGTAAGGAGAAGTAATCATCTGCATTATCATCAGGACTACTGAGTTGGGATGAGTAAAATCAGTATATCCCTGGTGGTGAGAGTGGACGGTTTATTTACGGATAGGGGTTTGAGTAATGTCTTTACATGGTGAGAAATAACCACAAACAATATTGATTTTCTAACTATAGAAATAAAAAAGCCTGACTGAATGAACAGACAGGCTTTTTATCAGCGTCTTTTAAGAAAGCGAAGAGACTAAAGCGATTGTAGAAATTGTTCTCTTTTTACTTAATCTTTGCTTCTTTATACATGACATGCTTGCGAACAACTGGATCATATTTTTTCATTTCCAGCTTTTCAGACATGGTGCGCTTGTTTTTGGTCGTTGTGTAATAATGACCTGTACCTTCTGAAGATACTAATTTGATTTTATCACGCATTTTACTTCTCCTGACGGACTCTACTTTTAGTCGTTTTTAGAACTCAAGCTAAACTTAAATTGAAGTTAATCAATTTAACTAAAGAATAGTGACTAAATTTTTTCGCCTCTAGCACGCATTTCGGCTAGAACTACATCGATACCACGTTTATCAATAGTACGCATGCCACTTGCTGTGAGGCGTAATTTTATAAAACGGTTCTCACTTTCAACCCAAAAACGATGAGTATGAAGGTTGGGTAGAAAACGACGTTTGACTTTGTTGTTGGCATGAGAAACATGATTTCCCGCAACAGGACGTTTTCCTGTGACCTGACATACCTTAGACATTTTTGTTCTCCAATCAATCGCTTAAATAAAACTTGACCCAAATAGAAGCATAAGCTGCTTTGAGCAAGAGGCGAGATTTTACGCAAAAATTGTCCTCTAGGCAAGTTATTTGATGAAGAAATTAAGAAATTAATTAAATATTCGCTTATTTAAACGATTTCTTTCAGTTTAAGCTAGTGTTATCATCTTAAATCCATCCATAAATAACAATACAGATATAATAATAAAAGAGACGCGAATAAGGAATGTCTATGAAAATACAGAAGACTGCTCTAATCGGGGGAACACTACTGGTTCTGATCACCAGCTCAACTTTGACTATGGCGCAAAACTATACCGGTCAGTCATACCAGGATCAGCCTTACCAGAGGCAAGGTTCTTCTCAATATCCGGTTCGTCAGGGCAGCTATTATTCACAGTATTATCGTTCTGGCCAGGCACTGTTACCACCCGCTAACAAGCGTTCACCTGCAGAAATGCTGGAACTGTCCATAAAAAAAGTGCTTGATTTTCTGGCTCGCCCCAAAGAAGTCTCTCTGGATCAGATTTCCTACTTCTTGAAGCAGGAAATTACCCCACATTTTGACTTTGAATATATGGCTCGCTGGGTGGCTGGTCGGTATTATCGACTCATGTCTCCTGAGCAACAGCAGGAATTTACACAAAACTTCAGTGAGTTATTTATTACCACCTTTGTGCAAAAATTGAGTAATTATCAACATTATCCACCGGTTGTCAATCAATTCAGGTCAAGGCGCACCAGCGAAAATGAAGCGGTAGCCTCTGCCAGAATTTTGCAGGAAAATGGTGGCAATATTCAAGTGGACTTTAAATTTATTAAAACTCAGAGGGGCTGGAAAGTGGTCGATGTTAAAGCCAATGGTATTAGTGCATTGTTTTATTATCGAAACTTTTTTAAAGAGCAAATCAGCCGAAGGAATCAACAGAAGTCTGTTTTTCAGTAAAATATGAAATAGGCTGGGGTTTTTTGCCTCAGCTCTTTTTTTAAATTCGAAAAGTAGGTAATAACCCTAATTATTCACATCTAAATATTAGTTTATTATTTGATTATGATACAGTTTAAGTCAAGCTATAGTTTTAATGTCCTGATGCGCCTGATAGCAGTCAGTGTTTTGGTCGTTATATTGATTTTTTATAATTTTGATTTTATTCAGAATGTTTATTTGAAAGATCAATTAACAAACACCGGCTATATTATCAATGGTACCATTGTCGGTCTGTTCGTCCTTGGAATGGCCAAACTTGTTACGTCTATGCTGTTTTACTGGCGTGAAGAAAGAGCGGTTGGAAAGTTTATTATCAATATTCATCGAGATAATTTTAATCCAATGGAATCCATTAATAAGAAAAGCCTGATTTACCGCCGCTATATCACTATGCAGGAAATTTATCGCCAACATGCTCCTGTGAACCAGAATGCACTGGCGGCAACGATGGTAGCCGCTGAAAGTACGCGTCTTAGTCTGCCTAAGTTTGTATCAAATATTCTCATCTTGACGGGGGTCTTTGGAACAATTATTTCTTTGTCAATTGCCTTGCTGGGAGCTTCCAATTTAATGGAAGAAAATGGTATCGCCAGTATGGGGCAGGTGATTCATGGTATGTCAACGGCATTATCAACCACTACAACGGCGATTATCTGTTATTTATTATTTGGTTACTTTTATCTTAAGCTGACGGATATTCAGACCAATCTTTTCAGTGCTATTGAGCAGGTCACAACTCTGCATCTGGTTCCACGTTTCTCACACCAGAGTGAGAATATGATCCATCAACTGGCAGAACTTATTAAGTCCTTACGCCATACTGCCGCAAATATGCAGCTGTCACAGCAACAGTATCTGGAGATGGGATCTAAAGTTAATGAAATTACTTCAAAATACGATGATCGCATTGCCGGTATGTCGAATGATCTGGCGGATATTAAAGAGCTGCTTAGACTTGGTTTCCGCTTACCAGATGATCATCCACATTTCTCTTCACCAAAACCCGTTCCTCAAAGCCTTGAACCCAACAAATAATATCAGGTGTGCATAATAATAGAAGGTATTTGTCATGAGTGAAGGTTTTATTGATTTACGACAAAATCATGGTCAGCTGGTTGAAGAATCATTCTGGCCGTCTTTTACCGATATTATGACCGTTGTTGTTATGATTTTTCTTTTAGCGACCAGCATTCTGATTGTGAAAAATTGGGAGCTTGTGCAAGAATTGAAAAGCAGTATTGTTGTTGAAAAAAAAATATCACAACGCCTCAAAGCTAGCATGGCTGCCCAGCAAAAAACTTCTCAGGAACTCCTTATCAGTCAGGATAAGCGCCAGAAAATATCCAGACAGCTACTGTTGAGTATGGAAGCAGAGCGCCGAACCGCTGAAGCTATTCAACAAACATCCCAGGAAAATGCCACACTGGAAGAAACTCTGACACACACTCAGTCTGAGTTGTCTCTAATGCGCCTGCAATTAATGCAGGCAAGAGAAAGTGCGGCAGAACGTGATCGCCTGATTGTTGAGCAGGATAAACAGCTCACAGTAATGACGGAACAACAACAACGATTAAATCAAACCATTGATTCCAGAGTCATTGAGCTTGCACGTGCTATAAAACTGGCGGCTCGTACAGAGGAGCAGAAGAGGCGTACGCAGGAACTGATGGATCGTGCAAAGCAGCAGTTAGCAGAGGCAAACAATGCAATGAGCACTTTGCAGGCTAAACTGGAAACCAATACCGAGGCTTTGGCCATAAGAGAAAATGAGTTGGAAGATCAACTGGCAACATTGCTCAAGCGTGAGCAGGAGCTGGAAGACTTAAGTCTGGAAAATCAGAACTATCAGGACAATATCAGTAATTATGAGAGGCAGATCACTGCCGTTCAGCAACAGCATTCTGTACTGGTGGGTGAATATGAAAATCTGGAAGATAAGTATAATAAGCTTATTAAACCATCACGTTCGGCTATTGGTAAATATGTTGTTGAAGTACGTTATGAAAAACTGGATGGGGAAGGTCTGATTCAGTTTCGAGAATCTGATAGTGGGGCCTACCAAAGTCTTTCAGAGAAAAAGCTGCATACCATACTTGCCAATCTGAAAAATCAATACAAAGAGACACTCTATGTCAAAATTATTATTCCAGATGAGAGTGGTCTGTCTTATAGTGAAGCATGGAGCTTTATGATCGGTATTCTGGAAAAATATGATTATTACTATCAGGGTGATGAGTAATACCTTTCCTGCACTTCATATCTCTATTTGTTTCTAATTACCATTTTGCTGTTGTATAAAATTTTTCCAGACGACGAATCTTACTGCTTGCTTCTGCATATTCTTCGGAACTTATGCCCTTCTTGCTGATCTCACAATGGGCATAAACATCTGTTTGCCTGGCCTGTAAATTATCTTCAGCCCGTAAAACTTTACGCATTACAATACTGGTTTGTACACACTCTTCAGGGTTTGTGTATTCCTTCTCCATCTGATGTCGGAATTCAGTGTCAGAGCCATTCGAAATGCCTGTAACCACTAATAATAAGATAACCTTCATTAACATTGCTCCCATGGCAACTTATGATATCTCCAACCACCCTGAGTGCTGCGCTGGTGTTTATCATCCAGCTCACCCTCAAAACCTTCATCAATATTAAAGACATGATTCAGACCTGAATCAATCAGCAGCTGTCCGGCTTCCAATGAACGATTACCGCTACGACAAATCAAAATGATATTAGGATGTTGTACATTTTCGCCACAAACACCACCCAGCACCAGCTTACGTATTTCTGTCACAAAATTTGGATTAATATCCCAGTCCGGTTCATCAATCCAGGCGATATGTACTGCCCCCTTGGGGTGCCCGACAAAAAGGAACTCCATTGAAGAGCGAACATCAATTAAAAGGCTGTTTGGATGCTCACTGAGCATTTTAAAGGCTTCTTTGGGAGAAATGGAGTCCGGGGTTGTTTTGCTCATGGGTAAAATAATCTCTATATCTTATTAACAGTCTTAATGATTGTCTTGTTATAATAGCCAATTATAGGAAACTTTTGAGACTTTAACAAAAACCTTTGTTCACTTCATAGAGTAAATGGAATAATTATGGTTGGCAGACGCAAAGATAAAAAGAAAAAAATGGATACAGGGAAGCTGGATGATATTGTCAAAAAAGTTCATTCTGATGTCAATGATCGTGAAAAAGGTTATCGTGAACAATCATTAAGAATACATCCATGGGTTTGTGGGCGCTGTGGAAAAACGTTTACTAGAGAAAACCTGCAATTATTAACCGTTCACCACATGGATCATAACCATAATAATAATCCGCCTGATGGCAGTAATTGGGAAAATCTGTGTATTTACTGTCATGATAATGAACATCAAAAAATGAATGAGTTTGAGGCTTATGGTGATGTTAATACGGGTAACCAGTCAGAAACAGCCACTCACAATCCCTTTGCCGATCTAAAATCCATGATTGGAAAAGATAAAAGCTAATGAATGTCTATCCGTTTATCAGGGCTCTTAACTTCTTTCTTTTTTAGGACGGTATTAGCGATTCCAAACTGTCTGGGTTAAAATATGGCTTCATTTTCAGGAGTCTTATTATGAGTCCATCATCTCTTCAGGAAGAGAAAGCCTACCCGCCACCTCAGCGTATTAGTTTTGCTGAGCATGAACAACGCCTGCCCTGGCTGGCCATTTTAATGGACGCTTATTTAATTACTGATCAGGGGATCAGTGAGGCCATTAATAGGGAGGAAAAACAGGGGAAAAAACTGGCCTGTGCTCGTGGCTGTGCCACTTGTTGCAAGTCTCATGAAACCATTCCAGTTTATCCTCTGGAACTCATGGGGATGTCATGGTATGCCACGGAAATACTTGATGGGGAACGCCGCGATAAACTTAAAGAGCAATTAAGGAATCTGGACTCGATACAATCCTGCCCGTTTTTATTAGATAATGCCTGTTCGCTCCATGCTGTTCGACCTATGGCGTGCCGTAGTTTTAATGTCTTTAACACCCAATGTGCTGCAGGAGAGGATGCTTACTACACTCGTCGTGGTGATGTCTTAACACCTATTAAGAAATATACAGATGAAGCCTTTAATGTCATGCTGCCTTTTTATGGTGTTAAAAACAAAGCCGAGCGACGAAAAATGATTAAAACCGGAGGCATGCACCAGATGGCAAAAGTCATGCGCGATCTAAACTGGTCCACGCTGGCTGACAAAATGGATGCCTTTGAGAAAAATTGAAAAATTGTTCCGCCATAAGGAGACACCATGACTTATTTCAGACAGCTATAAGTCATGGTCAAATTTAGGAATACTGGTTTAGTCCCAATATTTTGTCTTAATCGGATCGCCCAAATCGGCATTGATCAGACGTTTTCTGACTTCCAGAAGTTTTTCAATTAATGCGGGTTCTGCTTTTTCATAAGCCTCTGCATCGGGGACACGACGCACGACGACACCGAGCAGTTCAGTAATGGCGTTACCGATTGAATTTTGGCTGATGGTGACAATCAATTTACCTTGTTCATTGCGATAAATCAGCTGTTTAAATGCAGGTTGCCAGCGAATGGAATTGGCATATTTAGCATCATGAACACATAGGTTACGGACTTTTTTGGCGCTGGCCAGAAAGTCATTATCAAAGAGTAAGGTTTCTTCAATTTGATCAGGGAAGTAAGTCTTTGGAGGAATGGGGGCATTACGAGTTGAAACCTGGGTAAAAAAGGTGCGGTAAAAATCCAGGAAACCTTTTAGAATCAAATCATATTCTTTCCAGAATTGAGTGCTTTTGAGCATATCAACACCACCCTGAATTTCCCAGCTGGGTAGACCTTGAGGGTAACCTGTCAGAGAGAGTTGAGATGCTTTTCCTTCAATAGGTTTGAGTATCTGCAGCTCCAGAGAGGCAAAAAAGTTACGATAAACATGGCGCATATGAGCTTGAAACAGGCTGTTTTGTCCGCCATCCGTCAGGTTTGGATTTTTTGGATCAGCCATTTCAGCATTGCGTAACTGCTCCATATTAAACACAATAAAATGGTTGTGCAGCATCCGGATACTGGGCACTCCCGGTGCGGTTAAAGGCCAGGTTGCATCCAAGCTGGCTTCGCCTGCCAGCACCAGAGCATCCTCTGGATCAGGGTATTTTTCCAGCATGTACTCAATCATGATCTGGTTCATGCGGTTCCAGACACTTTTTGTCTGTTCGGGTAATTGAGTTCGACGCACAGGCCGCCCCAGAGGATTCAGGATGCATTTTGAGGAGTTGAAAATGATAGAGGTATCAAATTCATTACTATGCCCCAGTGCCTTACGATACATTAACAGGTGTTCGGGATTACTCAGCAGGCCGTTATTTTGTGACAGATCCTGAAGGTTTTCTGTGCTATTGAAAAACTCATTGGGCTTCATGCCCTCAGGCACATCCAGTGGAATCGGGCGAAATGGGGTGATGAGTTCTCTTGGGCCTGACTTCATATGTGTTCCTTAAATCAATGACGAAACATTCATATTAACATTGTCTTATACTTTAAGTATTGATGTTTATCATACAATGGATATTCTGCCGGCCTTGAACCGGGCAAGTGCTCAGTAGAGCTTCATTTGTTTTCCAGCCTTTTTTGCTGGTTTGCTGAAGCTATTTCCAGATTTTTTTCTAGAGTCTCTGACAGGTTGGTTGGATCAAATTTGGGTACATAATCATTTGCGCCAACATTTTTTCCCAGGTTCTGGTTAGAGTCAGCAGATAATGATGAATGCATAACGACAGGGATGCCGTCAAAACGGTGATCCGCCTTGATTTTCTTGGTGAGGACAAAACCATCCATTTCAGGCATCTCAACATCGGTTAGTATTAACTGGATGAAGTTGGAAACAGGCTGCTCAGTGACTTCTGCCCGCTCGGCAATACTTTTTAGTTTCTGCCAGGCTTCCAGGCCGTTATTAGCGCTGACGTGAGTAAACCCCATGTGATCAAGAGTTCGAGTGATCTGCTTTCGAGCCACCAGAGAATCATCAGCAAAAAAGATGGTGACATCTTGCTTGTCAGCGGCTTGAACATCATTAAACCAACTATCCTTACTGCTGTCCTGTGTGGTATCAGCAAGTACTTTTTCAACATCCATGATCATGACAATGCGGCCGTCTTCAAGCTCAGTGACGGCTGTCACCACGCCACCCATCTGTTCAGACAGCATTTCCGGAGGTGTTTTGACAACGTTCCAGTCCAGACGCAAAATAGTATCAACAGAATGAACCATGTAACCCTGCATCATATTGTTGTATTCAGTGACGATCATAATTTCCGGAGGCTCAGTAATGGACATATCGCAAAATTTAGCCAGATTAACAACTGGAATCAACTGCCCGCGAAGGCTGATCATGCCTTCAACTGCCGCAGGCATATCAGGTGCCTGAGTGATTTCTGGTATGGACATGACTTCACGCACTTTAAAGACATTGATACCGAAAATTTCTTCTCTGCCCGTTTCAGAGTCATTGCCCAGGCTGAATAATAATAGCTCCAGTCGGTTTGTACCCGCCAGGTTGGTGCGTTCATCAACAGATTTAATAAAATTGGTCATATCATGCTCATCAATTTAAAGCTTGCTCTCATCAATAGATTGGTAAATTTTAAAAAATTTAATCAGTGTGTTTGTAGAGTATAGTAGAAGTCTGTTTATTTTCCAGAAGAGTGATCTTCTTCAGATTTTTTTATTATTTCTAATATGACACCCATATTCAGATTTTCTTCTAGAGTATCCGCTAATAAATTAATACCCTGTTCCTGAAAATCCCGGTAATCATAAGGAGTTTGTGCTGTTAAACCTGCCCAGCTTAATAAATGCCTGCAAGCCTGAGGGTGGTCAAAAATGCCATGCAGATACGTTGAGATAATTTGTCCATCTTTACTGACTGCACCATCAGCCCGATCCTGAATTTTAATTAAAGAACTATGCTCATCAATCAGTTGAGTAGAGCCCGCATGAATCTCATAACCTGTGAGGTGAATAGAATGATCGGATTGAAAACACCCTTGAATCTGTATCAGTTGTTTCTCTGATTCCAGAGTCGTTTCATAGCTGAAATACCCTAACCCCCGACTACTGCCGGCAGCACCTTCAAGACCTAGAGGATCATGGATTTGATTACCCAACATCTGTAAGCCGCCACAGATGCCCATCAGTTTTCCGCCATAGCGAAGGTGCCTGTTAATGGCTGTTTCCCAATGATTGTCTCTCAACCATTGAAGGTCTGCACGGACACTTTTAGTACCGGGTAAAATAATTAAATCAGCAGATGGTATCGGTTGTTCCTCACGAATAAAGATGAGCTCGACCTGAGGGTGAAGACGTAAGGCATCAAAATCAGTGTGATTAGAAATACGGGGGAATACGGGTATAATAACTTTAATTGTTTCGCTGTCAGGGGTATGTTTTTTAGATGTGTGTTGATAAGCGATAGCATCCTCTGCTTCAATATGCAGATTGTGCAGATATGGCAGCACACCTAAAACCGGAATTTGAATTGTTTCTTCCAGCCAGTGATTCCCCGGTTCCAGTAAAGAGATATCACCGCGAAATTTATTAATAATAAATCCCTTGATACGTTGTTGTTCAGAAGGAGAAAGCAATTTTACGGTACCATAAAGATGGGCAAAGACACCGCCCTTATCAATATCAGAAACCAGTAAAACAGGGCAGTCTACTGCTTCAGCAAAGCCCATATTGGCGATATCATTTTCACGCAGGTTAATTTCAGCAGGGCTGCCGGCTCCTTCGACAATAATTAAATCATATTCCAGACAAAGGCGTTGGTGTGATTCAAGCACTGCTGCCATAGCGATCTTTTTATAGGCATGATAAGAACGTGCATCCATTTTTGATGTTGCCTTACCATGAATGATGACCTGAGCACCTGTATCAGAATCAGGTTTTAGCAAGACAGGGTTCATATCGGTATGAGGCTCAAGGTGACAAGCTTGAGCCTGTACAGCCTGAGCACGACCAATTTCACCACCGTCTTGGGTCACGGCACTGTTCAATGCCATGTTCTGCGGCTTGAAAGGTGCGACATGGTAACCCATTCGGTAAAAAAGCCGGCATAAACCAGCAACCAGAACGCTTTTTCCGGCATCGGATGTTGTTCCCTGAATCATTAGAGTAACAGCCTGTTTCTTCTTGCTCTGCATGTTAGAATAGACCTTCTTTGGCATTTGATTGAGTCTATGTAAATGCCAGCGTTATGACTTATCAAGTTTAGTTAATTAAAAGGTAAAAGATGCTTATTGTACTATTATGTGCCTTGCTTCTCGATTATTTTTTCGGAGAACTGAGTCACTACCACCCTCTGGTTGCTTTTGGCCATTTTGCCAACAGGCTGGAGGAACGTCTTAATGATGCAACAAGAGGAATCTACGGCGCCAAAACGGATTTAAGTTCAGAATTTATTTTAGAAGATAAGGTAGAAAATCATCAGCGAAGTGCAGAACAAAATCGTCTTAACGGTATTATTGCAGCGCTAATTTGTTTGTTGCCAGCAGGATGGTTCACTTATTCTCTCATGAATAGCAGTTTTGCGAATGACACAATAACAGGATTCATACTGGAAGTTCTTATCCTTTATTTTGCTATCGGTTTAAACAGCCTTAAACAGCATGCTCAGGACGTTCTAGCTCCTGTAATGACTCATCAATTTGAACAGGCTCGTCATGCCTTATCGATGATGGTCAGTCGTGATACTCAGCAAATGGATGAAGAAGGTCTCTGCCGTGCCACTACCGAGTCTATTTTAGAGAATGGTAATGATGCTGTTTTTGCAGTGATTTTCTGGTTTATTATTGCCGGAGCACCGGGTGTTGTTGTCTTTCGTTTAACAAATACTCTGGATGCCATGTGGGGGTATAAAACGGAGCGCTTTAATCACTTTGGATTTTTTGTGGCCAAACTGGATGACATAATGAACTATATTCCAGCCCGTCTGACTGCAGTCGTCTATGCGCTCATGGGGAATTGGAAAAATGCCATGCAGTGTTGGTCTGCACAAGCGTCATTATGGGACAGTCCTAATGCCGGAGTTGTTATGTCTGCAGGTGCCGGTGCTCTTGATGTGCAGTTAGGCGGCGGTGATCAATATCATGGCGAATACAAAGAGAGACCTGATTTAGGTTGCGGTCAAAAAGCAAAACCGGAAATTATTCAGCAGGCATGTGAACTATTGAATCGTTCCACCATCCTCTGGATCATTATAGTGGCGTTGATCAGCCTGCCGACCTGGTTTTAAGAGTCATCAACTAAATTAAGTAAGAGTAAAATGAGCAATAATGTTCTTATGCGACCAGGTCATGGTGGTTGTCGAATTCAGGCGGAAAAAAAATACAGTCCAGCACAATCAATGCTGGACTTATCAACCGGCATTAATCCTAACGGATGGCCTGTTCCTATAGTTCCGGCGGAAATATACAATCGACTTCCCGAAAGCGATGATGGTCTGATGGAAGCGGCTCAATCATATTACCAGACAAAAAATATTCTTCCAGTATCGGGTTCTCAGGAAGCGATACAATTACTCCCGGTTATCTTTCATCAATATAAAATGCTGCCTGAGAAATCGAGGGTGGGTATTATCTCACCCTGCTATGCGGAACATGAATTTCAATGGAAAAAAAATAACTTTTCTATCATTCACCTGTTAACAGAAAATATCGATGACACAATAGAAAGCTTGAATGTACTACTGATTATTAATCCCAATAATCCGACAGGTGAGTTGATTGCTCAAGAGAAGCTTAAAAAATGGCATTCTCAACTAAAGAAAAATAATGGCTACCTGATCATTGATGAAGCTTTTATGGATAGCACACCCGAAAATAGCCTGATCAAAAAAAATCAGCCTGATAATCTCATTGTACTGCGCTCCATTGGTAAATTTTTTGGTTTAGCAGGTGTTCGTTGTGGTTTTGTGATTGCTCCAACTAAAATCTTGTCCCAGATGGCGTATCATCAGGGGCCATGGTCCGTCAGTGGCCCAACCCGCTGGTTGGTAAAAAAAGCACTGATGGATAAGCAATGGATTGAAGACAATAAACTGATATTAAAAAATGAGTCAATGCGGCTTAAGAAATGTCTAAAATATTATTTTTCAAAAGTTGACCCACAAAGCTTAATATCCGGGTCTGTTTTATTTCAAACAGTTTATATCAATAATGCCTATGATTTGTTTGAGCGATTAGCTAAAGAGGGTGTTCTGATCAGGCTTCTGGACAAAGCCTGCTCATGCTCATCTTGTTCAACGTTACATGAAACAATTTATCAGCCCAATAAAGGTATACGCATTGGCTTGCCCGCCAATGAAATACAATGGCAGAAACTTGAGGCAGCTCTTGAGAGCTTAATATAAAAAATAAAACAAGATTCTCAACACTAAAATATAATGAATTTAGTCTAATTGGTGAACATGGCCTACCGAGAGACCGTATCAGCTTCGATTGTTTATTATTGTGCTCGGACTGCGTCAAATCACACCATAATAAACAATCGAAGCTGATACTCAGTATGCACTGTTTAGGAACAGTTATTTAGTTATTTTTAACTGTTCAAGTTGATTAACTAATTGTGAGTAGTCATTCAGTGATCTTTTAATCTCAGCAATATCAAAACTATCAATATAGCAATTTAAATCAGTGACAAATTCAGCCAGAATTACAGTTGGAAATTGTTGCTCGATTTCAAAAACTGTCTTTGAGAAATTTTGAATATCTGAAATGTTATTGTTATTTAAAATAATTTTACATTGAGGGATTAAGCTTTTTAATTGCAATAAAAGCTCTGGAAGCTGTGATTGTTCTTCAGCACTTAAAATCAGTGATGATTCCTGATGATGGCTCTCTATTATTGTTTCTGTGAATGGTAGAAAGTTGCTTAATTTAACCATTAATTCCTTTTTTAACACGGGTTTTCTCAAATACCCCTGAAAGTTATTTGATTTTTCTTGTTTAAACTCATCCGTCATGATTGATGCAGTTAAGGCAATTATTGGGGTGTCAGAAAAAGATTTTATTTCTTTTGCCGCCTGATAACCATCCATAGTAGGCATGCGAATATCCATCAAAATGAGATCAAATGACTGCTGTTTTGCAAGCTTAACTGCCTCCAAGCCATTTTTTGCTTCCACAGCAATGAGTTTGGTATCAGAAAAATTGGCCAGGAGCAAACTTCGATTATCTGCAATATCATCAACGATCAAAATTTTACCAGGTGAAAAACTTATGTGGATATTGCTAGTAGAACTTATATCCTCTGCTTCTTTTGTGCTTGCTACAGATGCAATAGGAACATTGATTAGTTTAATTGTGAAGGTTGAGCCTTTCCCTGGTTGACTGTTGAGTAGAATGTGACCTCCCATTAATTTAACTAAACGCTCACTAATTGACAAACCAAGTCCAGTACCTCCAAATTTTTTTACACTTTGTCCACTAGATTGCTCAAATGCTTGAAAAACGATACTCTGTTGATCCTCTGAGATCCCTTTACCAGTGTCCTGAATATCAATAATCAAATCCAGTTTACTATGAACTTTATTTTCATTTTTAGTGTAAGCCTTTACTTTGACAAAGCCTTTCTCTGTAAATTTAACTGCATTACCAATTAGATTAAATAATACCTGCCTAAGACGAACTTCATCTAACATCAGACTAATAGGGATAATGGGATCAATCTCAATTATAAAATCAATATTTTTTTCACGCATTGATAAAGAAAAAATATCACCAGTTTTTGACAACAATGTATGAGGATTACAGGCTGTCTTTTCTATTCGTAGTTGTCCGGCTTCAATTTTAGATAAATCAAGAATGTCGTTAATTAGGGTTAACAGTGTTTTACCAGCTGATTGAATCGTCTTCACAAACGATTTGAGCTTAGTATCCTGTATTTGTTCACTTAATAAGTCAGTAAACCCCAGAATAGCATTCATCGGTGTACGTATTTCATGGCTCATATTGGCTAAAAAATCAGATTTTGCCTTATTGGCCGTTTCTGCAGCCACTTTTGCCTTTTTTAAGGCCGATTCAAATTCAAGACGTTCAGTCATATCAACAGCAATGGTTAATAAAGCAGATTGCTTGTAATAATTAATCGGCATGATAGAAAGCATCATAGAGCGGAGCGAACCTCCAGGCTGTTTCATCATCATAATTTTTTGATCGATTTTGCCATTTTCAGCAATCACATCAACAATTTTATTACGATCATTTATATCAGCATAAAACTCGAGTAAGTTATATTTATCAATTTCATCTTTATTAATGTGAAAATCCGCAAGCGCCCTGGGATTGGCCAATAATATGTGGCCATCAGAAGATGTCACAATAATTTGTAGTGGTATTTGATTTATGAGGGTCTGGGTTTGAGCCTCTGCTATTTTTCTTAAATTTATTTCGCTAGCCAGTTTTCTATTCCAGTAAAGAATGACCAGCATAAATAGTAATAAAATCCCAATAACTTTGGCTAACCATCGATAATCTTTTCTTACAGTGAATGGCTCTTTCAACCAGGCATTAAAAATATTTTGTTTCTCTTTCTGTTTGATGCTACTTAATGCTCGATTAAAAAGTACCACGAGTGGAGCAAAATCTTTTCTTATTCCAAATGCCAGGTCAGTGCTAAATTGTGTTTTCCCAACAATACGAATATTATTGATGCCCATATCAGAGATATGATAAGTTGACTGAGCCAGAGTCGCTAAAAATGCATCAACCTTTCCTGTTGATACGGATGTTAATCCTTCTTGTATGGAACTCACGGGAATAAAGTTAATTTCAGGATAGTAATTTTTTATTTTAGGCACATAGCCATAGTCTTTAATAACGGCAATACTTTTATTTTTTATCTGACTAATGTTTTCTACATAATCGGTATCCTTATTCATAACGATAACAATAGGACTAGAAGCATAAGGTTGGGTAAAAATGAGATGTGATTTTAAATTTGAATCACTGGTCTCAGATAATACCTCTATTTTACCCTGCTTTAATTGATTGATTGATTCAGACCATGATTTAGAAGGGATAATTTTAAGTTTGATACCCAATTTTTGTTCAATAATGTTTAAGTGATCAGCAACAATGCCGATATAATTTCCCTGTTTGTCAAATGCCTCATATGGTAACCAGTTCGGATCACCAGTAAATCGAATGGTTTTATGTTCATCAAGCCATTGTTGTTCTTTTTTACTCAAATTGATTTTTTTTGAAACTGAGTCTGTTCCCAGCCATTTCTTACGAATACCAGCCATTTCCATATTTGTGATTGAAGCAATTGCCTTATTCATAATACTCTGGAATAGCGGCCAGTCTTTTCTTACAGCCATTCTAAGTTCTGCATTATCTAAACCAGAATCATGGTCAACTTTTAAATTAGTTAAAGCATTTTGCTCAGCAATCCAATTCGCTGAGCCTTGATTTCCTATATATGCATCTGCTTTACCATGAGAAAGTGCTTTTAGGGCATCAGAAGTATTATTGAAAAGTAGTAGTTTAATATCAGGGTATTTCTCAGCGAGAAGTTTATGTGTATAGTATTGATTTTCAACTACGACAGTTTTAGATTTTAACTCATTAAGATTCAAGACAGCAGTGCTGTCTTTATGGGTAATAATTACGGTCGGTGGAGATAAATAAGCTTGGGTAAAACTTAAAAATTGCTTACGCTCTTCAGTTTTAACTATGCTGCTAAGCATATCAATCTCATGATGTTGAGCTTTTTTTAATGTTTCAGACCAACTAAATTTAGAGATGATATTAAATTCAACGCCAATTTTTTGCTCCACTAATCTGATAATATCGGCACTAAGTCCTTGCAGTTGTCCCGCCTGATCAATAAACTCATAAGGTGGCCAATCTGCCTCACTGCCAAGTTTAATTACAGGGTGTTCTTCTAACCATTTTTGTTCTTCTATTGTCAAATTCAGTGAGTTTTTTTCTATTACATGATTGTCCTGACTACCCAACCATTTATCATGAATAAATCGTTTTTCTTTTTCAGTGATTACATTCAGAGCTTTTTTTATAATTGATGCTAATTCAGGCTCATCATTTCTGCTAATCATATGGATTGGGTTTTTACCAATCTGACGTGTTGATTTAAAAGGGATAATTGTAGAGACTCCCTCATTTTTTAGGGCATAAGTCAGAGTTGCATAAGAATCAAAAAGTATATCTGCACGATTTTCCAAAACTGAATCAATGGCATCTCCAAAATTATTTACTATAATAATTTGTATTTTTGGAAAGTGTTTCTTTATTATCTCAATTTCGACATTGCCTCTGGGGATTGCGACACGTTTACCATTTAAATCCTGCAAGTTTTTTATATCCAGATCATCTCGAATAAAAAAATAATTCAGTATCTCTAAATATGGAGTTGAGTAATTTACATACTGACTGCGTGCTTCTGAAAAATAAGCTGCGCCAATGAGATCAATTTCTTTGTTCTTTATTTTTTGAAGATTGTTACTCCACTGGTCGATACTAATTTTGAATGTTAAACTGGTTTTTTCAGAAATTAATTTTAAATAGTCATTAGCTATACCTTTATATTGCCCATTTTGATCAACAAAACCAAATGGTGCCCAGTCCTGGCTACCACCAGCAAAAACGACAGGATGGCTTTTCATCCATTTTTTTTCATTCTGTGAAAAATTAATAGAAGTGGGATCTGAAACAGGTAAATTATAAAAGAAATTATTATTTATCCGGCTGGATTGAGTGAAGCCCAACCGTTTATAATCTTCAGCAACCTGTTGATAGCGTTTAGGATCGACTGAACCTAATCTAATCAAGTCAGGAATAATTAATTGTGCAGTATTTCTGGCCTGATATTGCAAATAATCTTCAGAGAGGGAGGGTGCATATTTCTTTTGGATAATTTGAATGATTTCATCAGGGTGATCAAGTGCGTACTGCCAGCCTTTAATAGAGGCCTGACTTATTTTTTTTACACGTTCGGGATGCTCTTCCAGTTCTTTTTGCGAAGTAAATAAATTATCACCATAATAATCTATGCCATAGGATTGTGGATTAATAATATTGACCTCAATCCCCTGTTGCATCAATTTATATGGCTGAGAAGTAGAATATGCCGAAATGACATCAATATCTCCTCTTACAAAATGGTCATAATAAGATTGATCAAAGGGCTTTTTATGAATTTTTGATAAATCACCCAACGTACTTAACAATAACGCATTAAGTGGGGCATCCCCTTGATTGGTAATATTAAAAATAACATTTTTACCCACCATTTCATAAGGACTAATAATACCTGAATCACGATGGGACAGAAATACCAGTGGAGAATGCTGAAAAAACTGATTAATCAATACTACTGGTTGTCCATGGAGGTGTGCCGTTAGTAAGGTGCTATCAGACACACCATATTCAGATTCACCTGTAACAATCTGGATAACATGATCTTTAGAGAAATCAACTTCCTTAAGTATCACCTCAAGCCCTAAATCACGATAAAAACCTTTTTCAATTGCAGCATAGTATCCGGCAAATTGAAAACTATGTTGCCATTTTAGTTGAATGCTGACTTTTTCGGATACAGCATAAACGTGAGTGGTATAAAGAAAAACTGTCAATATGATAAATAAACGAAAAAAATGTTGATGTATCATAAGATGAACCAGGCGGTCACTTTTTAGATGAATAGTTTCATAAATAATTATGTGTCTATGATGAAAGAGCAATAAGCTTAAACTCTTCAATATTTGCCATAAAGAGATCAATCAGTTGTGGATCAAATTGTGTGCCACGATGCTCCTGAATGTAATCTGTCACTTCATCAAAAGTCCAGGCTTTTTTATAACACCGAATATGAGTTAAAGCATCCAGAACATCGGCTAATGCCACAATTCGTCCATAAATGTGAATATCATTGCCTTGAAGTTGGCGAGGATAGCCCTTACCATCCCATTTTTCATGATGTTCATGAGCAATAATTGCAGCGGCCTGGAACAATTTTCGTTTTGAGCAACATAATAGTTTATAGGCATTTGTTGTATGGCTTTTCATGATTTCAAATTCTTCAGCGGTGTAACGCCCGGGTTTATGAAGAATGTCATGAGGGACAGTAATTTTTCCAATATCATGCATAGGAGAGGCATGGAGCAATGTATAGGCATCTTCATCGGTGAGAGTGGGATGGAGTTTAGCAAGAAATGATGAGAGTTCTGCAACTCTTCGAATATGTTTGCCCGTTTCGTCAGAAGTTGACTCCATTAATTCGGTTAACATATAAATCATATCCATTTGATTTTTTTCAAGCTCAGTCAGCAGGCGAACTTGTTCATACTTTGATTTAAGTTCCAAATCAATATTTTGCTGTTTCAATAAAAGTTTGGCTTGATAGAGTTCAATATGATTTTTAACTCGGGCCAAAAGCTCATTGGCTTGAAATGGTTTAATAATATAATCAACCCCTCCTTGCTCAAACCCTTTTGCAATTGAATCTGAATCAACTCGAGCAGTTAAAAAAATAATGGGGACATCTCGCCATCGTGGGGAATCTTTCAATTGCCTGCAGACTTCAAACCCGTCCACTCCAGGCATCATAATATCTAATAGAATTAAGTCGAAGTTAGAATTTTTCTCCTGGAGAATAGCCAGTGCTTGTTCCCCATTATCAGCAAATGAGAATTCATAATTATCTTCCTTAAGAATATTCATTGCGACTTGAATATTATCAACAACATCATCAATAATTAAAATTTTTTTTCCCAAATCCATTGACTTAATCCAAAGTATAATATTTTAAAATTAACTGCCTAAACAAAAATAACCTAATCTAGCCCAATCAAATAAACTGTACAAAAATATAATACTTGTTCTCAGCGTTATAAGCCAGTGAACAGCGATAATACTTAACAAGGAATTAAATTCGTTACAATTTATTATATTTAGTCTGTTATTTTCAAATTATGGCACTCAAGTTTTAAAATTTTGAACGAGGCTATGGAGTTCATCACCTAATGAAGCAAGTTCCTTACTTGAACTTGCAACTTGTCGGGTACTATTAGTCGCTTCTCTTGTCAATTCTGATATTCTAACAACACGGTTGTCAATCTGCTGAGCAACCTCAGATTGCTCTTCTGAATTGGTTGCAATTTTAGTATTAATATCTGATATTGAAGTGTTCGATTTTGTGATCAATTCAAGTGATTGAGCGGCCTTCTTTGCTTTTTCCACAGTGACCTGTGTGGTATTTTTACTACTATCCATTACTTTCACCGCTTCACGTGAACCACTTTGAAGACGTTCAATCATTGCCTGAATCTCTAAGGTTGCATCCTGAGTGCGGCTTGCAAGAGTCCGTACCTCATCTGCCACTACTGCAAATCCACGACCCTGTTCACCAGCGCGTGCTGCTTCAATCGCTGCATTGAGTGCTAATAAATTGGTTTGTTCTGCAATTCCTTTGATAACACTTAAAACTGAGCCAATAGAATCACTTTCTGATTCCAGTTTATGAATAACATTTCCTGCATGTTCAATTTCTGTTGCAAGTGAGGTAATAGCCTGAGATGCTTCTGTTACCACCTGCATGCCGGAAGCTGCTTCTTTATCTGCTTCTTGAGCAAATTTTGCAGCTGTTTCAGCATTGTTTGATATGTTATGGATGGTTCTTACCATATTGTTAATTGCTGTTGCTACCTGCTCAGTTTCTTCACTCTGCTGATTAATAGTGGAGCTGCTAAGAGTGGATGCAGTAGAAAGATCCGTTGCTGATTCTGTAAGATGAGTGGTTGCTGTATTCACTTTAATAACCATTTTCTGGATTTTTTCAGTAAATTCATTAAATGCTTCAGAGAGTGTGGCCAGTTCATCATTACCATTTGTATCAAGTCGACAGGTCAGATCTCCGCCACCTTTGGAAATTTCATGAAGTGCATCAGTTGTTCGATTCAGGGGCAAGATAATACTGCGGGCTATCAGGTAAGATAGTATCAGGAGTAAACCCAGAATGGCTCCTGCAGCAATGCCCAATGTAAAAGTACTACTCCAAAAAGCCTCATCAACATCATCAATATAAATTCCAGAACCAATAATCCACCCCCAGGGGGTAAAGCCTTTAACGTATGAAATTTTTGCTACTGGATTATCACTGCCGGGTTTTGGCCATAAATAATCAACATTTCCAGCACCATTTTTCTTTACTTCATCAACAAAGGCAACAAAGAGATGTTTACCATTCGGATCTTTAATATCGCTCAGATCTTTACCATCAAGTTTTGATTTAATCGGATGCATAACCATGCGGGGATGCATATCATTGATCCAAAAATAGTTAGTTTCATCATAACGAAGTGCTTTAATAGAATTTAGAGCTGATTTTTTTGCTATTTTTTCATCCATTTCACCAAGACCTGCACGTTTGTGGTACTCAACCAGGATGCTATGGGCTGTTTCCACAAGATGTTGGGTCTGAAGCTGTTTCTCAACCATTAATTTGCTTTGGTATTGCTTTAGAGATAGCCCTGTTAGGGTAATGATACCAATAACGGTTAATGCAATAATAAGCCATAGTCTTGCATTGATAGGTAATTGTCTGAGGTTATACATAATAAACTCCTATCTTTAATAAAAATAAATTACTTTATAATAATATTTACCGACAGTTGTACATAAACATAAACATAAACATAAACATAAAGCATTAGAATTAACTATTGCTTGTTTAATAATTATGCACTATAAAAATATCAAATATTAGATGGACTTGCAATATATGAAGTGGTCAAGCATTTTATGATCCCCCGGTTATGCAACTTCTTTTGATATTCACTGCGTATTTTCTAGAGGTGAACGGATGAGGAATAAAAAAGCGATCGGATTAAGGTCAAAATCAATTGACCTTCAGGGGGCTGAGATCTTTACGGCTCTATGGTACCAATTTGTTGTATTGTAGCTGTTTTGGTGAGCTGTTCTTTCTCTTTTTTTGACGCTCTTACCAGAATATTAAGAGAGCTGTGAAGTGCAAAAATTTTGCCTTCCTTTACAACACCTGTCGTAGGATAAACACTGCCAAAATGGTGCTCAGCAATAACATTCGCCGTTTCCCAATTATCTTCACTCTTAAGAACAAAAGCTTTGTCATTATTGATACCAGAAGCTCGGTTTGCAATAATTAATACATTGCTATTATTGAGAAGTGTCACACCATCTGAGCCAAACAGTTTTTGATTCAGTTTAATTTCAGAAAAATTATCTGGATTGCCAACTGGGATTTTAAATAAAATTCCTTCACTTTTCTTTGCTGCAATCAGATAGCCGTCAGGGTGAAAAGCAATACCATTGAGGTTAATGCCCTCTCCCTTAAACTGATCACTTTCAAGAAAGACGGTTGATTTTCCTTCGGTGCTAATTTTATATATAACCGGTGCAAAACTGTCAGTAACATAAGTATTCCCTTCAGAATCTATTGTAATGCCATTTGCCAGATGATTACTGTTTGGTCGCAATTCGCCTAAATTGATAAAATGAAGTGGTTTACCCGTAGATAAGTCATATATACCCAGTGCTGCCAGTTTCTTTGTTCCTTCAGGATAAGCCCTTATGGCTGAACCAATATCGCCAGTTACAACTAATAAGCGATTACGTTTTTCATCCACCCAAATGCCCAGAGCAGAACTGAGACGTTCATCATCAACAAGACGTTGATAGCCGCCATTTTGATCAATTTCATAAACCCCGCCATCACGAAATGAACCAACAAGAAATTTATTTTTCTTTGGATTATATTTTAAACTTTCAGGATATAATGCCTGCTTATTGATATTAATTGTTTTTAACCGGGTACCGCCAAGGTTAATTGATTCTGCAAATACTTGACTTGAAGCAATACAAACAGCCATTATGATCCCAAACGTCTGTAATTTTGTCATTACCTTCATGTATAATTCTCCTGATGTCATTAACAACATGTGTTGTTATCTTTTGGGTAATAGATATTTATTGAAAGAGCCTGTAAACAAATTAACAGGGATGCACAGATTTGCTCGTATAGTTTTTAATACCTGAAGAGAAGTAATATGCAAAATAAACAACATAAGGACTTTACAAAATGTCCTATCGAGGCTTCTCTTGCCTTGATACAAGGAAAGTGGAAAGTTGTTATTATGTTCCGTCTTATGGATGAACCCCGACGCTTTAATGAGCTTTCTCGCCTGCTCCCCCAGGTTACTCAGCGGATGCTGACCAATCAGCTGCGAGAACTGGAAAAAGATGGGCTTATCCATCGAGAGGTTTACCTTCAGGTGCCTTCTAAAGTCGAATACTCACTGACTGATCTTGCTAACAGCCTGCTCCCTATTTTACTGGCCCTTAAAGATTGGGGTAAATCTCACCTGCTATCTTGACTCAATAGCAGATTCCGGAAGCTCAACACGGATAACAGCTCTTAATGCACCCAATTGCAAATTTCCTGAGCGATCATCGGGATATTTCTCCTCAATCACAGTTTTGACGTCCTTAGACATTTTATCACTATGGCATAAAAGACATTTCTGAGTGACATACATTGGTTGATAGTACAGGTAACGATTGCCATTGTTAGCCATTATCTTGCGAGTAAAGTATCTTGAATCTTCTGATTCGTCACTCAGAAAATAATCTAAAGCAATTTGATCAGTCTTGTCTGGTTTATTCACAGGATTTCTGTATTGATAGGTTGGCCTTCGAATAACCATACCCAGTTCAAAGGAATCGGCAATATCATTAATAATATTGACGGATTTGCTCCAGCCATGTGCAGCCCCGGCAAGGCCTACTGATTTTATATCAGCCAGCATTGTGTCCATTAATCGTTGCGACACCAGGTCGGACGCTTTTTTTCCAATATCAGATAATGCACTCTCTTCCGATGGCGTCAGTTCAACCAGAGCCTCTTCGGATGCAAAGAGGCTAATGGACCAACAACTTAAAAAAATAAAAATGACTGTTTTCACGATTCATTACTCCTTTATTATTGTGACTGTATACAATAAAACATAATCATATTAAATGAATTTTATGAAATAAGCATAAAAATTATTATAAACATAATTGCTTATATAACAAGAACGCACAAATTATTCAGTTACTATACTATTTGATACCAGAGAAACTTGAGATATCCATAAAAAAGCAGTCTAAAATAAAGTTTTTTCCTGCTGCCTTCTGTCTGAATTTTATAATTTTTTTACTTACTTTATCTTTAGAATGCCATTATCAAATTTATTTTATGCATTTCAAGGAATAAGTATGCCGGTATTCACAATAAAAAAACACGCTCTCACTCTTGCCTCTTTGGGGTAGCTGGTGTCGTCAATGGCAGTAATGTCATTACTGTTGACAGCACTAAATTATTAATCTTATTATTTGTCAGGTTATTTTACATTTTTAAATATTATAATGTTCTTATTTTTTTTGATATTTGTAAGTTATTGAATAAAAAAGATTAAGTTGGTTTGGCGTAAATTTTGCTTGAATATTGTTTTAAATAAAAATTATAGGAGTATTCAATGAAAATTGCTTATTTTTTAGCTTTGATTTTAGTGATAACGATAAATAGTGCCCATGCCACAGTTGTTACTGAGAATTGGACAGGTACGGTGACTGTTACCAACAGTGTACCAGGAGGTATCAGCGTTGGTGATACTGTTCAGTGGAGTGTTACTTATGACAACTCATCAACTCAACGCTGGGCATATAATGATGGAGTTGACGGTATATCCCAACAGGGGTTGGGGGATGATGTGAAATTACCTAGCACTTATTTAGCTAATGCCGGAGAGTTTCTTAGTGATGCTATATTCGATTTTAGTCAAATTTCATCAGCAATTGAAGATGCATTTGTAGTAGGAGAAACCTGGAATGATCGCAGAGATGCTGGAGGTAATTACGTTGCAGGTATAATTGGCAGTTCCCCTTATAAATACCAACTTACTAGAGATGAATTTAAGTGGATCACTGATAGTATTCATGGTTTCCGAGCATTTATTTATGCGGTTAATAATGGACGCCCCTATCAGATGAATCTTGCAATTCGTGATGCAACGTTTTCTATCGATACTGGTGGGGGAAATGGGGGAGGCACAATCCCTGAACCAGCCACTTTAGCTTTGCTTAGTTTAGGTCTGGTAGGCATTGGCTATAGACGCAAAAAAGCTTTGATTTAAGTGACCAATAGAAGTCCCCATTTATGGTTCTAATGGGGCCATGCCTGTTGAACAATAATACTAGCCACCCATCATTCCTGAGCTTGCCACTATCACTCTTTTTATCAGTGGAGTAACAGGCTTATGCATAAAAAGGTCAGGGAATTCTATGACTATTTCGCCGCCATTGATGAAATCGTTCTAACCAGTGAAGAATCTTTTCTGGTTTGTGTGCCTGTTTCCATTGGCCGGCGACATACTTATTGGCTTCAGCCAGTGTTGGATAAATATGGATGGTGGATAAAATCTTATTTAGGCCAATACCATGGCGCATTGCCATGACGTATTCTGCAATTAAATCACCGGCATGTTCACCGACAATGGTGACCCCCAGTATTTTATCTTTACCGGGTTTGGTTAAGACTTTAATAAAACCATGGGCCTCTTCATCGGTAATGGCGCGATCCAGATCGTCAAGACCAAACTGACTGACCTCATAAGCAATATTCTGCTCATTTGCTTCAAGCTCATTGAGTCCGACACGAGCGACTTCAGGATCAGTAAACGTCGCCCAGGGGATAACGGAATAGTCGGTTTTAAAAGCCTTTAAGCCTCTGAATAAACTATTGACTGAAGCATACCATGCCTGATGTGCCGCCGTGTGGGTAAATTGATAGGGCCCTGCGACATCACCACAGGCATATATATTCGGGTATTTTGTCTGTAGATAATCATTCACTTCAATCGTGCCCTGGCGGGTTGTAGGAATATCCAGAGCTTCAAAACCAAAGCCGCTGATGTTTGCTTTGCGCCCTAGTGCGATGAGTACTTCATCAAATATAATTGAAACAATTTCATCTTCTTTATTTGTACATATCAGCGTTTTATTACCATCGACTACAGTAAATTTTTGTGCCTGATGCTGCAGGCGCAGGTCGATACCTTCCTGTTTAAAACGAGTATGAACAATTTCAGAAACTTCAGGATCTTCTCTTTTCATCAGCCGATTATTTCGCTCAACCTGAATCACTTGACTGCCAAGACGGGCAAAACTCTGAGCCAGTTCGCAGCCTATGGCTCCTCCGCCAAGAACTAAAAATCGTTTCGGCAGAGTATCCAGATCCCATAAATTATCGGATGTCAGATAGCCAATGTCTTCAATACCTTCAAGTGGAGGGATAAAAGGGCGGGCACCAGTTGCGATGACAATATTTTTGGTGGTTAATGTGGTGCCATTAACTTCAACAGAAAATGGAGAAGTAATTTTTGCTTTACCTTGCAGGCACTCAACACCCAGTTCAGTATAGCGTTCAACTGAGTCGTGTGGTTCCACCTGAGAGATAACACGTTTAACACGTTGCATGATTTCTTTGAAGTCAAAATGAGTGTCTGTTTCCTTAAAGCCAAACTCTTTAGCACGGGCAATGTGAGACTTGAATTTTGCTGAACGAATTAATGCTTTGGATGGGACACAGCCCGTATTGAGACAGTCACCACCCATTTTGTTTTTTTCAATTAAAGTCACCCTTGCTTTAACCGCAGCTGCAATATAAGACGTGACCAGGCCTGCCGCCCCGGCACCAATGACGACCAGATTGCGATCAAATTTTTCTGGTTTTTTAAAGTCTTTGTAGACTTTATTGGCTTTTAATATATTGAGTATTTTTTTTGCAATCAGGGGGAAAATACCAAGCAGAGTAAATGAAATAATGAGTGGTAAGGATAAAATGCCAGATGCGGATTCTAATTGCCCCAGTTGAGTACCAGCATTAACATAGACGGCAGTACCAGCCAGCATACCAATTTGACTGACCCAATAGAAAGTGCGGGTTTTTATGGGCGTTAGTGCCATAACCAGATTGATCATAAAAAAAGGAAAGGCAGGAACCAGTCTCAGAGTAAAGAGATAAAATGCACCTTCTTTTTTTACACCGTCATTGATTCGCTCAAGGTGCTTTCCAAAACGATTCTGTACACTGTCTCGTAATAAAAAACGGGATACCAGAAAGGCCAGTGTTGCGCCGATACTGCTGGCAAAAGAAATGAGTACCAAACCCCAGAAAAAACCAAAAACAGCTCCTCCCATCAAGGTAAGTAAGGTCGCACCGGGGACAGAAAGTGCAACAGAGATAACATAGATTATAAAAAAGAGGAGAGAAACCAGTGCCGGGTTAGTTTGATAATAATCATTAAATTGTAATTGATTTTCTTTTAAATATGAAAAGCTGAGATAGTGAGAGAGATCAAAGGCAAAAAAAGTGATGATGAGCAGGGCTATAAGAGTAAAAACGATGATTTTTTGTTTTGAATCAGTCCTGGAATTGTTTTTTGAGTGATTCTTTGTGGTATTCGTTGAGGACATGTCGTTCTGCCTGTTTCTCTATTTTTATGTTGTAGAGGATTTTAACGACTATTATGGATGAAATGTAGTGTCAATACTACAGCACTGGATCTCGGTATTTACTTATGCCTGCTATTTATCCTTTGTGAGTAATTTAACTTCAAAGGCCGGGGCATTTCGGTCTACTTCCATGGCTTTTTCATTGGTGACCCAGTTAATGATACGCCCGTCAGGATTATTTTTTTGTACTTCATCACAGGTGTTAAGGCACTGACCGCATTGGGTACAGGTAAATTTAGCTCGTTTGATACTGCGAGTATGGAGTCGCATAGGACAGGCTCGATCGCACTCTCGATCACAGCTTTGGCAGGCATGCGCTCTGGGTTTGTCAAAGCTGACTACCATGGCTTTACTATTGGCCATCCAGATCAGGCTTTGAAAGACACCGACGGCACAGCCGAATTTGCAAAATAAGTGGCGTGCAAAAAAGAAATCGATGGTAAAGATCGTTGTGGCAACAATCAAAAATCGTGTGGCACCGGCACCCAGCTCGCCATGAAGTAATCCGGGTATTAATTCTTTGGGAGGTAATAAATAGCTCAATAAGCTAAATGCCCAGACAAAGGCCATGAGAGCACAGGAGAAGAAAACCAGCATCCAGGGTAATGCGCCATTGGTTTTTTTGCTGGCTTTTTCCCAGAGGGTGACACGGTTGAGATGCTTCAGCATCAGATCATTAAAGATTTCTACAATCGAAAAATGTGGACAGAGCCAGCCGCAATAGATGCGTCCCATTTTCCATATGATTATTGAAATAATGGCAATAAAGGCCATTACTGGTAAAAAGGCATGGGTGATCAGCGTAATTGCTGCAGAAGCAGCATCCCCCTGTCCTTGCTGAAATGATTCCAGTCCCAGAGTCCAGGGCTGACCAAACAGGATAAAATGTCCAAGCGTCAGATCAAGGCGAAAAATATCTAAAAAAGGGGCAAAGATAAACAGCAGAAAAAAACTGCTGCGAGTAAACAGTCGGATCTTCTCTCGTTTTGTTTTTTTCTGGATGTTGATTGTCATTTATATTTTTTTCTCAAGACTTGCTGGGAATAGTGTGCACGAGTATTAGCTCCTTTTGTCTATTCTTGTGTTCGGACTGCGTAAATCACACAAGAATAGACAAATGGAGCTAATACGGCCTCTCGGTCAATAATAGTCACTATTTAGGAGCCACTCTGTAAGTGAAGATCGGTCAATTTTATTTGCTCTTAGAATAATTGATGATTGAATTGGTATCATTATTCCAAATCAAGGCGTTATTAATCAACAATGTCCATTTTGGTACTCTCAATAAAAGCCAGAACATCAGACTGCTCATTTTCTGATACTTGAAAGTGACTCAGTGTCTCTTTTAAATGGCCAATAAAAACAGACCAGTCATTGTCCGTAATCCCCATGCCGCGATGAGATGTTTTATTATCACGACCAATGTATAACATTGGGCCGCCGGCATTGGCACATAGATAATCAACCAGAAGCTGCTTCTCCCTGTTAATACCGTCCTCTCCCCTGTTTTCCCAGAACCTACCCAGTAATGAATCTTGCATAAGGCGTGAAATGAGCTCGTTAACAACCGCTGAGATGGCATCATATCCGCCAAGGCGACTGTATAATGAATCGTTTTCGTTCATGATTTTTCCTTTTATCTCTATTGATTTATTGATGATGAATACTATAAATAAAAATCAGAGTGGTGTTGTGACAGGAGAGTGGTTTATTTGTGATTTTTTTGTGATAAATCAGGCTAAGTGTTGAAACAGGTTACTCGGGAGCAGGAATGGTGAGCATATAGCCTACTCCTGAAATTGTTTTTATCGGCAGTTCAGGTAATTTTTGTCGCAGGCGGCGTAATAACGAGCGTAAAGAGGATTCACCGACCAGTACGTTTTCCCAGACATGCTGCTCAATGATCGTGTATTGTGTCGGGTGATCATGATTGAGGATCAGTATTTCTAATAGTCTAAGTTCCTTTTTTGTGAGAAAAACAGTCTGCCCTTTTTGAGTTAAAGTCAGGTGAGTATGGTTGAACTCATAATCTGAGCCAAGCAGAGTATTCTCATCAAGTATGATTAAGCGTTCTTTATAGCGTTGCAGCTCAGTCTCAACCTGCTGGTGTCTGATGTTATTTCGATAAGCCTGAATCAGATTACCACAAGTGATTAGAAACGGGGCCAGAGATTCAGCCAGTGATTCGTGGTAGCCATTGTTACGGTTGGCTATGCCGACACAACCGAGTAATTTTCCACCGCCGTAAAAAGGGATCCCCATAAAGGTGTTCAGTGGTGGATGACCTTTGGGTAAACCAAAGCGGCGAGGATCAGTGGCGGGATTATTTGAGATAACCAGTTGCCCTGTTTTTAATACCGAACCATAAAGAGAATCCACTTTAGAAAAAATCATACCGTTGCGTTTTGTTTTATCATAAAGATGTCTTGTTTCTTCGCTCCAGGCAATATTGGTTGTGGCATAACTTTTAATGTAGGGTTCATCATTATCAGTAAAAAAAACTTCACCAATAAATCCATACTCACTTTCTGTCATCTCAAGTAAGATTTCAAGAAGACCATTAAATAAAATATAAGGATCAGTCTCAGTAATATAATGAGACAGTACGGTTGTAATAGCACTGAGTAATTGTTTTTCAGGTATTGGCTGCTTCATACATTGGGTCAAATTGTGGTCTCATGTTCTTTGTCAGACTGCTCGTGGCAGCTCATATTTTACCTCTAAAGAGAGTGCGTCAGCATTATTTTATATCAAGATATCTCATAAAATTGTAGATTTTTCAACAGATTCTCGGAAGGGGATCATCTTCAAGTTCTTCGAGATAGCGCTCGCCTCCAAGTTCTGTTTCTAAAACAACGTTTGCCTGTGCTTCTCTTATTCCACCCTCTCTTATTTCACCAATAATACAGGCATTGGCACCACTGGCTATTGACTGCCAAAGTTTTAATACCTCTTCAGATTGTTCTGCAGAAACAATGGCAACGACCCTGCCTTCACAGGCAAGATATAAGGGATCATATCCCAAAATTTCACAGACACTATCAACCTGCTCATGAATTGGAATGTTTTCCTGAAATAAATGCACTTCTTTTTGTGTGGCACGACTTATTTCATGACAAACGGATGCCAGTCCACCTCGAGTCGGATCTCGCATAAAGCGTAAGCCTTCTATCTTTAAAATTGCCTGAGTTAAGGGGAAAACGGATGCAGCATCAGATTTCAAGTCGCCTTTTAGCCCAAATTGTTCGCGTGCCAGCATAACAGCAGTGCCATGATCACCCAGAGTGCCGCTGACTAATATCTGGTCGCCGGCTTTTATCTTTTCCATACTGAGCGAGTGATCTTTATCTAGAATGCCGATACCACTAGTGGCAAAGAAAACGCCAGCACCTTCACCCCTTGGGACGACTTTAGTATCACCTGTAACAATTGATACTCCAGCTTCACTTGCGGCTTCAGCCATGCTTTTTACTATGCGTTCTAATTGCTCAAATGACATACCTTCCTCTATAAATGCATTTAAACTCAGGTACTTAGGGGTTGCTCCTGCCACCGCCAGATCATTAACCGTGCCATGAATTGCCAGTGAACCAATGGTGCCTCCTGGAAACTCCAGAGGATTGACGGTAAAACCATCTGTGGTAAAGGCAATTTCACGTTGATCAAGTGTCAACAGGACTGAATCATTTTGTGTATTGAGTAAAGGATTTGCAAGATAGTGAGCAAATAAACGTTCAATCAGCTCTCGCATGTAACGCCCACCGTTACCATGAGCCAGTGAAATATATTTTTCCTTTTGAGGTTTATTAATCATTATTGGTTCCTTGTCTTTTTGAAGCACTGCCTTCAATAATTTGTCCAAATGCCAGTCCGGCGTCGTTATAGGGGACTTTTTCTGGTAAAAAAACTGTAAAATTTTCTTCTTCCAGGCGTCTAATAATATATTCTGTCAACACTTTGTTCTGGAACACTCCACCGCTTAATCCAATATAAAAATCACCTTTAATTAAATTGATTTTTTTGGCTTGTGCAATGAGTGTTTCAGCAATGCTCAGGTGAAAAAAAAGTGCTCTGTGTTTAATGCTTTTTTTTCTGTCCATTAATTTGAGCAGGAGCTCAGACCAGTCAGCGATGATGACACCAGCCTTTGTTTCAAGAGGTAAGGCTGAAGGGCTTATCGTGTCAGGATGAATTAAGGTTTTATCGGATGGTGCAATAGCAAGCAGTGCTTCTGATGCTTTAGCTTCTAATAAAAGAGGGCCCTGACCTTCAAAGGAAGAGTGTTTCCCCAAACCCAGTAAAGCACTGGCGGCATCAAATAATCGACCCATTGAGCTGCACTGAATTGTGTTAATTCTTTTTGTCCATGCCTGAAAGGCCAGTGCCTTGTTTTTTGAATCATCTTCAAATTCACTGGCATCAATATTGTTTTCCCACAATAGGGCACAGGCGGATCGCCAGGGTTCTCTGGCAGCTTTATCACCGCCTTGCAGGTAAAATGGTTTAATTGATGTTATTCGTTGCCAGTGACCAGCACTGCCATAGAAGCCCTCACCACCCCAGATGCTTGCATCATCGCCAAGTCCTGTACCATCCCAACTAAAAACCAGCCATGGTTTTTTATGGATTGTTTTTGAATTAAATTCACCCCATACAATGCTGGCATGAGCCTTATGATGCTGAATTGGTGTTAATGGAATTTTATGTTTTCTTGCGTACAGTTCAGCATAATGACTGGAATAATAATCAGGGTGAGCATCGCAGATGATGTGTTCTGGTTTCACTCGATATAAATGGCACAAATCATCAATGACCTGTGAAAAAACTTCAATGCTGCGTTTACTGTCCAGTTCGCCGATATGAGGTGATATGATCAGTCGATTCTGCCAGGCCAGGGCAATGGTGTTTTTCATTTGCCCGCCCACTGCCAGAGTTGGCCTGTCCAGTGTAAAGGGGAGGTTTATTTCAAGTGGTGCAAAACCACGACCGATACGAAACAGACGTGGTTTGCTGGCAATGATACGAATAATTGAATCATCTGCCGGTCTCAGGATCGGGCGATTGTGCTGTAAAAAGACATCAGCAATGTGACTGAGGCGTGATAGTGCCTGTTCATTATCTGTCAACACGGGTTCACCACTGAGATTGCCGGATGTTGCCACAACAGGCAGGCCAAAGTCTTTGAGTATAAGATAATGCAGGGGACTATAGGCCAGCATAGCGCCGACTTCATTTAAACCCGGGTTAATAGCGGTTGCCAGCAGGCCAGGTTTGAATTTAATCAGAACGATGGGCCTTTGTGGTGATGTCAGTGCTTTTATTTCAGGTGAATGAGGGTCAAAATCGTCTGAGCTGCAATAGTGGCTGAACTGCTCTGATGGTGTTACTCCTGATGCTGAAAACAGGACAGCCAGTGGTTTATCAGGACGATGTTTTCGCTCTCTCAGGCGCTGTACGGCCTGTTCATTCGTGGCATCGCACATCAGATGATAGCCGCCGACACCTTTGACGGCCAATATTTTTCCCTGTTTTAAAGCAGCAACGGCATTGGATAATGCGGCCTCATTCCCATGTACCGAAGTTGAAACTGTGTGTAAGCTTAATTCAGGCCCACATTCAGCACAGGCCAGAGGTTGTGCATGAAAGCGTCGGTCCAGGGGATTGCTGTATTCATCAAAACAGCTTGGGCATAGAGGAAAGTCAGATAAGCTGATGTTGGGGCGATCATAGGGCAGGTCTTTAATAATGGTATAACGCGGCCCGCATTGAGTACAATTGATAAAAGGGTATCGATAGCGTCTTTCTTTCGGATCAGCTATTTCATCAAGGCAGTCTTCGCAGGTAAAAAAATCTGGTGGGATATGCCGTTGAGCGCTCTGACTCACCACACTTTTTTCAATAATAAAATCGTTTAGCTTTTTATGCTGACTTTGCTGTTTTTGAAGCGTGTGCACAGAATGAATGATCGGTAACGCCAATGGTGGGTGTTGTGTTAATATTGCCTGTTGAAAGGATTTAAGTTGTGAGGCAAGTCCCTGTACCTGAATAATGACCTCTCCAGAACGATTTTTTACCCAGCCGTTAAGCTGGTGTTGTTTTGCGATACGATAGATAAAAGGCCTGAACCCAACACCCTGAACCTGCCCAGTCACCAGTATTTCCAGACTGCTTTCTTTCAACGCAGTCTTCACTGTCGATGTTTTTAAAGAATCAGCCATCCCGTGTTCCATGAGCCCACCATATCCGACAAGCGCCTTCATCTGAAACCATGCAGGGGCCAATGGGTTCTTGTGGCGTGCAAGCCTTACCATAGAGTTTGCACTGGTTAGGGTACTTTTTGCCCAGAACAACACTTGCGCAATCACATCCAGCAGGCATTTCACCAATATGACGGCGTACTTTTTTTTCGTAGTCAGGAAAAATCAGTCGGGCATTATGCTGAAGGTATTTTGCTTTTAATTCAAAACCTGATTTTGGGATGATGCCGATACCGCGCCAGTTGGCATCAATAATGTCCATGGTATCCTGCAGTTGTTTTTTAGCGGTTGAATTACCGTTGTCTTTAACAAGCTGCGGGTAGCAGTTATCGAGAAAAAGTCGATCTTCGATTTTTTGCCGTATCACTGAATAAAATGCAGCCAGCAAACTTTCTGTATTAAAGCCTGCAACAGCGGTGGGAATGTGATGCTGGTTTATAACAAATTGCCATTCATTGGCACCCATGATGGTGGCAACATGCCCTGGTGCCACCAGCGCATCAAACCCTGGAGCTCCGCCTTCTAATAACATGGCTACTGCAGGCCAGGTAAGCCGTCCGGATAGGAGTAATAATAAGTTATCAGGAATACCTTCGGCAATGAGTCCAGCTGTTGGTGCGGTGGTTGTTTCAAACCCTGCGGCAAAAAAAACAATTTGCTTCTGTGGCTTGTCTAATGCGATCTGGCGCGCTTCCAAAGGTGATGCTATGGGGCGGACATCAGCGCCTGAGGCTTTTGCCTGCTGCAGGCTACGGATGGATTTTTTGCCAACATTGACCGGGACTCTCAGCATGTCGCCATAGGCTAATAAAATAATATCTTCATGCAGTGCCAGTTGAATGGCCAAATAAATATCTTCTTCCGGACAAATGCAAACAGGACAACCGGGGCCGGGGATAAGTTCTATTTGTGGGTGCAGGGCATTACGTATACCTGCCATTGAGATGGAACGTTCATGGCCACCGCAGACATTCATTATTTTTATTTTTTTACCGGCCAGTTTTTCCTGAGTCCGGGC
This sequence comes from Gammaproteobacteria bacterium, assembly GCA_016744375.1. Classification (GTDB taxonomy): domain Bacteria; phylum Pseudomonadota; class Gammaproteobacteria; order GRL18; family GRL18; genus GRL18. The sequence continues at coordinate 45,335 of JADGEM010000014.1, forward strand.
AGATGCCATCAGCTCATTGACTTTTAATAGCCAGGCTTTAGCACTGATTTTAGTGTTCATGCGGGTGGCTGGAATTGTGCAGATGATCTTTTTGGATCATTGGTAAAACGGTCTCACCTAACTTAAGGTGTGTTTTATACTGTTTTATCTGTTGTTTTAACCACTCAATCCACTCATTGATCCCCTGTTTTTCTAAACTTGAGTCATTGCTTTTACGGGCAGATATTTGAAAAACAGGGGCTGGGTTGGCAAGGTTGCGGATATTTTTTTCTGCTTTGCTGACATCGAAATCATCCAGGAAAGGCAGTAAATCCGCTTTGGTTATAAGTGTTAAGTTAGAACCACGAAACATGACGGGATATTTAGCGGGTTTATCATCACCTTCTGTGACTGAGAGCAAGGTCACATTTAAGTGATGTCCCAGATCAAAACTGGCAGGACAAACCAGGTTGCCGACGTTTTCTATAAAAATAATATCCAGATTATCTAAGTCCAGTTCATGCAGGGCATCATGTACCATATAGGCATCCAGATGACAGGCACTTCCAGTTGTTATTTGAATGGCCGGGGTATTTCTGTCCCGTATTCTTTGGGCATCATTCTCTGTTTCCAGATCACCTTCTATTACCGCAATGGAAAGTTTATCGTTAGTATTTATTCTGATCGTGTTGAGGGCATCAATTGTTGCTTCCAGAAGTGCTGTTTTACCTGAACCCGGAGAGGACATCAGATTAATTGCCAGCACCTGATGTTTGTCAAAATGCTCGCGATTGTGGGCGGCCCGATGATTATTTTCATGCAGTAGGTTCTGCAGTACTTCGACCGCCTCATTACCCTCTGAGGTCTTGGCGTGTTTGCCCCCTGTTTCGATAAGATTCCGATTGCCTTCAGTGACATTACAACCACAAGTATCACACATTCGATTTCTCCTCAAATTTTTCCAGTTCTACTGATTTTAATAACATTTCATCGCCGCTGATCAAACTTGTTTGCCAGGCACCGCAGGCACTGCAAATAAGCTTGCTGATATCTGCTGTATTTTCATTGCCGCAGATATTGCAGTGTATTTTTATTGGTAATATTTGTATCTCCAAAATGGCATTTTGAGCAATGCTTCCAGCACTGGCAACAGGGAAAGCATGCTCTAATAAAAGGGCCTCTACTCCTGATAAGGGGCCTATCTGAATGTAAATTTTTGTCACAATGCGGGCATTATTTTGTCTGCTGATTTCAGTGACTTGTTCAATAATACTTTGGCAGATAGAGAGCTCATGCATTGTCTTTTTCGCTTAAGTGCTCACCTGCTGAAGCCTGGTCTTCAAGAGAAAGCATTTCATCATAGATTTGCCAGGCCGTTTCAGCCTCAGTTTCAGAAACCTTTTGAATCGCATAACCAACATGTACGACGACATAATCACCGATATTGACGGATTCGTCCTGCAGCATAAATAGGCTCACGTCACGCTCAATTCCTTTTGCTTCACAACGTGCCATAAATTGATTAATTTCCAGTATTTTCATTGGAATACCAAGACACATACTCTCTCTTTCAACCCATTTTTTTAGTTTATTCCTGCCTCTAGTATATGACAAAACCTGATAATAAATTGGAATTATTGGATAAATAATTGAGCCAGATCATTAGAAGCTTCAATAACGTTTAAAATACGTTGTTTATACCTACAAAATAAAGACATTTAGCGCTGAAAAGGTGTAATATTGTAATTGTCTATTGATCTTATCCTTTATAAATTCTAAAGGGGAGGTGGTATGCTTATGGCAATGATTCTTGGGGTGGGTAATACCTTACTAAAAGATGAAGGTATTGGTATCCACTTGCTTAATTTTATTCAGGCACTGAATCCACAATGGCAAGCAGAAGATGGAATTGAGATGCTTGACGGTGGTACTTTGAGTTTTGATTTATTGTCCAGTATCCGTGCCGATCAAAACTTAATTGTTCTGGATGCCATAAACTTAAAGCAGGCACCCGGTACAGTGTATTGCCTCCATGATCAGGCAATGGATGAATTCCTTTCACAGCCAGGCAAAAGTGTGCATGAAGTTTCCTTGCTGGATCTCTTTGATATGAGCCGCCTCGTCGAACAACTCCCGGAAAAACGTGCCCTGATAGGCATCCAGCCTGACTCTATTGACTGGGGTAGTGATCTGACTCCCATTGTCGAAAAAGCTTTACCTGAAGCGGCAGCTCAAATTAAACGGCTTTTGGAACAATGGGGTGCTATTGACTTAAGCAATAAAACCGCTGCGATAAATGAAAAGCCGAATCGGAGGGAGAGAGTATTATGAATATTGAAACTTTCTCCAGTCAAACTCTTGCAGATATTAAAGTACAGGTCGAATCCCCTGAATATGAAACTGGAAACTTACACAGTATTTTAACGGAGATTAAATTTTCTCTGCAACAGCTTCTGGAACAAAAAAAATCTCATACCATTGATTTACGAGCCATGCCCTGGTCACCGGGAGAAGAGCGGAAATTAGAAAAATATCTGGGAAAAGGTGAAGTTCGCACTGAGCTTGATGCCCTGGGTAAAAGTATATTTTATGAAACCAGTTATAGCGGTATCTGGGTAGTGACACACTATAGTGAAGACGGAGTAATCATTGGTAAGTCCATTGAAGTTACCTATATGCCTGAGATGTTATTTTCACAATATGAAGAAGTTAAAGACAGCCTTGAACGAATAAAAGAGATTGAGCGAATAGAAGAGATTAAGTGATTCTGTAAAACACATCAGCAAGGATCAGGAAGATGAATAAACAAACACTTTTTGAATTACTGCAGCAACAGGGTGTCTCGCGACGTGGTTTCCTGAAATATTGCACGGCATTAACCTCACTGATGGCTCTGCCAGCATCAATGATATCGACAGTTGCTCAGGCACTGGAATCCGCCAGGCGCCCCTCTGTTATCTGGCTCTCTTTTCAGGAATGCACTGGCTGTGCTGAATCCCTGCTGCGCTCACATAGTCCTACGGTTGAAGGCTTGATCTTTGATCATATCTCATTAGATTATCAGCATACTCTTCAGGCTGCTGCCGGTGAGGCGGCAGAGCATGCCAGAGAACAGGCCATGAAGGAAAATTATGGCAACTATCTGGTCGTGGTTGATGGTTCTATTCCACTGGCTGATCCTGGGTATTCAACCATTGCCGGGATGAGTAATCTTGATATGCTTAATGACACCGTTGCGGGTGCGGCGGCAGTTATTGCTGTGGGTACCTGCTCAGCTTATGGCGGCCTGCCACATGCTGCTCCCAATCCAACGGGTGCAGTTTCAGTGTCATCATTGATTAAAGATAAACCAGTTATCAATGTTCCAGGGTGTCCTCCAATCCCAACGGTTATTACAGGTGTTCTGGCACATTATCTGACCTTTGGCAGTATTCCAGAGCTGGATCGTCTGGGGCGTCCCAAAGTTTTCTATGGCCAGAGTATCCATGATCGTTGTTATCGCCGTCCTTTTTATGACAAAGGTCTGTTTGCTGAAACATTTGATGATGAAGGGGCAAAAAAAGGCTGGTGTCTCTATCGGTTGGGGTGTAAAGGTCCTATGACCTATAACGCCTGTGCCACATTGAAATGGAACCAGCAGACCAGTTGGCCTGTGGAGTCAGGTCATGGTTGTCTGGGTTGTTCAGAACCAGACTTCTGGGATGCCGGCAGTTTTTATAAAGCCCTGTCCATTCCTGATGGTGATTATGCAAGGGCTGCAGGGTATGCTGTTGCAAGCGGTGTGGTTTTGGGTGCGGCGGCTGGTTTTGCCAACCAGAAGACCAAATCTGCAGCGGTGTCGCAGCATACTAAGGTCTCAGTCGATGATTTCTCTTTAAACCAAAAAGATACTAACAAATGAAGGAGTTAACAAATGGAACTGTTTAGTAATGCAAATGACTTCCTTCTATGGACCAGAGGAGATGCCTTTAATATTGCTATCGGCCTATTTATTATTGGCATTCTCATCCGGCTTCTGGAAATCTTTCTGCTGGGTAGAAAACAGGATTTTTCAGAGCCGCGTGGTAGCGAGTGGGGGCCTGGATTAAAGAATATTATTACCCGTTCTGTGGTGGATAATGGCACTTTTAAACGAGCACCTTTTGTGGTTGTAGTCGGTTATATCTGGCATATTTGTTTTTTTATTATTCTGCTGTTTTTTGTTCCGCATATTGAGCTTATTCATGCAATGCTGGGGTTAAAGTGGCCCGGGCTGGGCAGTCAATTTATTGATGCCTCAGCGGTTATTGCAATGGTGGCCTTACTTGCGATGTTATGGCACCGTCTAACACATCCAGTACTTAAGTTTTTAAGTACTTTTGAGGATTATCTGGTCTGGCTGGTGACATTTTTACCGTTACTCACAGGTTATATTGCCTTTCATCGTATGATTGATCCCTATCCCCTGGCTTTGGGGCTGCATATTCTTAGTGTTGAATTATTATTGATTGTATTTCCTTTTACTAAATTAATGCATGCAATCACATTGTTTATCGCTCGCTGGTATACGGGAGCTATGATGGGACGTAAGGGGATAGAATCATGAGTACTGGTACTTTAAATATATCAAAAGGGATTAATGCACTGAAGGAACAGATTGATGCACCGACAGCGGCATTTTTCAGCAGTTGTGTCCATTGTGGTTTGTGTGCTGAGGCCTGTTTGTTTTATACCGAAACCAATGACCCAAAATACACACCCATCAATAAAGTTGAACCTCTACGCCGCATCTGGGAAAGTGAATATACCCTGTTTGGAAGGTTGAAAAAAGTTCTGGGACTGGCAAAGCCAGTGACTGACGAAATGCTGCAGGAATGGGAACCTTTGGTTTATGATGCTTGTACTCTATGCGGCCGCTGTTCAATGGTGTGTCCTGTGGGTAATGATATTTCAACCATGATCCGCAAAGTACGTGAAGGCATGGTGGCCTCGGATCATGCACCGGAAGGTTTGATTGGTGCCAGTACCCGTGCGGTTAAAATTGGCAGTCCTATGGGCATTCGCCTGAAAGCTCTGAAGGCACAAATTGGACATATTGAAACGGATACCGGGTTGACGATCCCTATCGATGTTGAAGGCGCTGATTATCTGGCACTGTTATCCTCTATGGAAATTATTAATTTCCCTGAATATATAGAATCACTGGCAAAAATATTTAAGCAGGCGGGCGTCAGCTGGACCTTGTCATCAGAAGCATTTGAAGCCACTAATTCCGGCATACAGATTGGCAGCAGTGACATTGCCAGAGAATTAGTGCAACGGGTTGTGGAAGGTGCAGAAAAATTAAAAGTGAAGTATGTGATCAGTCCTGAGTGTGGTCATGCTTATACGGCAATTCGCTGGGATGGTCCAAACCTGATTGGCCGTGAATACCCTTTTAAAGTGGTTCATATTCTGGAGTTGCTTGATGAGCTGCAGCAAAGCGGACGTTTCAAAACATCAGGTCTGCTTGAGAAAAGGCTGACTTTTCATGATCCCTGTCAGCTTGTTCGTAAAGGTGGTGTTGAAGCACAGCCAAGGCGTTTGCTTGCTCAGATTTCATCACAGTTTGTAGAAATGACTGACTCTGGAAAAATGAACTGGTGCTGCGGCGGCGGTGGTGGTGTCAGTGCGAATGAACGGGCCGATGACATTCGTCTAAAAGTCTTTAACCGTAAGAAAGCTCAATTGGAAGAAATAGATATTGAGGTTATGGTTACTGCCTGTGCAAATTGTCGACTGGTGCTTGAAGAAGGCCTGGAAGAAAACAATATGGACATACCGGTTATAGGTTTAAGTGAATTAATTTCTGAGCATCTGGTTGAAGAGAATGCAGTAAAGGGAGAAAATAATGAGTGAGCGTATTGTCGTTGACCCTATCACACGAATAGAAGGCCATCTGCGTATTGAAGCACAAATGGATGGTGATAAAATTGCACAGGCTTATTCTGCGGGTACAATGGTCAGAGGGATAGAGTTGATCCTGAAGGGACGTGATCCAAGAGATGCCTGGGCCTTTACACAACGTATTTGCGGCGTTTGTACTCTGGTTCATGGTATTGCTTCAGTGCGAGCGGTCGAAAATGCATTGAATTATTCTATACCGAAAAATGCTCAACTGATTCGTAATCTTATGATCATGGCACAATATGCTCATGATCATGTGATGCACTTCTATCATCTGCATGCTCTGGATTGGGTTGATGTCGTATCCGCACTGGATGCTGATCCAAAAGCAACCTCAGAGCTGGCACAAAGTATCAGTAAATGGCCTAAGTCATCACCGGGTTATTTTGCGGATATGAAGAAGAAACTAAAAACCTTTGTTGAAAGTGGTCAATTAGGAATATTTTCTAACGCCTATTGGGGACATCCCGCTTATAGACTACCTCCCGAGGCTAACCTTATGGCCGTATCACATTATCTTGAGGCCCTGACATGGCAGCGTGATGTGGCAAAACTGCATACTGTTTTTGGTGGTAAAAATCCCCATCCTAATTTTCTTGTAGGTGGTGTCGCATCACCGATTGATTTAAATTCTGACTCTGCCATTAATATTAAGAAATTATCACAGGTTCAGGATGTGATCAATGAAATGAAAGCCTTTGTTGATCAAGTTTATGTACCTGATACTCTGGCTATAGCCTCATTTTATAAAGATTGGTTTAAGCGAGGTGAAGGTTTGGGGAATTTTCTCTGCTATGGTGATTTGCCTGGGACGTCAATGACTGACCCTGATAGTTTCTTTTTACCTCCGGGTGTTATTCTTAATCGTGACATATCAACCGTCCATCCGGTGGATCTGAATAATGATGCTGAAATACAGGAGTACATCAGTCATTCATGGTATGACTATAGCGGTGGTAAAGACAGTGGACTACACCCCTATGTTGGTGAAACCGATTTAAATTATAGTGGTCCTAAACCACCCTATAAACACCTGGATGTTGAAAATAGTTATTCATGGCTTAAGTCACCACGCTGGAAAGGTCAGTCGATGGAAACCGGGCCTCTGGCCAGAGTCCTGACTCTGTATGCTAAAGGACATGAGCAAACCCGTGATTTAGTGGGCATGACATTGAAAAAATTAGATGTCCCCGTTGAAGCACTGTTTTCGACTCTGGGAAGAACTGCCGCCAGAACACTGGAAACCAAGATCATTGTTGATGGAATGCAGGGAATGTATGATCAATTAATTGCTAATATTAAATCCGGTGACACTCAAACATTCAATGATCAGCTCTGGGAACCCTCAACATGGCCTAAAAAAGCTCAGGGTGTGGGCTTTATGGAAGCACCTCGTGGTGCTCTGGGACACTGGATAGTGATTGAAGATCAAAAAATTGCCAATTATCAGGCTGTTGTTCCCAGTACATGGAATGCCGGACCACGTGATCCACAAGGTCAGGCTGGAGCTTATGAGGCTGCATTAGAAGATAATCACCAGCTGTATGATACGAAACAGCCGATAGAAATTTTACGTACCATTCACAGTTTCGATCCCTGTATTGCCTGCGCAGTACATGTGACTGATCCCGATGGTGAGGAAATAATAAAGGTGAAAGTAAGCTGATAACAGAGAATCGTTAGAGAGAAATAATTATAGCAAATGTATCTTATATAAGAGGTCATTATGACAATTAAAAATGATCAGGATTTTAAAAAGGCGTTGTCAGAACTGTCAGTTCAGGAACAGAGATTGGTCGCCACTCAATTTATTAAGAGTGTCCTATTACTGAATTCTGATCCGGTTATTGAACGGGCACTACAAATTGTTGAAGATGAAAAATCTTCCCAGAGTGAGTTTGATGATGTTTATAAAAGTTTAAAGACACTGGCAGTGAAAACTTATACCGCCTGTGGTGATGATGCAGACTGGGCATCACAGGCAGCACATTTTGTGGTGACGGCAGCTAAAGCGTGTTTAACTCCATTGGGACAACTGGATAATAAAAAAAACCTGGCATGGAAGTGTGCTATGCAGACACGAATGGCCAGAAGTTGTGCAATGATTGAGACACAGAGTGATATTGTTGATAACGAAGCGCAAAAGCAATATGCCATTATTAACAATGTTATCGATTAATTTAATGTAAAGAAGCTAACTTCTCCGGGGGCACTATGTTAAATCAAAACAAAGGAGCCGATCTAAAAAATTTAGATCTTAATAAGAAAGGATACCTTATTCATTTTGAAGCATGGAATAAGGATTTTGCCAATAATATGGCTGAATCAAATGGCCTGAAACTAACAGAATGCCATTGGCATGTTATTGATTTTTTACGGGAGTATTTCCAGGAGTTTGGCATTGCTCCAGATGCCAGAGAAGTGATAAAAAAACTGGGAAAAAAAATCAATCCTAATACACCCTGTAGTAGAAAACATTTAGAAGGCTTGTTTGCAAATGGCGGGTGTAAACTGGCTTGTAAGATTGCGGGCTTACCGGATTGCCATTGTAGGGGAGTATGAAATTATGATAGAAATTAAAAAAAAGGGTTCCGGAGAAGTTTTGGCTGAAATTGATGCGGACACATTAGCAGGTGCTGATCTCAGTGAATTAATACTGGAAGATGCTGATTTGGAAAATGTTGATTTGAGTCATGCACGACTTGATTTTGCGGATTTGAATCGAGCCAATCTGAAAAATACAAACTTGCAGCATGCTTCACTGATTGGTGCTCATCTGAATGATGCTGATCTGAGTGGCGCTGATTTGTCTTATGCGGAAATGGGCAGTGACAATCAGGCTCATGCCGCTATGTTTCTTAATAGTAAACTGATTCATGCAAATCTGTCCCATGCTTATCTTCATTGGGTTGATTTTCGTGAAGCTGATCTAAGTCAGGCTATATTGAGTAGAGCGGATGTTCGTCATGCCATTTTTTACCGCAGTAAGCTGGTCGAAGTCGTTGCTAACGATTGTTTGTTTATCCGTGCAAATTTCAGAGAGGCTGATCTTAATCACGCTGACTTGAAAGATTGCCATTTTAATGATGCGAATATGATTAAAGCTGATCTGAGTTTTACAAATCTGAGTAGTCGTCATGACAATGGCTTTTCGGTCATTAATAGTGCGAACATGGAACGTGCTAATCTCAGCCATGCTAATATGAATAATATTTTCGCCCGTTCAGTCAATCTTCATCAGGCTGATTTAAGCCATGCCAATCTACAGGATGCTGTTATGACTGGCAGTGTTATTTCTCATGCTAATGTCACTGATACTAATTTTAAAGGGGTTGAACTGGAGACTGTCACAATGATGTCTTCAAATTTTTCCAATGCCTTGAATGCAGATATTCCAGAGTATAAGAAAAATATTAAGTAAGTATTGAGCCTTCTCATTAACGAGTTTTCAGGCGCTTAACTCCCTCTTTTAATGAGGGATTTTGGGGCTTTTAAATAGGCTAACGGAGTAAGTGAAAAAAATGAAAATTAATGATCTGATCTTCATTACTATCACACTACTTTTAGTGATGTTGTCCTCAAGTGTGTTGGCTTCGCAAGAGCCTAAGGAAGTGCAAGCAACTAAATCCTTATCAATTGTTCCTGTTAAAACACATTCTGTTCCAGCGAACCGTCTGTTTGTTGGTGGTGCTGTTGCTGCACACAAGTCTGTGGTGCTATCTGCACAGATGCCAGGACGTATTGTTAGTCTTTCCGGTGAGGAAGGCGATCACTTTAAAAAGGGTGATTTACTGGTAAAAATAAATGATGATGAATTATTAGTAAGGAGACAAATTGCACTGGCTCAATTTAACACTGCATCCATTGCAGTCAATAATGCCGGTGTCCAATTTCATAGACAGATTGTCTCGCCGTCAACCACTAATCGTGCACCGGGAGGTATGGGCTTACCCGGTATGTTTGATCAATTGGTCACTAATCCTATGTCTGACTTAATGGGCACTCGAGATTATGATGTGGAACGGGGTGCTGATATTGCTGCTGCCCGTGCTCAGCTGGAACAGGCGCACCAGGCTCTTGAGCAGGCACGTTCTCAGATTTATCAAATCGATACAAAATTGCGTGACACATTAAGTATTGCACCCTTTGATGGTGTGATCACCAACAAAAAAATTGAAGAGGGTGATACCGTTCAGCCTGGCCAGGCATTATTAATTTATGAAGATTTGAGTGTTTTACAAATTGTTGTTGATGTACCCGGGCGTGCAACTCACAATCTAAAGGAAGGCCAGTCAGTTCATGCCAGGATAGATGGTCTGGATAATGAGATTCTTGTCAATATTAGTAAAATTTTTCCAACTTCTGATCCGGTGCGACATACAACCCGGATTAAATTAACATTATCAAGTACTGGACCTATCTCTCCAGGCAGTTATGCTGAAGTATCAATTCCTATGTCCTCAACAACTCAGAAAAAACATTTGTTGATCCCTTCAACAGCTATTATAGAAAGAGGTGGGCTGCCTTCCGTTTTTGTCATCAATGGAAAAAATAAGACTGAACTGCGTCTGGTCAGAGTTGGAGAACGTTTGTCTTCAGGTCAGGTGATTATCCAGTATGGGGTGAAAGAAAATGAGAGCGTGCTGGATAAGCCGCCCGCATTTATCACTTCAGGATATGATATTAAATTGCTCAGGATAAAATAATGACAAAGAAAAAATCTGAGCAGGCTGTAAACGATAGAAGAGAATCCTGCTCTGATCGAAGAGTGAAACATTATTCAAGAAGACCCGCTCTGTCACATCCGCACGATGAAGCTGTTGAAGGCCCAAGATTAGGACTTGCAGGAAATATTGCCAATTTCTTTATTGATTCACCTTTGACACCTCTGCTTTTTTTTGCTGCTTTATTTATTGGTCTGATAGGTTTGATGTACACGCCTCGTCAGGAAGATCCACAAATTTCTGTACCCATGATTGATATCTTAATTCAATATTCAGGGGCATCTGCTGAAGATGTGGCGAATCTGGCCATAGCACCTCTGGAAGGTATGATGAAGGAGATCCCCGGTGTTAAACATATTTATTCTGCTTCTCAGCATGATCAGGGAATAGTAACCGTTCGTTTTAAAGTGAATGAGGAAATGGGGCCGTCTATTGTCAAAGTACATGACAAGCTGCAGTCAAATATGGATAAAATCCCCCCTGGGGTTTCCATGCCGCTTGTTAAACCTAAAGGCATTGATGATGTGCCGGTTGTTACGCTGACATTATGGGCTGATGGAGTCTATGATTCAGAACTACGAGTGCTGGCTCATAAGGTTCTTCAGCGTTTAAAAGAGGTACCGAATACCGGGCAGGGTTTTGTTGTTGGTGGTAGGAAACAACAGATTCGTATTGAAGTATTGCCTGAAAGGCTGACTGGTTTTGGTATCAGTCTGGATCAAGTGGCTAATGCCATCAGAAGTGCCAATACAGAATACCCTGCTGGATACCTTGAGCAGGCTAATACTTCTTTTAAAGTCTTTACCGGATCTTTTTTTAAAAATGTCGATGATATTAAACAATTAGTGGTAGGAGTGAATCAGGGAAAGCCGGTTTATCTGAATGATATTGCCACTATTATTGATGGCCCTTCAGAAGCGAGCGAGCTGGTGTCATTTTATAGTGGGGCAGGAATACAGGGCAATGAATCGATTGTCAATAAAAGAGCGAATGATGTGCCTGCTGTGACTATTGCCTTAGCTAAAAAAGAAGGTTCAAATGGCGTAACCGTTGCGGAAGATGTTATTGCTAAACTGGACAGTCTGAAAGGACGATTAATTCCCGATAATATTCATACCATGGTGACTCGTGACTATGGCAAAACGGCTAATGATAAAGTCAATGAGCTGTTAAGAGCTTTAGTTTATGCGGCTATTGCTGTGAGTTTTCTTTGCTGGATTACCATTGGTGCACGTCCGGCTATGGTGGTGATTACAGTAATTCCAGTGGTGATTTTAATTACTATCTGGGCAAGTTGGGCTCTGGGTAATACCATAAACAGGGTGAGTATGTTCGCCCTTATTTTTTCCATTGGCATTCTGGTGGATGATGCCACAGTAGTTGTGGAAAATATTTTCAGGCGCTGGTTAAGGAATGGGGAAACAACAATTGCCACTGCAGTAGATGCTGTGCGTGAGGTGGGTAATCCGACCATTATTGCAACCTTTACCATTTTAGCTGCACTGCTGCCTATGGGCTTTGTCAGCGGTATGATGGGCCCATATATGTCTCCCATACCTGTATTGGGTTCTGTTGCAATGCTTTTTTCATTGCTTGCTGCTTTTGTTTTTACACCCTGGTTTTCATTACGCCTGCGACCTAAGGTTGCGATATTACAGGATGCAGAAATTCATGAGAAAAAAGTTCAGGATGCAATAGGCCGTTTCTATCGACCTCTTTTATTGCCTCTGATAAAAAACCGACTTATGGGATGGATCTTTCTGGCTGTGATTATTATCCTGTTTTTTCTTGCCTGTTCAATGTTTTATACTAAGGCTGTTACGGTTAAAATGCTTCCCTTTGATAATAAGCCTGAATTTAATGTCTTAATTAATATGCCTGAAGGTACTGCTATTCTTGAAACGGCCAATGTGACCCGAAGGTTAGCTGAAACGATACAAAAGAATGTCCCTGAAGTAACGGCATTACAAACCTATACGGGTACCGCCTCACCCTTTAATTTTAATGGTATGGTGCGGCATTATTATTTACGTCAGGAACCATGGCATGCTGATATTCAAGTGATGCTGATTGATAAGGAACATCGGGAAAGAAGCAGCCATCAACTGGCAGAAGCAGCACGAAAACTGCTGACTGAACAGGCACATGCTCTGGGGGCGAAAATTGCCGTGATAGAAATGCCCCCCGGCCCACCTGTTTTACAAACTGTTGTGGCTGAAATCTATGGCCCAGATGCACAGACCAGACGCCAGGTGGCAACTGATATGACTCAGATTTTTACACAGACACCTAACCTTGTTGATGCGGATAACTATATGATCATGCCATATGAGCGCTGGCATTTTAATGTTGATACTGAGAAAGCAATGCGTCAGGGTGTCTCCGTAGAAAGCATCAATCGAAATATACAAATGGCAATGGGTGGTTATAAACTGGGTGATATTAAAGGACATAATTCACTTGAGCCGAAGTTTATTATCTTGCAGTTACCTCTGGATAAAAGAGGGGAAATTGAACGCATATCCAATCTGCCTATTGCTTCATCAAATGGCCAATTAGTGCCCTTAACTGAGTTGGGTCATTTTGTTAAGGTTGCAGAGCAAAACATTATTTATCGTAAAGACTTACGTTCGATGGAATATGTTGTGGGAGAAATGGAAGGTAAACTGGGGGCACCTATTTACGGCATATTATCCATTGAAGAGGCACTGAAGGAATATACGACTCCTGATGGCATACAAATAAGCGGCACGATGACAAGTGCCCCGGAAGATGATCGGCAATCTGGTTTTGAATGGAGTGGTGAATGGGTTGTCACCTATGAAACTTTCAGAGATATGGGTCTTGCCTTTGCTGCAGCATTAGTCCTTATTTATGGCTTGCTTGTGCTGGAATTCAGGAACTTTATTTTGCCCTCTATTATTATGGCGCCCATTCCATTGACTCTGATTGGAATTATACCGGGGCACTGGATTATGAATGCAGAATTTACGGCAACCTCTATGATTGGTTTCATTGCACTGGCTGGTATAGAAGTAAGAAGTTCTATCCTTCTGGTTGATTTTGTTAAAAATGAAATACACCTGGGACAGGATGCTATGCATGCTGTTGCAACCGCAGGACAAATTAGAATGCGTCCTATCTGGGTGACTAACCTGACCATGATGGCAGGCGCAGCAACGATATTATTTGATCCGATTTTTCAGGGTATGGCCATTTCATTATTATTTGGACCTATTGTTGCAACCACTCTAACTCTGTTTGTGATTCCTCTGGGATGTACTTCTGTTCATAGAAAATTATGCCCCATAGATGATCAAGCCTGTTTAGAGCAGGATTAATCAATGGAAGCACATGTTTTCTTTTTGCATCTATTAGCGGTTTTGCTAGCGGCAAGAATATTTGCAGAAATTGCTGTACGTCTTGGTGCACCATCAGTCATTGGGGAATTAACGGCTGGTGTGGTTATCGGGCCCAGCTTGCTGGGATGGGTTGAAGCCAGTGAAGTTCTTAAACTGCTTGCAGAAATTGGTATCATCCTCTTACTCTTTGAGGTTGGACTCAAAACCGATGGTAAGCGTCTTCTTCATTCTGGGTTGAAGTCAGCCATTGTTGCACTATCAGGTTTCATCTTTCCTATGCTTCTGGGCTTTAGTGCCGCCTACTGGTATTTTGACTTATCATTGCTGGTCTCCTTATTTGTTGGTGGGACCATTACGGCGACCAGTATTGGTATTACGATCAGAGTTTTAAAAGATATTCATTGCCAACAGGCACATGAGGGTCAGATTGTTCTTGGTGCTGCTGTTCTTGATGATGTGTTTGGTGTGATACTTCTGGCGATACTTTATGAATTCTCTGTGACTAATGACGTTAGCTTTGTGAATGTTAGTAAGGTGCTGTTGTTTATTGGTGTGTTTTTTGCTTTTGCACCGGTCGCTGCAAAGTTTATCTCATTGTATATCACGCGCCTGGATATGACGAGTGAAATACCCGGTGTTATACCCACAACCATTGTTGCTTTGGTTCTGTTTTTTTCATGGATTTCACACATAATGGGAGCGCCTGAGCTCTTAGGTGGTTTTGCAGCAGGTCTGGCTCTGTCAAGACGATTCTTTTTGCCCTTTGGCTTAACCATTCGTACCGATAAAGGTTGTGCTAAATGTGTCGAAGAGCAAATGAAGCCCATTATTCAGCTATTTACACCTATATTTTTTGTTTACATTGGCTTGTCACTGAATCTGAGAGAAATCGACTGGAGTTCCCCATTTATCTGGGGATTCTCATTGATTATTTTTATTCTTGCCGTGCTTGGTAAGTTAATTGGCCCTTTTTTTCTTAAAGAATCAATCCAGTCAAAATGGGCTATTGGTATGGCAATGGTCCCCCGTGGTGAAATTGGTTTAATTTTTGTTGAGTTAGGACGAATAAGCGGTATTTTAAATAATGAAATACATGCCGGTATGGTCATTGTCATTGTCCTCACGACGGTATTATCTCCTTTTGTTATGAAGTGGTACCATGCAAATTATGCCTCTCATTTATGCAATGAATAGAATAAGCAGTTCTCGATTGCAGAATCTTGTTCAGCTTTAAACTGCTCTGGGGGGAAATTATTTCTTTTTACAGGGTATTGTTTTATGTTGAGGTTCTATCACCTGTTTTGCACAGGGAGTGGGCTCATTGTGTCCATTTTCTATTGTGTGATTTAACTTACCTGAGATGCGTGAGGCATTCTTATCCGATACCGTCTTATGATGCTGAACCTCTTCAAAGGTCATGTGATTCGGGTGAGCATTTGCAAGCGAAACAGTGAATAAGGAAAGCAAGATTAGTAATGAAATTTTCATCAATAAATTCCTCTTTAATTGCCAATTTTTGTTAGCTTTATTATAAGGAATAACAGATAACAATGATAGCTTGTCTATGTGAAAATGAACTAATGTCGAAAAAGCCTGTCTTATTAAAAGCCCCCTTGGGAAAAGATAACGGGTAACGTTTTTAATTAAAATTCAGAAATATTTTAGGAATAACTATAAATATGTGTTAGAAAATGCTAATATACTAAGTAACGAGGTATAATAGAAAAATATCATGCAGGAACAAATAAGAAAAGATGGACGGAATTCATTTGAACGTCGTCTTCAGGACAGACGTCAAGTTGGTTTTGCATTTGCTTCTCCAGAATGGATAGAGCATGTAAAAAAGGATTATGTTGCCTGGCCTAAGGCTGAACGACGCAATAATAATCGTCGTGATGGTGAAAGGCGTGATGATCCTCAGGGAACGAGTCTCTTTGGCGGTCATATTACTGATTACAGCAGTGATTTATTGAGCAATGAAGAAAAACTCTATTTTAATGAATTGTTCAATAGTGCTAATTAGCGCCCATTCATTATTAGGTTCTTAACTTCTCTCTTCTTTAAGAAGGGGGAAGAGTAAAATCATCTATTGACTTCTTCCCTCCCTAAGCTCCCTAAGCTCCCTAAGATGCATTTTTATTTTATTCAGATTGATTCCCACAAACTCTTAAAACTCTGATACAATCTGATTTTTCTTATTATAATCTGTTTTATTCCATGTTTTTTTCCGAACAGCGCCAACAATTTTTTAAGCCCCTGACCAGTAAATATCGTGAACAGGTCATTGAATGTCTGCGCCTGCTATATGATCGTCTCTACAGTGCTAATGCAGATTATGGTGAATCTTTACGGCGCAGCCAACTGATTGAAATATTTGAAGAAGCTTTGGCTCGAGCACCTATTCTTGAGCAACAAGAGGGGCCAGATACGGAGCAAGAGGCATCTGATGAACCTGCAGTTCCCCGATTCAAAAATGAGCGAGAACAGGCTGCTTGGGTATTAAATCTTCTGGTGGAAAATGGCTGGATTGAAAAACAGGTCGATCAGGTGACGTTTCAGTCAACCTATCCTTTCAGTCGTATGGGTCGTTTGTTTACTCAGCCTCTGGTTGAGGCCAATCGGACTAAAGTCCGTACCCGGCATAGAAATACCCGTAATACCCTCAATGCACTGGAAGCTTTTTTGAGTCGAGGTGAAGTCCATGATTTACTGGATGCCTATGAGTTCTCGGAGCGAATAATTACTGATTTCAGTGATGTGATTGCGGAACTGGAAGAACGTAAGCGTGAATTAGTCAAAGAAGTTGAATCTCAGGTTCTTGTGCAGCAGGCATCGGAGCATTTTTTTGATTTTATGGAAAAGCGCTTTCAGCCGGATTTATCCATTCGTTTATCAGCAGATAGTGTAGAAAAACACCGGGATCAGATCGAGCAGGCCATCGGTAAAATACGCCGCAAGCGTAAAGATTTTAAAAAACAGGCGGAAATTCGTCTGCGACAACTTGCACCAGACTTGCTTACTTCCAGCGATCAATCTATTTTATGGACCATTCTTGATACGATTGAACTGCGTATGGCCAAAGCATCGGATACTATGCTTCCGGCATTACGTAGAGCGCTGCAGGGTTTTACTAAGCGAGCGGATATTATTATCCGCCAGATTGCTTATCTTGGAGGTCAGGGTCAGAGTGATATTTTAGCTGTTTGTGACTCGCTGAAAAATAAGGATGACGAGGAGATTGCTGCACGCTTGATGCAGGCAGCAGAGTTGATGTTACCCATGAATTTAAGGTTGGTTGACCCGCAGCAGGTGGTGCTGATGGAACGCCGCCAGAAACGTCAGGTACAAACAGCCCTTGCAGAAGATGAGCAACTGGATGAAGCCGCCCGCCGTGATCTGCTCATACAACAAATGCTGGATCAGGCTTTCTCTATTCGTAATCAGGATCTGAAAAACTATCTGGTGGATGCTTTGCAGCAGCGCCAACAGATAAATACCTCTGAGTTGCCCATTAATACCGCAGATGATTTATTAGCGATGGCGCATGCGATCGAATTAGGGGCGGTTAATCAGTCCAGCTCAGAATTTTCATTTCATATTGAGCCCTTGGGAAAGCAGACTAAAAATACCTACTTTGAACAATTTGATGAGTTCAATATTTCTGTTGTAGCAAGCCATAATAAAAAACCATCTGGAAAAAAATAAAAAATAATGATTAGTGATTTATTTGCCGAACAACTTGAAAAAAAGAATTACAGTCAGGAAGAATTTTCTGAATTGTTGATACGGCTGCTGGACTACGGCATTCTATGTCGTGATGAAAGTCAGGTAGAAGAGCAACTCTATGATCGGTTTGTTCAGCTCAAAGATCTGGTGGAAGATTATTTGATCATGATCAGTATTCGTCTGCAGCATGATGAACGTTTTAATTTTGTTCGGATTTATCCACCTGGTGCCCAGGTGCCGGGTTTGCCTGATGAAGTCAATCAGCCGTTTAATAGCGGCTTTCGTCAACGTTTGTCGCAGCAGGACATTGCAGTCATTCTGGTCTTACGGGCTGAGTATGATAAATCACTGCGGGAAGGTCAAATTGATGAAAATGGTTGTGTTATGTTATCCATGGAAGCTTTGAGTCTGGGTATGCATAACTTACTCAATCGCAGCCTGCCTGAAACACTGACTGAGCGAAATCGATTATTTATCCGACTGAAGCAATTACGCCTGATTCATTTTAAAATGCAGGACGATGAAGAGCAGGAAGACGGCTGGTTGAGAATTCGACCAATGATCATCAGTTTTGTGAGTGAGCAGGCGCTTAGTGCTCTCTCAGAAGAAAAAACAGGAGATGCTAATCCTTCTCCTTCAGAAGGGGAATTGAGTGGCTTGGGAAAGGAATAAACGATGTTTGTAAAAAAAGTCATTTTCATCAATTGGGGGAATATTCCCCTGCTGGATTTTGAATTCGGACCGATTAATCTGTTTTCCGGAGGGAATGGTTCCGGTAAAACTACGGCGGCTGATGGCATCCAGACAATTATGACTGCCGCCCATGAAAACCTCTATAACTACAATCCCGGACAGGATGAGACCACCCAGCGGGGCCGACGCGGTAAGCAGGTTCGGACACTGGCTTCCTATGTTCTGGGTTGTGATGACGGTAGTTATGCCCGACCATGGGATACCGATGGCTATCTGGTGGCAGTATTTCATCCCACTCAGGGTGAATCGGCCGAGCCATTTACAGCGGTAATGGGAATTCGAGCTCATATTGATCAGGCTGGCCAGCAAAAGCAGGCACGACAAGATGATTTAACGTTCTTTATTCTTCAGGGAGAAATGCTGGAACAGGCTGACTTTGTACAAAACAATCATGTGGTTGATCTTTCAGATATTGATCATCAGTTGAAACAAAAATATGGTAACAAAGCCGTTGAACAGTACAGCAAAAAGCGACCCTATCTAAGACGCCTATATGCGGTGCTCAAGGGAAGAAATGATGCGGTTTCAGACAGAGAAGCCATGCATGCAGCGAAAACATTTTCCTCGTTTATGGCCTATAAGCCGGTTAAAAGCATCAATGACTTTGTCGCCCGTGAAATTCTGGAAAATAAAGATCTTGGGGATACCATCCGGGACATCTCAGAGTCCATGAAAACCATTCATGGTATGGAAGAAGATGCTCGCTTTATTATTACTTCAATTGATTTGCTTAACCAGAGTAGCCAATTCTGCCGAAACTATATTGATCACTGGCTTGATTTGAGTATTTATCATTATACTGAGGCAAAGCGTAAAGAGCTGGCGAATCAGGCTGACTACCTGGCTGCAAAAAAAGAGCAACGCAGTATCATTGAAGCGATTTGTGATCATGAAAAAAAGATACTTGTTACAGAAGACCGTCGTAAACAGGCGCATCAGGAAATTGTGTCTCTTGAAGCACAACGTCAGGGAGTAAAAGCCCTTAAAGACAAAGATGAGCTTGTGGCAAGCATTGAAAAAAATAGTGCTAAGCTGGCAGAACAGAGCAAGCCGTTATTGGAGCAGAATTTTCTGTTGAACACAAATACGGAAAATACCAATGCTTTGCTGGGTGTTTTAAAAGCCACCTCTCTGGGGGCCGAAATTCCGGGTTTTGATAGTAAAGAATTGCTCAATCAAGTCCGCACGGTTGTAAAACTGAAAGAAAAATCAGAAATTGATCTGCACAGTTTGCTGGGGAGTGACTGGGTGGATATCTCACCCCTGGAACATCACCTGGACAATGCTTTAATTGCTGAACAGGCACATAATCAACTGGTAGACCTACTGCATAATAATACTCATACTTTGAACGTCAGTTTGCGCGATCAATTGCAGCAAGTCCTGACCCGTCAGGAAAATCAGCTACAGCTGAACCAGCAGAAAATGCAGCAGAAGCAGCAGGAAATTGATGCTCTGCATGCACATAAAATTACTTACCCTCAATACGTTCAATTAGCAATGAATGCTATTGCACAACAATGTCCGCAGGCAGATCCCCGGGTTTTGTGTGACTATGTTGAAATCCTTGAGCCTGAATGGCAGATGGCCATTGAAGGTTATCTTGGCGGGACTCGTTTTTCAATTCTGGTGGCTGAAGACTATGAAGCTGAAGCCATCCGTATCGTCCGCTCAATGCCGGGTGGTAATCGCAACCGGGCACGAGTGATTCAGGGCAGTCGGGCACGGCGTGATCTAAAACGTTTGAATGTTAAACATGATTCAATAGCCAATATCATGAAATTTGAGCACAAGACAGCAGAATACTTTCTTAAAGCATCCTATGGCAATGTTCTGCGTGTCCCTGATGCTGAGACTCTGCGTTCAACCCCAAGAGGTATTACACCTGAAGGACTGGCTTCAGGCAGTTATAGTATGTGGCGTTGTGATCTTTCTGATGCCGAACTGGTGTTCGGTCAAGGCGCCAGAGAACGGGCACTGGCTGCTAAAGAGAATGAACTGAAACAACAGGAAGAAGATGCCAATAAACTCTATCGAAGTAAAGATGCAAATCAACATATCTTTCGCCTGATTGAACCCATTAAAGCACTTAATTACGTCAGCATTATTAATACCATGCTGGATCATCATCGCCGTTTGAAACAGGCTGAAAATACACTGGATAATCTGGACTTAAGTAGCTTTGAAGCTCTGGAAAAAGAATTGCAGACACGGAAGTCAGAATATGACACATTTGATGGTCAGGGCAAAGAGTTGACTAAATCACTGGGTGGTTTGCAGGTAAAGGAAGAAAAACAACAAACCGTAGTGAAAAAACTGGATGATGCACAAGAAGCACTGCAGCAGACGGTAGAAGATATGGAAGCTCAGTTGCAAAAAGTAACTGCAGTACAGACTGATTTTGAATTGGATAAAACCTTGTCACTGGCGGATGAGCGGGCGCAGCTGGCTGGTAAAGAAATGGATTTTGATTCAGATATAAACTCACTTGAAGAGCAGCTTGGAACCATCAGTGTGACAATCGAACAAAGTGTGATGCAGCACAATCAGCATTGTAAATCCTATGATGCCATTGAGTACACTTCCAGCTACTATGGGCGCAACAGCCACGAGCTTTTTAAACGCATTCATCAACTTCTGGGTGAAGTGGACACTATCAAAAATCGTTTAAAAAATAATGTCCTGGCAGAGAAGCAGGAAAAGCTCACCAGTCTTAAAGAAGATTTTAACACCGCTTTTGTAACCAACCTCTGTCATTCAATCTATCAGGCCATAAATGATGGTAAGCGAATACTGGATGATTTGAACCAGGAACTGGAACATCATCGTTTTGGTACGGATGAAGAACGCTTTAAATTTGCCTATAGTTGGGTGCCTGAATTTCGAGAGTATCAACGTTTTTTTAAAGAAGTGATCAAACAACCTAATCTGGGTGACGGCACCACATTATTCAATGCTGAGTTGTCAGAAAATGCACAGGCGATCCGTGATAAATTAATGTCCATGTTGCTGGATGAAGATGAGCAAAAGGCAGCAAGAGAATTAAATCGTATCAGTGATTACCGTAACTATAGAAACTATGAAATTTATAAAGAACCCAAAGGTAAACAGCCAATCCCTCTGAGCCAGTATGGCACAGGTTCTGGTGGGCAATTGGAAACGCCGGCTTATATCATCCGTTCAGCAGCGATCACCTCAGCATTTCGTTTTAATGAAGGCAATAGTCATTTGCGTATGGTTATGGTGGATGAAGCCTTTTCAAAAATGGATGAGTCCCGCTCCAGAGAAGTCATTGACTACCTGACCAATACCCTGGGTCTGCAATTGATCTTTATTATGCCCACCAGCAAGTCTGGTCCCTTTATGGATCTGATCAGTAACCAGTTTGTTTTCAGCAAATGCCCCACAACCAAATCCCGAGGTGAACTGCAGACTCGCATGCTGGTGGATCGTAAAATCTGTGATCAGGGCAAACTCAAAGAATTATGGGCCAATCATCGTAAAACCATTCGCCATCAGGCCATGCTTGATTTTATGGAAGAGCTTTGACATCTTCCACAGTTCAGAGTGTCAAGGAGCAAATTAGTATTACCTCATCTGGTATGGCATGATTGAAAACAGCAGTATAATATTGCTTTTTAACTGAATATTGATGGCTTAGTAGTCAGTTAACTGATTTAAACTACGGGAAACCAATGAATCAAATATCTATTGCTATAGCAGGATTTTCAATTATTGCTTCAATTCTGCTCTTTTTTCAAAAACGCACCGA
Source organism: Gammaproteobacteria bacterium (assembly GCA_016744375.1). GTDB lineage: Bacteria > Pseudomonadota > Gammaproteobacteria > GRL18 > GRL18 > GRL18. The sequence goes on from JADGEM010000014.1 coordinate 67,576, forward strand.
GACACAAACAGCAAAAATCCTTGCCAGGACATTGCTCCTTGTTTTGATCATCATTCAGTTTATACAGGCAATGTATATTGCTGGTTATTTGTCATTTGAGAGGGCTATCTCTGTTTTTTATTTACTATCCCTTGGTTTGGTTGGACCCGTATTTTACCTTTATAGTCAGCATATCATACAGACAAATTTGGAGTGGACTATACGAGAAAGCTGGCGTTTTTTACCTGCAATAATCTTTTCGTTCTTAGGGTTTTTATTTCCTGATTCCTTCTCTCTGATCTATTCTTTTATGTTTTTACTCGGAGGTCTATATATGGGGCGTCTGGCCTGGTCTTTATACCTGCTACGTGAAAGACGAAGATTATTCAAGATGGAATTTTTATTTACGGCCAGCTTCCTGGCTTGGTCGCTTGCCGTTGTATTAATGGGTATTTTGAGTTCACAAGTAATGGGTTTTTTATTATCCGCCCAGGTTATCATGTTGTCGCTATTAATCGCTGCAGCCATTCATATTCAACTGAACTATCCTCATCTATTAAGTTCACTGGAAGAAATTGCCAGCCGACAGTATCAAACATCAACCTTAGTGAATGTGGATTGTGAGTCTAAGAAAAAACAATTAGAGGAATTGATGAGCGTTAAGGAAATTTACCGGGATGCCGAACTTTCACTTTCATCTTGTGCTGAGATGTTATCGCTTAAATCACATCAACTATCAGAATTAATGAATACTCAATTGGGGGTGAGCTTTTCTTCTTATTTACGGCAACAACGCATAAAAGCTTCAGAAATCTTGTTAAAAAATGAGCCTGAAGTCTCCGTGCTTGCTGTTGGGCTTAGTGTTGGTTTTAGTTCTCAGTCCGCTTTTTATTCTGCATTTAAAAGTATCCATGGCATTGCGCCGGGACAATATCGTCAACAAATACTTGCCGGATGATAATTTTGTAAAAGCTTAATCTATTGAAATTAAACGATAATTATTTTTTATATTCCTGATTTAGCAATCAGGAAGCCTTATCCTATCCACTCTGCTGTAATCCTATTCACTTTACTTTTTCAACAAAAAGTATGTAAGAAACTGTATAGGAGGCAACTATCATGTATCTCACGGTTAAATTAATCCATATCATCAGTGCGACTTTACTCTTTGGCACAGGTCTGGGTAGTGCATTTTATATGTACATGGCCTACCGAAGCGACAATATGAATGCAATGGCTGAAACAAATCGTATTGTTGTTATTGCTGATTATTTGTTTACAACACCAACCGTGATTATTCAGTTAGTCACTGGCTTGTATTTACTAAATCATCTGGGACTTGAATGGACATCACCCTGGAGTTTATCCGTATTAGGACTCTACTTATTTGTCGGTGCGTGTTGGCTTCCTGTCGTCTGGTTGCAAATTTGCTTAAGAAATAGTGCAAAAGACCTGGAAAGTCCTGATGAATTATATAGGCTGCGTATGAAAATATGGATGATTTTGGGCATTTTGGCTTTTCCCGCTGTCATTATTCTTTATGTATTTATGGTATATAAACCATTTTTTGGGATGTAAGGGGGAGTCTTTATGAATATCTTAATCGTCGGAGTCAGTGGTTTTATAGGGAAGTCTATTTATTATGCGCTAAGCCAGGATGGACACCATCTCCAAGGCTGCAGTCGTCATGAAGTTCCTGATATAAATTGGAACAAATTTGATTTTAGGCAAAACCAGAATGCATGGGAGCAGCAATTACAGAAAATTGACCTTGTGATTAACGCAGCAGGCATATATCAGCAATCTGAACAGCATATATCCAATGATGAAGGTTTTTTTCAAGTACATGATCTGGGCCCTAAAGTATTATTTGATGCTTGTAGAAAATGCCATGTAAAAGTGATTCAAATCTCTGCTATTGGAGCAGATCAAGAGAATCCACCCACAGATTTTTTACAAAGCAAACGAAATGCCGATCAATATTTACTCACACATGAGTTACCTAATGTTGTTTTATATCCAGGTATCGTACTTGGTGAACATGGCAGGAGCACACGCCAGCTAAGTTTGCTAGCCTGCTTGTTTTGCATTCCTCTTATTTTTGGACGACAGAAAAATTTACCCCTGATAAGTATTTATCAAATAATAGAATTTATTAAAGAGACTATCAATCATTGGCCTGAAACAAGTACAGAAAAAGTTTTAGTTGCAAAAGCAGAAACCATGGAAAATTTATTGATTAATCTCCGTCACTGGATGGGGTTAGGGAAAAACTGTTTTATTGGGGTGCCGAAGCAATTAACTAACCTGGCATTTTACTTTTTTCCTAAATTATCCATTGGTGCCTTTAATCAGCAAAGTGTTGTAATGTTGGCTGATTATTCAAATAAAACAATGTCTGTCGATATATCCGGTGATGAAAGCGCATCAGAATCATTACTAAAACACAAAGCAACAAAACAATTTAAAAAAGACATACAAATAAAAAAATTATTTTATATTAATCTTTTTGTTCTGGGGATTATCTGGATTGTTTCAGGACTCAGTTCACTCATTAATTTTGACCAAAGTCGTGAGTTAATCTCACTCATTGGGGTTAAGGGTAATTGGGGTGATGCAATTATTTTTACCGCAGCATCCGGTGACATTTTACTTGGTTTAGCATTATGGGCAGGTTCATTCTATCAAAGCTTAAGGAAGTGGGCCCTCTATATACAAATTGTTGTGATGATAATTTATAGCGCCATTCTAGCAATTATGCTCCCAACCTTCTTGCTGCACCCTTTTGCGCCTATTGTAAAAAACCTGGCATTATTAGTACTGGCAATGTATCTGCTGGTTGAGGAAAAGAGAGTGTGAATTTGAACCAAAAGAGGAAAAATTATTATGTTTAAAAATATCTTGTCAAATCAATGGGCATCCTTAAGTCCAGTCTTACAGAAACATTATGGTATCAATGATGGTGAAGAAATCAAAATGTAGGGTGAGTTAGCGGTAAGGCATGGGCGATTCATTAAACTATTAATGCCATTAATTCGATTAACAGGGGCACTTGTTCCTGTTGAAGGGGATAAATTTATTGTTACTGTCGAAAATAAAAGGATAGGAAATACATTTTATTGGTATAGAAAATTTCAGAAAGAAGATAAGGTTTATGAGTTTAATTCAAAAATGCAACAATTTGATAATGATATTATTGAGTTTGTTGGACTTGGCATTGGTATCAGAATGGGCTTACATGTCTCTGATGGAGGGCTTGTTTATGAAGACAAAGGCTATGTTGTTAAAATAGCTAATAAATTGATACCAATACCGTTGAATGTATTAATAGGAAAGTCTGTTATTGAAGAGTATGTCAATAATAAGAGTTCAAATGATTTTAATATGAGGTTTGTTGTTAAACATCCCTGGCTTGGTTTTGCATTCAGTTATAGCGGTTATTTCAACTGCATCCCAGGAAGAGATAAATACCAGTAACTCATGGCGTTGGAGTTCCATAAGCAAACCAACATTCAATTAGACAACTTTTGAGTGTAAACTGTCCTGTTATTATAAGTTGTTCATTGCGGCCAAATGATAGTCGCACCACTACGAGATGTCATCCTTCCAGCGGAGGATAAAGCAGGCGTCTTTGCAAATAAAGAGATAAGGTACTTCAAATGAACCTGGATGAATTTTTACAAAAGCTAAAGAGCGCACCGGAAGCCATCGAGTTTACAGAGACAATGTCTGTTATTGAACGTCTGTATGATTTTAGCGAAACAGAATTTACAAATGGTGGCCTGCTTAATGAGGCGGGACAAAATTCTGGTTCATGCAAACTATTTGCTTTTGCCCGATTACAAAATTTATCAGAACAACAAACACTGGCATGTTTTGGCTCTTACTATCGGCTTGATGTTCTGGAACACCCGGATGCAAGTAATCATCAAAATATCCGTAATTTTATCCAACACGGCTGGCCAGGCATTGAATTTCCCCAAATACCATTGCAGGAAAAAAAGAGTCTGTAAAGTAATTTTCTTATTATAAATTAAAAATGTTCAAGCCATTTCTTATCTTACAATTACGCCCCGAAGATAATACTTCTGATAGTGAGTTTGCGGCCATTCTAAAATATGGTGAGCTTGAAGAAAAAAAATGTCATCGTATCCGCCTTGAGAAAAAGGGGTTTCCTGATGGGCTGTTATTAAATAATTATTGCGCCGTCATTGTAGGCGGCAGCCCTTTTGATGTCAGCACTCCGGAAGAAGATAAATCGGCTATCCAGAAAAAAATTGAAGATGGCTTCAAGCGCTTGTTTGATGATATTGTTAAAAATGATTTTCCCTTTCTGGGAGCATGCTCAGGAAGTGGTTTGTTAGGAAGTTTTCTTGGGGCTTCTGTTTCAACACGCTATGGAGAAGCAGTTGGCTGTGCGACTCTGGAGCTTACGGAAGAAGGAAAGAATGACGCTCTATTGTCGGGGTTTCCTGATCAGATTACCGCCTTGTTAGGGCATAAAGAGGCCTGTGATACGACACCTGTTGGTGCAATTTTATTACTGACTGGAAGAGCCTGCCCGGTGCAGATGTTCCGTCTGGGTCAAAATGTATATGCCACACAATTTCATCCCGAAGGTGATAGCGAAGGCTTTATTATGCGAATTCATGCTTATAAACATCATGGTTATTTTCAACCTCATGAAGCTGACAGTCTGATTCAGGCTGTCAGCCAGAAAGAAACCCCGCATGCACAGAAAATACTCAAGCGGTTTGTTGAGCGCTATGAGTTGTAGGTGAGTAATGTAGTTTCATACTGAATTACCTGAAAAGTGATTTAAATGTATGACAAAATTAGTCTTACGTCCCAAACCTGCATTATTAACAGTTTCTTATATGGTCACTAAGGGCGTATGCGGTTATTTTTAAGAATTAAATTCTGAGGCTAAACTAATAGTTTTCTAACTGTCAAAATTCTTTACACAGCGTCGAGAACGTTCCTTAACGGCAGGTTGCTTAATTTATTTCAAGATAATACCAGCTCAATAAGCAGCAACTCATAATTTTGAATATCAGAAAGTTGTTTATCCAATAAAACGGGAGAACTACCCATGAAACTATTGCATTCAGGCTGAAAAGACAATATTTACTCATTACCGACATGGTTAAAAAACAATCAATATCAACCAAGCTGAATTGGCGAAACTGCTATTCATAGACAATTGCGAGAATTATCAACCAGAGGAAAAAGTAGTAATCCAGCTTTACACAAAATATTTCAGAGTCGCCCTAAACAATATTTTAATAAACAAATAATTATGAAAAAATATCTTCTTATAGGTAAATATTTGTTAACATAAATATTTTATAATTTCTTAACTCAATTATTCGAAAAACATTATCTCTTAAATTATAAAAATTATTCGAGTTTGGCATGAAGGTTATTGATATCATCAGTAACCTTTTTATTATTATCTTTATGTTTTTTTATACCAACCTCTTGAATAAATGTATATGTAGGAGCTCCAGAAGCGCTATAAGCAATTACCATAGCAGGGACAATAGTAACTTTATTTGCCACATCCAAAGCGGTGCCACTTAGACCAGCATCAGCAAGGTCATCCACAAAAATATCATGCCCCAGTCCCATAGCATTCATCACTGGAAATCGAGATACTGCCGTCATAGCTTTACTATTTTCTAATGTAATACCAGATTCACCTTTTTTAAAAGATGAGCCAACCTGTGGTTTTTTAACTTCTTCTTGAGATAATTTTCTCATATCTAAATTTCCATCCTTATCATAGGCATCTGCTGAAGGTGCACAATCAGCTCCTGGACTTCCCTTACACATTGCCTCACCTTCTGAAGAGGTAGGATCAAATTTAGCACCAGTATATTCTCTATACCCAACCTGAATAATTACTACACCTCCAGCAATTAAAGCTCCTTTTCTCATATCTTCTTCTGTTCCACCATTGGCAGCAACTGCCGCCGCACTAATTGCAGCCTTAGTTACCATCCTTTTAAAGTCGGAAGGTATTTTTGAAGCACCAGCAGAAACGTGTGTAGTAACACCAGAAATAATCCCCTGTTTTATTGCGGCCTCTAAATCACCCCCTGTTTGCTCATATGTAAGCCATGCTGCATAGGCTGCAGCACCACCAGCTCCACCACCGTATACTGTTGCAACACTTTGTCCTACTGTATTCAGATAAGAACTATTTGTAGCTGCAGTTGCCCAATTTTTACTCGTTCCCTTAGCTGGATCAACAGCAGTATGCCATACAGCGTCTATAATCTTTCCTTCTCCAATCCTTTTCTCTGCATCACTCATATTCTGCATTGCACTATCAAGCTCATCTTCGGATGCATGTACCACTGCTTGTACTAACTCTTCAAGATTTTTGCCGAATCTATCAGTTTCATCTAAACTATCGTTATAAAACTTATCAAAGTTTTTAACAATATTGTCACCAGTTTTCATGGCTTCAATACCGATATCACCGTGGACTTTACCTGTTTTTATTGTATCAACCGTATCCTGTGTTGCGTTAATGCTTTCTTTTGCAAGCTTCTCACCAAGCTGTTGAGCATCTTCAGCAACTTTTTTTACAGCTTTTTCATCTGCAGCTTTTCTAATGCGATTAGCCTCTTCCGCTATAGACTTTTGTCTTTGTACTTCTTTCTCAGCTAACTTTCTAGCTTTTTCATCTGCAGCTTTTCTAATGCGATTAGCCTCTTCCGCTATAGACTTTTGTCTTTGTACTTCTTTCTCAGCTAACTTTTTAGCTTTTTCATCTGCAGCTTTTCTAACGCGATTAGCCTTTTCCGCTATAGCCTTTTGTCTTTGTACTTCTTCCTCAGCTAACTTTCTAGTTACATCAATATGTGTTTGAGGATTCAACATGTCTCCAAGACTTCTACCACCCAAAAATGCAGCAGTATAAGAAGGTATAACTATGATGAATAATGCAGTCAATATGGTCACGCGTAAAAAAAAGTATTTCATAATATTTCTCCTATAATATGAAGATATTAGTATTGAACCTTATGTCTTCCATCTTGTTGGTTAGCATGAAATCAACAAGATAAATATGATTACTTAAGATATTCTTTTTTTGTTATCTAAGTTACATTTAATATTACTTTAAAAAAACAATATAAGAAAACTATAATATAAAAAAAAGTGAATTTTTTTAAATAGTTATTGTATTGTTATGGTTATCTCTCACCGTGGTAAGGGTAAACATAATACATCCAAGCATTGATCAAGAAAGCTAACACCAATTCATAGGTAGGTACTTAAGAGAAAAATCTATATTTTTCATGTAAATACCACTGATTTTATTATTACATTTGAGCATAAAATGCGGGCTCCAATGCAT
>JADGEM010000074.1 GCA_016744375.1 Gammaproteobacteria bacterium
GGTCTATCTTAACCCTGAAAAACAAAAGGTAGATGAAAAGGAAAACAAGGCGGCATAAATTTTAACTTTAGGCGACAACTAGCTTGAAATCCGCCGATATCGGGAGTTGGATTATATTTAAGAAAAGCCCAGGTGACTTCTGGAGAGTATGACCGGTTATATTTATACTTACTGACAACTTGTAAAGTGGCACTGAAATCATCACTTGGCTGATAACTCATTTGCAAACCAAACATTGTGTCTTGAGTGAAGCTGATATCTCCAATACCAGAACCAACATTAGGTTGAGATAAATCTCTCAGGTAGCCAACATCGTCATCATCATTATATACCATACCTAATGTGCCAAAACCATGTAAAGTAAGATCATCTGAGAGATCAATTGCGTGGCTTGTTACAGGTAAGTAAATCATTATAAGAAGAAAAGCCAGAGAGTTTTTTATACTTAATATCCTTAGCGTATATAAAATTAATTGTACTTTTATTAAGTATAGTAGATAAAACAGAAAAAATAAAGCAAAAGGATAGGGTATAACATACTGATAACATTGTAATATATCAGGGTAGGGATGGTGATCCATTTTTAAATGATAGGTTTTTTCCTGCACTAACACTGACTCTGATTAAGGATAAAAAGGAATACAGCAACTAAAAGAGACAGTACTATCGGGTTTCGATTAGCACAGGATTATCACTGAATTAAACAATCATTCAAGCTAAAGTTTCTGGTTATTTTTAACCTCTATTGCATCATGATTCAACTTGAAAATTTTGACGGCAATTAGAAATTTGTGCTATTGTTTTTTTGAAAACTTTCTAAAGGAACACCGATGAAATACACCCTCAAGAGTATTGCATTCCTACTAATGATGATGATTTCCTTTGATGCTATTGCCGTTTTTGATTTGATGACCAGTCCATCACTGGATCAAGGAGCAAGGGTTTACAAAGAACGATGTGTGCTATGCCATAGTCAAAATGGTGATGGCAACGGCCTACTCCCATCCTCCATGTTATTTCTAAAAAAGCCCAATTTACTGGATTCAAAATATTCAAATGATGAACATTCACTTCGCTTTATTATTGTCTGGGGTGGTATGGAAAATAAAATGAATACTTTTTCTCCTCCATGGGGAAATACACTGACGTGGGCAGAAATTGAATCAGTTATTCATTTTATTCAATACCTGCGAGAGCACAATGAAATGGCTGTCAAATTACTCGATAATATTGTATTGACTAATTCAATAGATATTAAAGTTGGAAAAATAATATTTAATCATCGCTGTGCTATTTGTCATAATGAGTCAGGTCATGGGGATGGTCGAATTGCCAGGGCATTACAAGGTCCCAAACCTTCAGATTTAACCAATAGTCAGTTAAAAGATAAAGATTTAAAACAAATTATTCGCAAAGGAGGCAAAGGCGTATCTCGCTCTTCTGGAATGCCACCCTGGGAAAGTGAATTGTCTGAAGCAGAATTGGAATCCGTTATTCATTATATCAAAACATTCCGGCACTAACCTGAGTAGTAATTTAAGCGCCCCTAAAAACACCATAGGAAATAAAACCAGCCATTTTTCACTGTTGCGCTGGCTTCTGGAAAATACAAAGAAATGATATCTTATCTTATTCTATTTGGTGCATCCTTTCTGGCTGCCACCATTCTCCCCTTCTATTCTGAAATATTCTTATTTGCTTTACTCAATGATGGCGGCGATCCATTTTTACTGGTGCTGGTTGCCACACTTGGCAACACTCTGGGCGCTGTTGTCAACTGGCTGCTTGGACGATACTTATTACATTTTCAGGATCGGCGCTGGTTTTATTTTAATCAAGATCAAATCAATAAGGCTCAGAGCTGGTTTCAACGCTATGGTTTTTGGTCTCTATTACTGGCCTGGATGCCCATTGGCGGTGATGCCCTAACTCTGATTGCAGGGATTATGAAAGTAAAACTCTGGTTGTTTCTGGTATTAGTTGCTTCAGGTAAGGCATTACGCTACATTTCGATTGTCTACCTGGCATCCTGGTTTTAAGTTATCAGAAGACAGCTCTGTATGGATAAATTGAATAGAGACGAGCAGACTTCTATTATTTCGGTAAGATCTCCTGATCTTTCTATAGGTACTATGACATGATTATTTTTAAGCAGTTAAATATTATCTTTGCTTTTTATTTAACCGGTGAAGGCATTGCTCTTATCTTGCCATTCAGTTTCCCGGGAGGTCTTATTGGCTTGTTTTTTCTGTATTGTGCACTCTCATTAAAATGGCTGCACCTTGAAGATGTTAAATTGCTCAGTGATTTTTTTATCAAGTATATGGCTTTTTTCTTTATTCCTGCCGGTGTGAGTATTATCAGTTCATACTCGCTGATTGAATCAGCAATAATACCCATAATCGGAGTGCTTATTTTATCAACCATTATTATTATGGCTATTACTGCATTGACTGTTGATTATCTGGTAAAGCGAGCTGAACATGATTGAGCTGCTCTCTAATCCTATTTTTGGGCTTTTCTTAACCCTGATTTGTGGTTCATTTTTCTGGTGGCTTAAGAGTGTCTCCAAATTTACCTGGATCAGCCCTCTTCTATTTAGTATCGGTCTGATCATCATCTTGCTTCAGGGATTAAATATTCCCTACGAAGCTTACAAACAGGGTGCAGATATCATTCAGAATTTTTTAGGGCCCATTACTGTTATTCTGGCCGTTCCCCTCTATGAACATAGAGCCGATCTCTTTCGACATAAGACCGCTATTCTTGTCGGCACCACAGTCGGCTCACTCAGCGCCCTGCTTGTGGTTTTTTTTCTGGGTCATTTATTTGGTTTATCTGAACTTTTTATTCATTCTTTAATGCCTAAATCTGTGACAACGCCTATTGGTATTTCAGCCTCTGAAATATTAAATGGCATCATTGGTCTGAGTGTTGTCAGCATTATTATCACTGGCTTGTTTGGCGCATTCATTGCGCCAACCGTTTTTAAGGTCTTAAAAATTAAAAATCCGATTGCTCAGGGCGTCGCCCTGGGAACAACAGCCCATGTTATAGGAACAGGCAAAGCTTATGAGATAGACAGAGTTTGCGGTGCAATGAGTGGACTCAGTATTGGCCTGGCGGGAGTTATCAGTATATTCTGGATTGTTTTATATCGTATTATCATGTTCCCAATATAGCTCGTCCTTTAGGGCATCAGGCTAAGTTATCGGAAATACCCAAGAATTTATTACTGGCTAAAACTCAGCAGACTTAACGAATTAATTGCAACCAGTGCTTCACTGGAACTTTTGACTCTGTTTGTAAATGGTGTAAGCAACCAATATTAGCTGTTGCAATAACATCAACATCATTTGTCTGTAGGTTTTCTAATTTATTATCCCTCAATTGAGAAGATATTTTCGGGTTGAGAAGAGCATAACCCCCTGCTGAACCGCAGCACAAATGTTTATCTTTAATCGCTGAAAGTGTTGCACCCAGCGAGATGAGTATTTGCTCCACAATTTCAGGCAAGTGCTGGCCATGTTGTAGACTGCAGGGAGGATGATAGGCTATTTTTTTATATTTCAAATCTAAATCCAGGGAAGATAAGTCTTCATTCTTTAACACCTGACTGATATCCTGTGTCACAGTTGCTATCTTCTGAGCCTTTTCATAATAGGGCGACTGCCTGCCCAGATATTTTTCAACCAGTCTCGGGTAGTCTTTGACCATCACACCACAACCACTGGCATTACTGATAATCACCTCAATACCCTGCTCAATCGAATCTGACCATGAGTCAATATTGCTTTTTATCAAGTTGATGGTTTGTGATTCAGCCTGTAAATGATGGGTCAATGCACCACAACAAGATGGGGCTTTTTCATTGATCAGTTCAATACCCAGTTTATCTAATATTTGCCCTGTTTTTTGATGAATATCCGGACTGATCGTATTATGTACACAGCCTTGAAGCAAAAGCATTTTTCGACTATGTTGCTCAGGCTTAAAAAATAGACTTTGCTGATGCTCATCAGGCAATAGCTTCGCCAATGTTTCTGGTAGTACTGGCCTAATTGAAACGCCTAGCTTTACAAAAAAATTAAAACGCTTTGGGTAAGGCATAATATTTAAAATTAACTGCCGTAGAATTCTTTTATGCCAGGTTGATTGAACCTCTTTTGCGATAAGGGACTGTCCAATTTCCAGTAAATGGTGATACTGAACACCAGAGGGACAGGTTGTTTCACAATTCAAACAGTTCAAACAACTATCCAGATGCTGTTTCGTTTTATGAGTGGGCTGCTCACCTTCCAGTATCTGTTTAATTAAATAAATTCGACCTCTTGGTCCGTCTAACTCATTGCCTAATAATTGATAGGTCGGACAGGTGGCATTACAAAAGCCACAATGCACACAACTGCGTAAAATGTCATTGGCCAGCTGACCAATTTGAGATTGTTCATAAAATTCTGTTAGTTTCGTCTGCATAATTATAACTCAGAGTAAATACATCCCTGATTAAAGAGTTTGTGGGGGTCCATTGCTGCTTTAATCTGTTGCTGAATTTTCATCATCTGCACAGTTAGCGGCTGTTGTTTTGGAATTCGGATTAATTCATCATGGCTCAATGTATTGGCACGAAAAAGCTGTGCATGGCCGCCCTGAAGTTTTGCATAGTGTCTGATTTCATCAGCATTTTGATTGCTGTAGAACCATCGTTGTGCCCCACCCCAGTCAATTAATTGCCGGTCCCCACGACTCATATATTGTTCAAAGTTATCAGCTGTCCATGGCGGCAGTGATATTCGCCATAAAGGCTGTGAATGATCAAAAAATGACAGCTGTTGTTCATCTAATGATGTCCAGAAGGAATTATTGATTTCCTCTGGAGGATTTGATTGTTGTTCAAGATTTTCACTCATTGCCTGAAAAGAAGAATTAACACCTTCTGCCGAACCAGCAATGCGAATATAAGATCGATCATCAAGATAACAGGCGGCAGTTATGGGATGCCCGGCCATATAAAGCTCGCGAACCTTATGAGTAAAGTTATTCGACTGAACAGTAAAGCTCAGTGACTTTACTTTTGGTGCAAGCGGCAGGAGTTTTAGTGAAACTTCCAGAATCAATCCCAAGCTGCCATATGAACCGGTCAGCAATCGGGAGAGATCATAGCCGGCAACATTTTTCATTACCTCTCCACCAAATTGCATGAGTTCTCCACGTCCATTTATCACTTTGCAACCCAGAACAAAATCCCGTACAGAACCAGAAAAAGGTCTTGAGGAGCCAGATAAACCGGCAGCAATTGTACCGCCGATGGTTGCATTGTCTGCAAATGCCGGCGGCTCAAAGGGCAACATCTGCCCTTTTTCTGCCAAAACTTTTTTTAGTTCCGATAGCAAAGTGCCGCTGCGAACTGTGACCGTTAATTCACTGGGCATATAATTAATAATTCCCCGATGAAAAGCACTTGAAACCGGCTGACCTGAAAGAGAATGTATTAGAAATAGTTTACTGCCGTTTCCCTGAATAGCCAATGGCTTGCGTTCTCGATAAGCCATTTGAACCCGGGAGAGCAGCTGTTCCGTTTGATCCTGATTGTTTGTGTTTAAAGACATAAATTAAAACCGTTCCAACTCTGGATGTGGTAAATGGCCATGATGCACATGCAAAGCTCCAAACTCAGCACAACGATGTAGTAATGGAATACCTTTCCCTGGGTTTAATAGATTCTTCGCATCAAATGCTTTTTTGATATCGAGAAACTGTTGCAGCTCAGCCGCACTGAATTGCACACACATTTGATCCAGCTTCTCTACACCGACACCATGTTCACCAGTAATCGTACCACCTAATTCAACACAGGTTGATAGAATTTCTCCACCCATTTTTTCAGTTTGATCCAATTGTCCTGGAATATTGGCGTCATATAAGATCAGGGGATGCAGATTTCCATCCCCGGCATGGAAAACATTAACGACTGCCAGTCCATATTCATCCGATAACTCCTGAATGCGATGTAAAATTTTACCTAATTGAAAGCGCGGTATGGTGCCGTCCATGCAGTAATAATCTGGAGATAAACGCCCAACGGCAGGAAATGCTGCTTTTCGGCCTGCCCAGAATGTTTTACGCTGTGCTTCATCAACTGCAATTTGAATGTCTGTCGCACCACCTTGCTGAAGCACCCTTTGAACCTGCTTAATTTGTGCATCAACTTCTGCCAGAGAGCCATCCACTTCACAAAGTAGTATCGCTGCGGCATCCACAGGATAACCAGCATGGACAAAATCTTCTGCTGCTTTAATTGCTGATTTATCCATTAATTCAAGTCCAGCAGGGATAATGCCGCTGGAAATAATTTTACTGACCGCCTCACCGGCTGTCGTTACTTGATCAAAGGAAGCCATGAGTACTTTGATCACTTTAGGTTTTACCAGTAATTTCACCAAGACTTCGACAATCACTCCCAGCATACCTTCTGAACCATGCATCAGAGCTAATAAATCATACCCGGGACTATCCAGAGCTTCACTGCCAATTTCAATTAATTCACCTTCCATAGTAATGATTGTCAGCTGTAATACATTGTGCACAGTCAACCCATACTTAAGACAGTGTACCCCACCTGCATTTTCAGCCACATTACCACCAATGGAGCAAGCAATCTGAGAAGAAGGATCGGGCGCATAATACAGTCCATAAGCACTCACTGCTTCAGATATGGCTAAATTTCTAACTCCCGGTTGCACTCTTGCCGTAAAGTGGTCCTGGTCAATTTCTATAATATTATTCAATTTGGCCAGACTCAGTATAATGCCTTTTTCATGAGGTAAGGCGCCACCGGATAAGCTGGTGCCTGCCCCTCGAGTCACAACCGCTACATGATATTGATGACAAATACGAAGAATTTGCTGAATTTGCTCAATGGTCTCAGGTAAAAGCACCATCAGAGGTAATTGACGATAGGCGGAAAGACCATCACACTCATACGGCTTTAAATCTTCCGGGTCGAAAAGCAATGAGTTTTCTGGTATTATTTTTGAGAATATCTGCACAAGATCGTGCTTGCTGATCTGGTTTTCAATGCCCCAGTCATCAATTTTTAGTGTCATCAAATTACCTTTAAATCGTTACATTTTTCCAGCAGACCATGCAACTGCTGAGCTATAACTCACCAAAAAACTGGGTCAATTGGGAATTTAATATAACTGCCTATTGTTTTTTTTACAAGAAATACTCATAATAACCAACTAAATTTATCAAGATTAGTATGCAAACTCTATTATCAAGGAATTTATTATGACTAACAGCTTTAATCCTTCAGTCAGAACACTTATGGGACCAGGCCCTTCGGATGTTCCACCACGAATATTATCAGCTCTGGCCAGACCCACAATTGGTCACCTCGATCCTGAGTTTGTTACAATGATGGATGAGATTAAAGGCCTTTTGCAATATGCCTTTCAAACAAAAAATGAATTGACCATTCCTGTATCAGCCCCCGGTTCTGCCGGCATGGAATGTTGTTTTGTTAACCTGGTTGAAGCCGGTGATAAGGTTATTGTTTGCCAGAACGGTGTATTCGGCGGACGGATGAAAGAAAATGTCGAGCGTCTTGGGGCGACCGCCATTATGGTTGAAGATGAATGGGGCCGGGCAGTTGATACCTCAAAAGTTGAACAGGCTCTGAAAGACAATCCTGATACTAAGGTTGTCGCATTTGTTCATGCAGAAACATCAACAGGCGCATCCTCCAATGTTAAAACACTCTGCGATCTGGCCCATCAATATAATTGTATAACTATCGTCGATGCAGTCACTTCACTGGGTGGCTCTGAACTCAAGGTTGACGAATGGGGTATTGATGCGATTTATTCAGGCACCCAAAAATGTCTATCCTGTGTGCCTGGTTTATCACCCGTCAGTTTTAACGACAAAGCAGTTGAAATCATTAAGAACAGAAAGTCAAAAGTTAACAGCTGGTTTTTAGATCTGAATCTGGTGATGGGCTACTGGGGTACGAATGCCAAGCGAGCATATCATCATACTGCTCCAGTTAATGCCCTCTATGCCTTACATGAATCTCTGGTCATCTTAAAAAATGAAGGACTGGAAAACTCCTGGTCACGTCATAAAAAGAATCATATGGCATTACGTGCAGGCCTCGAAGCTATGGGGCTGAAATTTATCGTTGCAGAAAATGATCGTTTACCACAACTGAATGCAGTAACCATTCCTGAAGGTGTTGATGAAGCTGTCGTTCGCACTCGTCTACTGAATGAATATAATCTCGAGATTGGTGCAGGCCTGGGTTCACTGGCAGGTAAAGTCTGGCGTATTGGTCTAATGGGTCATAGCAGCCGTGGCGAAAACATTCTACTTTGCCTGAGTGCTCTTGAAGCGATACTCTCTGATATGGGGGCAAAAATTAATGTCGGAGTGGCGATACCTGCAGCACAAAAAACGCTGAACTAATTATCTGTTCACACTCCCTTGCCCCCTTATCGAGAAGGGGGCAGTTAAAAACTGAATGATTCAGCCCCCGCCCCAAAATGACATGTTTTTTTCCAGGAACTCATGGTAGGGCATGTAGTGACTGCCATCACATGAAAATGTCAGACTGATCAGGCCATTAAAAATATTAATGGAAGAGGAGCGTAAGTAGATGGTGTCATCTGCCATGCGCAAATCTTTCATTGTTTTGAAGATGGGCTTAATCATTTCCATTGGAATTAATGCGTCATCAGGATAAATCCGATTAGGATAGACCATGCAAATATCTGTATCAAGCAGAGCTTCCTGATCCAGTATCCGATAACGATAGGGATCATCCATCACCCAGACAGTCGCCCGACTGCTGGAAAAATGAAACACTCCCTGAAACATTCCACGTTCAGTTAAAAGTTCTTCGAGGACAGAAAAAACTTGATCGATATTTTTATCCAGAACGCTTTCAGTACGACTTTGCTGGAAAACCAGACTACGAATAGATGGATCACCCTTAATCTGCCGCCAGCTATCTGACTCCTGATAAAGCGTTGTACTAACCGGTAAAGCCCGCAAGTCAAAATCTGCCCCAAGAAACCCGACAACTTCGCCGTCCTTCTTTACGACCTGTAATGCGGTAATGGAAGGACGGGTCATATTCAAACTAATATAAGCATCAGACAGTAAGAATCCTTCTGTCGGCACAACCTCCTTCATATAAGGTCGTTCCGATCGATCACGTCCAAAATGTTCTTTCAGCAAACCCTCTTTACTAATATTGTCACATAGTTGCACACCATGAAGATCAGTGAGATAAAGATAAGTACAATTTGGAATTTGTGAAAATCCTTTTAATAAAACATTATTAATTTTTTCACGAGTGAACTCAATTGCAGCACATTTTTCAGCAATTATTTGTAAGGGACCACAGAGTGAAATTTTTAAAATTTCACGTTGTTTATTAATACTGTCTTTCCAGTTATTTTCTATCAAGTGTCGGTCCGAATTTTTGAATTAAGATTGTACGATGTTTTACGAAATGGTAGCAGTAAAATATTGCAATTATATTAATAATATACGATATTTTAATCAATATTGAGTAGGGCTTATAGTTTTTCAACTCTGTTTCTACCGCGATCTTTAGCAAGGTAAAGCGCCTTATCTGCACGATGAATAATTTCATCTGATAAATCACTGGCTCGAAATTGAGTCACGCCGATAGAAATGGTTATTTTGCCATAAGAAGTATCACTATCTTTATCCGTGAGGTTTCCTGAAGAGATCGCATCACAAATTTGTTGTGCAACGGACATAGCACCTGAAATGTTTGTTGATGGTAATATGATCACAAATTCTTCGCCGCCATAGCGGGCAACACAATCATGACCTTTGACATTGCGCTTTAATGTTGCGGCAACATAGCGCAACACCTTATCACCAATTAAATGGCCATATTCATCATTAAATTTCTTGAAAAAATCAATATCCAGAAGCAGTAGACAAAATACTTCTGAATTCTTACGGGCGTTAAGAATCGAATGCTCTAAAGTGACATCAAAGGCTTTACGATTTGAAATTCCTGTCAGTGTATCCAGTTTTGACTCTTCTTTAACCTGCTCAAGCTCCTTACGTAATGAATCAATTTCAGTAATCACATCTATCATTTGTTTTTCAAGTTGCTTGTGTGAATGTTCCATTGAACGGGTATGCGCAATAACCTTTTCTGTTTCCTGTATCATTAGTTCAGGAGAGTTATGGGTGTCTAAAATATCAACAAATTGATTGAGGGTTCCTGAGTAGCTTGAGAGTTCGTCACAGGAATGACCAAAATTATGCAGTACAGCAACAATAATTTTCCGTATTTCCTGACGCATAATATCAAAAAATGCTTCATCCTGGAGAAAATAGGATTTATACAAACTGTAAAGTTGTTCTTGTGAAGGCGTGCTGGCTTCTTCAATCAACTTATTCAAATCATCCATTAAGGCCTGATTTTTTCCAGACACACATTCATAGCCCATTTGATAATTGTAAGGATCAAGTGGAATTTGATGTTTAGACAACATTGAAATTGCCAGGCGTAAAAATTCAGATGACTGTTTGATATCATCTGAATAAGCAGCTTTGTCAGTCATAAATACATCCATTTATTAGTTAACAGTATATTATCAAATCTATTGAATATAATCATTATAATAACTTAACAATTTCTGGAGAGATGGGCATCTCGCCGAGTCTCACAAATAAACAAACGGTAAGCACTTATACCCGCCTCTATATACAAACTTGATTCCGACCATTTTTTTTGGCCTGATACATTCGATTATCTGCAAGCTGTATCAAATCATCAAGAGTCGTCATGTCATCTGACATTTCGGCGACACCCAGACTTGCTGTAAAAGTAAGATCGCCATTAACAGTTGGTAAAACCCAACGCTCAATATTAACTCTCAGCCTCTCTGCAAGTAAAGCAGCCTCCTCCTGTCCGCTTTCAGGAAGCAAAATCACAAATTCTTCACCACCCCAGCGCACTGAAATATCAGCTTTCCGAATAATATTTCGTATCATATCTGCTGTTTGTTTTATCACTTCATCGCCGACACTATGACCATATTTATCATTAATTATTTTAAATTTGTCAATATCAAGGAGGATAACTGAAATTTTTTTATGATAACGTTGTGCATTATACAGAATAATTTTAGCTTGATCATGAAATGCCCTCCGATTAAAAAGTCCGGTTAAAGAGTCAAGTCTTGCCAGTTGCTCAGCCACTTGCTTTTCAGCCTGAAGTACCCTGAACTGCTCAGCCAGTGCAATTGATAATAAAATCACATCGATAGATAAACCAATTTCAATCGCTCTATAGGTCAACTCATAATATGGGATTACACCAAAAACAGTCAAAGCCGTAACAATAGAGCCAATCAGGGAGGCTATCGTTGCCAGCAGAAAATACCAGACTTCATGGGGAGCATGTCTCAAACTGGCAATAGTAATGATCAAATTAAAAATAGAAAAGAAGATGACTGAGCCAATTGCTAAAATAACGGTTGTTGATTGCCAACCCAAAATAAAAAAGAAAGTCTGTAAGACCAAAAATACCAGACTGGTTTGGAGGGTTAAATAGTAAATGCGGGGGAATAACAACTGCGTTTTTAAAAACAAAAAGGTAAATGTAACACTACTCAATGAATAAAGAGTAATTAAAAATGGGTTCATCCATTGCTGCCATAAGGTATTATCAGGCCAGAACAGAGGATAAGCATGGCCGGTATAGGCCTGGTTTGTAAGAATAAACAGGGCTAGATAGATAACGTAAAACAGGTAGCGTATTAATCGAATCTGTATATAAAGAATAAAATTATAGAGCAATAATGCAGTGATAATACCGTATAATAACCCATAGCTGTAAGCATTAAAAACATCTCTATTGGCTGAATCTTCCAGGCTGCCGAAATAAATGGGCAACATCATTGGATCCGGTGTCTCTACACGAAGAAAGAGCTGGGTTGTTCCCTGAGTATAATCATAATCAAAAGCAAAAAAACGATGGCTAACAGGACGTGATGAAAATGGATAGGAATCACCTAAGTTTATTTTTTTGATGAGCTGCCCATCTTTAAGGACATAAACGGTTGCCTTATCAAGCCAGGAGGTTTCAATAACCAAACGACGTGTCATTGGATACGCGTTAGGGTTATTTATTTCTGCAGAAAGCCATATGGGTGAAACACCGATGCCAACACTCAGAACCTGCTTATTAGCATGAGAAAACTCTCCTTGCTGATAAGCCTGTTTGACCTGTTGTAATGTGAGAGACTGCTCATCTGTTTCACCTAAAAAAACGATGTGCTCACCAATAATTCCACTGGGGTTATTAATCGGTATGATGGACGCCTGCTCAGCTTTGGCTGCAGAAACACACAACAACAAAGCAAGCAAAAGGTATAAATTAATGAGATGGTGTTGTTGAGATAACACTGCAATCCTAAACCTAAGTAAGAATAAGCTAAAGAATAGGTGAAAAATCAGTATTTGTCCAAACTGATTAATTCCGTGAGTTAGTTTTTAAGAAGCTATGAGCGTGGGATACTCAGAACTTTACCAAGATAGAGCGTATTTGTTTTCATTTTATTTGCTCGTTTAATTTCTGACATACTAACTTGATAACGTTTGGAAATTCCGGATAAAGTATCACCCCGAACGACTTTATGTTTCTGAAAACTTTTTCTCATGGTCGAGGTCAGGATTTTTTTGTTTAATTGCTTGATCACCGTGTCTTTCGCATAAACAGTACCAGGTATAGGATACTGTTTAAAATACCCTTCAACCCCACTCAGAATAGCACTGGCAAGTTTCTTCTGATAAGAAGAACTGTTGAGTAGTCGTTCTTCCTTGTAATTTGAAATAAATCCCGTTTCAACCAATAGAGATGGGATATCCGGAGATTTTAAAACAACAAAGCCTGCCCGCTCAACTGTGGATTTATGAGTATCACCAATTCTGGCCAGGCGAGATAAAATTCTGGAAGCTGCACTATTGCTGGCTTCAATTGTTGCAGTCTGGGAGAGATCAAGCAGCATTTTTGCCAGCATATCATCCTTATCATCCAAGCTCACGCCCCCTACAAGATCAGCCTCATTTTCCTTCTTGGCCAGCCACTTGGCGGCCTCACTGGTTGCCCCCCGGGATGAGAGAATGAAGACAGAGGCGCCATGCGCTTTAGGGCTTTTAAAGGCATCAGCATGAATAGAAATGAAGATATCCGCATTCAGTTTGCGTGCTTTTTTGGTGCGTCCCCGTAAACTGATATAATAGTCACCATTACGGATCATGACCGCTTTCATTCCCGGTTTTCTGTTAACCATATCTCTAAGTTTACGGGCAATGGCTAAAACCACATGTTTTTCTTTGGTGCCCCTGGGGCCCCTGGCACCGGGATCATCTCCGCCATGCCCGGCATCTATTGCAACAATCAGATCACGTTTTTTAGAGGAATTGACACTTTTAATGATTTTGTGCGTACTGGATTGTGTCTTATTATTTATTTTTTCCAGATCAATGACTAATCGATAACCGTATTTGGCATTTGGTTTTAACAAAAAGCTTTTGGGATGCACCTTATGCTTAAGATCCAGGACCAAACGAACTTTATTTTGTTTTTTATTGGCACTGCGAATATCAGAGATCGAACCATTTTTATAATTCAGATTACTGATTGACCGGGACAATCTGGCCTGGTTGACATCTATTACTACGCGTTCAGGATTTGAAAGGCGGCTCAAACGGTGATCCACTGCATTTGATAAGTCAATCACCAGACGAGTAGACTCGGGTGATGCCCACATGCGTACCCCCTTTATCTGGGCCACAGAAGCACTGACAAGCTCAGAACATAGCAGCAGGCTTAAAAATACAGCAAAAAGAACTTTAAGAAAACGGTCTGTCATATATTGCATCATTATATTCATCAATAAATCATCAAATGCTCTAATCCAGCCGATTTGATGTCAATTTAGAAACCATTACTGTCCCATATTCTGAATATGGCAGCAATTCTACCTTCCGTCCCTGCTTCTGATGAGTTATCTTAATAATAAAGTCAGCCTTGGGTAAAACGCCATACCCTTTTTCCGGCCATTCAATAAAAGCAATTGCCTGCCCATCCAGATAGTCACGAATTCCCATAAATTCCAACTCTTCTGGATCTTCCAGTCGATAGAGGTCAAAATGATAAATCTTCTGCTCAGAAGAATTACTGTCAACATTTAAATCCACATTTGAGCTGTTTAGCGACTGATCATCACTGTTCAGTTTAACAACATCCTCTAACTCATTGTAATAGCAAAATTTGTTATGATCAAGTGAATAAGGTTCAACCACTGTAAATGTGGGACTTTTTACTGCACCAATATGCCCCAGAGAACGAAGAAAACCTCTGACCAGAGTTGTTTTACCTGCACCTAAATCCCCTTCCAGATAGATAATAGTACCCGGAACAACGACTTTTGCCAGTTGTCCCCCTAGCTCTGCCATAGCATTTTCATCTATAATTTGTAATTGATTTGCCAAGAGTTCTTAAACCATTAATTTTTTTAAATTTCAACGACGATCTATTGTATTGAATGAGTCACAAAAATAATACCCACAAACACCTATCCCAAGAAGAACTTTGTGATCCAGTTAACCTTCTGGCCCTGGCCAAAAAGATCAAACAATGGGGACTTGAACTGGGCTTTCAGGCTGTAGGTATAACTGATACCGACTTAACCATTGCTGAACAACGCTTTAACCAATGGCTAAAACAACAAATGCATGGAGATATGGATTATATGTCTCGTCATGGAAGCAAGCGAAGCCGACCTGCTGAATTAGAAAGCGGGACACTCAGTATTATATCTGTTCGTATGGACTATTTTCCTGAAGCCCCTGAAAATGCCATCGAACTGCTGAAAAAATCAAATCAAGGCTATATCGCACGCTATAGTCTGGGCAGAGATTATCATAAAGTGGTCAGAAAACGTCTGCAGACTCTGGCTAAAAAATTAGAACAGGAAATTGGCTCATTTGGTTATCGAGTTTTCACCGACAGCGCCCCGGTGCTGGAAAAACCCCTGGCTGAAAAAGCAGGACTCGGCTGGATAGGTAAGCACTCAAATGTCCTACAGGAAAAAACCGGTTCCTGGTTTTTTCTTGGTGAAATATTCACCAATTTACCTCTGCCTGCTGATACACCCTCCGTTAACCATTGCGGCAGTTGTACCAAATGCATCACTGCCTGCCCAACTCAGGCCATCGTTGAACCCTATGTTGTGGATTCACGGCTTTGCATCTCCTACCTGACAATAGAATCACACCAGTCAATTCCAGAGAACCTGCGTCCATTAATGGGAAATCGCATCTATGGCTGCGATGACTGCCAATTATTTTGTCCCTGGAATCGTTTTTCACAACAAACAGTAGAAAGTGATTACTTTGCCAGGGGAGATCTGGCCAGCCCACAATTAATTGACCTGTTTCTCTGGAGTGAATCTGAATTTTTGAGTCAGACGGAAGGCACTGCTATTCGACGAATTGGTCATGAATCCTGGCTAAGGAATATTGCAGTGGCTTTGGGTAATTGTCTCAGAGCTGAAAAACACAAAAAACAACAAAAACGAATCACCAATGCATTAAAATCTCGCCTTCAGTACCCTTCCAAACTCGTTCAAGAGCATGTTGTATGGGCACTTAAACAAATAAATGAGGTTTAGAATTAATGGCCAGAATTTTATGCATCGGCATTGCCACACTGGATATTGTCAATGAGGTCACTTGCTACCCTGATGAAGATGATGAAATCCGGATACTATCACAGGAAAAACGGCGTGGGGGTAATGCCACCAATACCTCCGTGGTATTGAGTCAGCTGGGTCATCAATGCACCTGGGCAGGAACATTGGTTAAAGAGGATAGTGACACTCAAATCATTTTGGCTGATCTAGAATATCATCAGATAAATTATAAACATTGCCATTTTCTCAATCAGGGGAAAATACCGACATCATATATAACAATTAGCCGGCAAACAGGTTCAAGAACGATTAGTCATTACCGGGATCTATCAGAATATTCCTTTCAAAACTTTAAAAAAATAAATTTACACGCTTTCGACTGGTTTCATTTTGAGGGGAGAAACATCAGACAGGTTCAGAAAATGATGCAGTGGTGCAAACAACAATGCCCCGAAACACCTATTTCACTTGAAATTGAAAAACCAAGAGATTTAATCACAAATCTGTTTCAAGATGCCAGTGTGCTTCTTTTCTCTAAGCCATATGCATTATCACAGGGATACGAATCAACAAAAAGCTTTTGCTGGGAATCAGGCTCAAAATATCCTGATAAAACAATCATCTGTGCCTGGGGCAGTTCTGGAGCAGGCGCCATACATAAGAAACAATACCATTGGCAAAATGCATTAAATATTGCCGCAGTCGACACGCTTGCAGCAGGAGATGTCTTTAATGCAGGCATCATTGATCAGCAAATTAGACAGCATTCTCTAAAAAAATGCCTGAAATTCGCCAATAAACTGGCAGGGAAAAAATGTGAAATTAAAGGCATTTCGAGCATAAGTATCAAATAAGCACCTAATATTTCAAATAAATATTTAAATAGCTTGAAAAAAAAATAATAAAAGTTACTTTTACCAAAAAATAATGTAACTACTCAGCGTGTTTAGATTTTGCCCGAGTTCAAGGCATTTTCGCACGGCCCTTTATGGGCGCCACAGGCGTTGTGTGAGCATATATGTATATGTGACCATTTGAGTACGAAAATAACGCAGAAATCGGGTACGGCGGATTTCAAGCTAGTTGTCGCCTAAAGTTAAAATTTATGCCGCCTTGTTTTCCTTTTCATCTACCTTTTGTTTTTCAGGGTTAAGATAGACCTC
>JADGEM010000015.1 GCA_016744375.1 Gammaproteobacteria bacterium
TTGCTCATTGACGAACCTGAGCTGAATCTTGGAACAGAAATTCTACATATGATGGAAAAGTTAAGAAAATGATATTTCTACAAGGTTTTACGAATACCCGAAATTTAAAAAACTTATTTCTTCCTTGCAATTACTAATAAACTGCCACCGAATAAATTAGGTAAATATTTGTTAAATTTATTTTCAAGTCTGGACAAATAGAGAAGAATGTTACTAAGAAATGGATTTATTGATATGTCATGATTATATTCATGTAGTTCCACACTACATTTAGTATCTCTAAAGATCAACCTTCTCAAGAACAACAAAGGAACTATACTCATAAAGAAATAAGTTGAAACATCAATATCGAACCCTGCATGTTTTAACTTTAATATAAGGTCTTTTTTTGTATATCTATATTTATGTCCAGCAATCGCATCATCGCGGCACCAAAGCCACTGATGTGCAGGTACTGTAAGAATAACATGACCATTTATTTTTAACATTTTATAAATATTTTTTAAGACTAATTCATTGTCCTCAATATGCTCTAAAACATCAAACAGACAAACCCCATCAAATACATTCTCAAAAGGAGTTCTTAATAAGTCAAATTGATAACATTCATCTATACCATATGATTTTGCATATTTTAGGCCTATGTGGTGCATTTCACCAACAGCAATATCAGAATAACCTTTAAATTTAAGATATCTTGAGACATTTCCTGTACCCGCCCCAATTTCAATAATTTTTGATGATGAATCAATAACACTCTTCATTTGTTGAAAAATAAATTCTTTTCTAGAAATAAACCAAAAATGCTGTTCTTCTGCCTTGAACAACTTATCTAACCCTTGAGAATTATAATCTGTATGATTTTCATCAATATCATCATGAATAATTATAATGCCATTTTTATCTTTATACTTTTTCACCAGTAATTACGAGCCCTTACTTAAAACAAATACACCTACTACTATCAACAACAGCCCCCCCATTTTTAAAAAAGTAAAGGGTTCTTTCAAAAAAACAATTGCAAAAACACTTGTAAGAACAGCAAGCCCCCCAACAATAATGGGATATGCATGGCTAACATCAAATTTTGTCATCGCTGCCATCCAAAAAAAAGAAGCTATAAACGCAGCAAAAAAACCACTGAAGATATACGGATCATATAAGAACTTAAATAAAAAAATCAACTTTTCGCTAAATTCTTCAGGCAGAGCGCCATATTTCACAATTCTCCACTTTAGAATAAGCTGACCATACACAGTAAAAAGCACAGTTCCAAAAATATATAAATAACCCATTTATTTTTTTGCCATTGAATAAACATCCCCGGGGCAAGCCCTCTCGCTTATGCTCGACTTTCACTTTGTGAAAGCGGGGAATTTAACCCACCCAGATTAAAAAATTTTTCACTCTCAGTTGAAGAAATTTAAACTATATAATTAATTTGTAAATATAAGCTATAATATAGTAGTTATTATAATTTTGTCCATTCACGGATGTGATATACGTCTAAGCCCAACTCATAGGGAGGATCTTTAAAAGTTGAAATGAAGCCGTTTTCATGATCAAATAGTTGTTCCTACACAATTATTTTTTCAAAAAAAAGACTTCAAAATGAACATTAGCATATTCACAAAAAAGCTAAAACTAATTCTAAGTGAAAAGAAATTAAATAAGCTGGGAAAAGAAACACAATTTACTCAGCGAGAAAGAAATATAACTGCCTTTCAATTAGTTACAGCCATGATATGTGCATTGGGAGATAAACAGGCTGATTATTTATCTGATATTCTAAGATATTTTAATCAAATGGTGGTTTTGAAAGCGCAAGTCTAACCCCTGATACTTTTTCAGAGCGAGGTGAGATGCCAACAGTTATGGAACTGAAAGGTAATTTATTTCTGGCTGACCGAGGTTATTATTCCGCTGATTTTATATTGGAACTGGATAAGGCTGGTGATTATTATGTTTTAAGAGTGAAAGGCTTAAAACGCGTGTTGATCCATAGTGCTGTTCGACAAGATGGTCAACAACTGATTAATAAAAAATCACCTAAGCTCTCAGTCTTACAGAATCGACTACCCAAAAGACAAGCAGTTGATATGGGCGTTGAAATCAACGGTGAAATTGTCAGACTGGTTGCCTATTGGAGTTTAAAAGAGAAGCGACATACCTATCTCATCACGAACTTAAAGCGAGATGAGTTTTCAATACAGGATATCAGTAATATATACTGCATGCGCTGGCAAGTTGAAATTCTTTTTAAAGAATGTAAATCCCATAATAATTTGCATGGATTTAATACACAAAGTGCAAGCTTACAGGAATCACTTATTTGGGCCAGTTTGATTTCAACGACATTGAAACGATTTGTGGCGGGTTGTATTGGACTGACATTTAAAGTTAAAATGTCGACAATGATTGTCGGTCAACTGGTGGTATGGCTTACTAGAAGCCATTGTGCAGCAACGAAGAAAAGGTTTAGTGAACCAAATTACTGAAGCTTGTGACTATTTAAAAGAAAAAGCCCAACGTGCACACCCTAAACGTGATCGACAATCAGGCATTTTACAGTATGCATTGGAGCCAGAATTTTATGCTCAAATGTGATAATAAATCAGGTGCTATTTATATGAAAAATAACGATGTTTTTCTTAAGTGCCTACCTATGAAGCCCAACTAAAAATAGATAGTTCAGCTGATTACTTTATTGATACATTGCCTATAATTAAACCATGCTTGGAGGCATCAATAAATATCAACCCAAACGTATTATTTGTGCATACTAACACCATTTGAGGTTAAATAATGTCCCATATACACATTTCGGTTGTAATCCCAGTTTATGGGTGTTGCAAGTGTTTAGACATGCTTTATCAACGTTTGGAAAATTCACTATCCAGCATCACACAAGATTTTGAAATTATCATGGTGAATGATTCAAGCCCAGATAATTCATGGATGTTAATTCAATCTTTAGCAAAAAAAGATGATAGAGTAAAGGGGATCAGCCTTTCAAGAAATTTCGGTCAGCATTATGCAATTACAGCCGGACTTAATCATGCTCATGGAGATTGGATCGTTGTTATGGATTGTGACCTGCAAGATCAGCCTGAAGAGATTGTAAAACTTTACGAAAAAGCACAGGAAGGATTTAATATTGTTTTTGGAAGGCGATATCAACGACAAGACTCCTTTTTCAAACGACTAGGGTCAACAGTGTACTATAAAGTATATAATTATTTTACAGAAAGCAATGTTGATAATAGTATTGCTAATTTTAGTATCATATCATCTAATGTTCTTGCACAATTAATAAAATTAAAAGAACAAAATCGCTCTTATCCACTTTTTATCAATTGGGTTGGATTCAAACGAACTGAAATAAATATTGAGCATGCAGCTCGTGAGCAAGGAAATACAACTTATACATTAAAAAAATTAATCAATTTGGCCATTGATGGTATAGTTTCACAATCAAACAAGCCTTTACGCTTATCCATTAAATTTGGTTTTTTAATTTCATTACTATCTTTATTTTATACTCTATTTTTGATTCTTCGCTACTTTATTCATGGAATACCAGTAGAAGGTTGGACATCTGTAATGGTTTCAATTTATTTTATTGGAGGATTAATATTTGCAAACATGGGAATCATAGGTCTCTATATTGGAAAAATATTTGACGAGGCAAAAAACAGACCTCTATATCTCATATCAGAAACAACTTTTGATAAGGATCCCTAAAATGGCTTATTACACAAATAATGAATTAAAAAAGTTAAATTTTAAATCCTTGGGCAACAACCTAAAAATAAGTACAAAGGCCAGCATTTATGATTACGATAAAATTGAAATAGGTGACAATTCTAGAATTGATGATTTTTGCGTAATTTCTGGAAAATTAACAATTGGAAGAAATGTACATATTACACCTCAATGCTTAATTGCTGGTGGCGATAAAGGAATAGTTTTTGAGGATTTTACTACAATTGCATATCATTCACAGATTTTCACACAATCTGATGATTATTCTGGTATTACTATGACCAATTCTACAATACCAAAAGAATTTAAAAATGAGTTTAAAAAAGAAGTTATAATAAAAAAAAATTCAATTATCGGTGCAGGTTCAATTATTATGCCGGGGGTTATTTTAGCCGAGGGAACATCCATTGGCGCAATGTCACTGGTATTATTTAACACATTACCTTGGAGTATTTATGTAGGAATCCCGGCAAAAAAAATAAAAACCAGGAGTAAAAACTTACTAGAATTAGAACATCAATATTTAAATAAAACCATAAGTAAATAATTTTAATCTCACTGCTATCGCTAACAGCGAAATCATATTCTCACCTCTGATATAGGGGTGGACCTATTTTCACATAAAAAGCATTTATCCAGAAGGCTATCTTAAACTCCAATCTATGAGATATTCTAAAGCTATAGTCACTCTTACTCTAAATATGACTGAAGACAATATATGGTAATGGGTAAAATTAATATTATATCAAATACATCAATGTTTGTGATGGTTGTAATTATACTAGTAGTCATCACTGTATTTATGTCTTTGATTCATTTTGTTCCATTAGTTGATTGCTTAAAGTTTTATGCTGCTATTTTCTTTTTTATCTATCTACCCGGTTATAGCATCTTAAAATTATGCCACTGGGATAACAACCCAGTTTCTTATACTATTCTTTCTCTATTAACAGGTGTAGCTGTAACAACGATTTCATATCCCTTAATAAGAAAAGCAGACCAAATGTGGTTGTTTATTTTACTATCTGTACTTTCTTTAGTTTTCTTTGTTGTCAAAAATAAAAAAGCATATGAACAATTTACAAGCATAAAGAATTATCACCTTGATAAAGCCTGGTGGTTAGGGCTAATAATATGTTGTTTAGTACTAGTTTTACTCAATTTTAGTCATTTTGGAGATTTAATCATATTGCTCAATAATGAAGGTTATTTGTTAAGAAATGATCCTACTTCAGAGTCAATTTATCACTTTGGTATTATTAATGCTTTAAAAACAACGCTGACACCCGACTTTCCATATCTAAGTGGTTATAATTTTTCATATCACTTTGGCATGCACTTATTGGCAGAGATGTTATGTCGATATACTGGAATCAATTCATTGTTGATGACTTACTATTTTTTACCTCTCCTATATTTTATTCTCCTCATTTCAGTATCTGCCATATTTTTCTATCAAATCACTCGAAATATTTTATTTAGTATTTTATTTGGTTTTACTTTATTTGCAGAAGATTTATCATTTATTGCCAACATTTTAGAGTTTACAGAAAATTCTGCAAACCCTTCAGTCTTTAGAACTCTTACCTGGAGTATTTTCACTCTAAACGGAATCCTTCCAGGCATTCCCTTTTTGTTTGGAGCCATTATTATGTTTGATCGTTTTTTTAGGAATAATAAGTGGCAAAATCTACTCCTTTTTACTCTATTTGTTGTTGTTTCATTTAGCATAAAAGGCTCAATTGGACCTCATATTATTGGAGCATCAATAATATCTTTGTTTATTATGTTCGTTATGAAAGAGTGTCAACACTGCTGGAAAATTGGACTTACACTTTTATTGTCATCTATATTTATAACAATAGAATATATCATCAGACCCTCTCCAACAGAATCTATTCAACTAATTAAAATTGATCCATTTAACAGCTTTTTTTTAACATTAGAACGCTTAAACATAAACCTCGACATATTGATAATAAACCAGCCCGTACTATGGGTTATATTTTTTCTATTAGCTTTATTATTTTATATAGTTGGTAGTTTTGGAGTAAGAATTGTTTTTATAAAATATGTACTTGACTTTTTTAAAAGAAGGACTAACCAGCCTATAATCATCTTTCTTTTGACATTTATTATCTCTGGTTTTTTTCTTTCAGAATTTATATTTATTGGCTCAAATATAAGCAAGATTAATAATGGCGGATGGTTCGCTATTCAATCAATATATATAGCCAATTTTTTTATTATAAGCTTACTAGTATCAATTAAAAACAAAAAAAGAAGAAGGGTATTAAGCATATTAGTTATCATTTTTTCCTTTACAGGAACATTCTTATTTCTTTCTGATTATAGAAATAAGAATAAGTATCTTCATATTTCACCACAGCAAATCAATTTATCTCAATTCATACAACAGAATACTTTCAACAAATCAATAATACTTGAACCACTTTATTATGCCCCATCACTTGTTTCACATTTATCTGGAAGAAGTAGCCCTATGACCGTTTACATGGTTTTCACAGAACAGATCGCATCTAAGCATATTATTGATGAGCGCTATAGAGATATAATTAATTTTTATGATAAAAATTTTATAGGAAGCCGTAAAGAAATAATAAAAAAATATAACATTGATTATTTTATTACGACGAAAAAACTACAAGGGAATTTTAACGAAGAAGCTCTTGGAGATAAAATTTTTAGCAATAATGAATATATTATTTATAAGATAAAATAATTAAAATACTAAAATAAAAGAGGCTGTAAAACAAACTGTGTAACTGCCCGTTCTTAAATGTGAGGAGCTATCTGTTCCTCATTTTCGATTATTGCGTATTCTGCTGATGGTGAACACTGATTCTGCTCCATCATGAACGCCAATTCTCCCCCTGTGTCAGGATATACACTTATAAAACGATTTAATGCTGGTTTCCAATTATGAATCGGCATTGTCCATTTTTTAGGGGCTGCTGTAATGGCCAAATAAACTACTTTCAATGCCGCATCATCACTTGGAAATAACTTACGAGTTTTAACTGATTTTCTTATAACCACTATTCATACTTGTTATAAAATAGTGTCTCTAATTAACATATTGTCATTATATTATCTATTTTTTACTCAATGATCCCATAAGCTGGCAGAAAATTTTCGCTTTATGCCTAATCATTTCAGGAACAATTGTGACAAGCAAAAGCATACAAGAACAAGATTTATTGATATTTATCAGTCACTTAAGTTGTTTTAGGTAAGAATACCCACAAACATATCAAGGTAACACAAATAATTGGCATGTGCATTGCTTCATAACTACATAGAATTTAGTTTTATTATGTTTTATACAAAACATAATTACAAAAGGAAGCTCTAATGAAAAAAAAACAATCTGGTTTTACACTTATCGAGCTAATGATTGTGGTTGCAATTATTGGTATTTTGGCGGCTGTTGCACTGCCTGCATATCAAGAATATATTGCAGAGTCACATGGTGCTGCAGCAATGAAGGGTGTTGCAACAGTTTCGGCTAAGGCGGCCACTTGTACACAAATTAATATCGGTTGTACAACTTTAGCAGCAGAAATGGGTTCAACTGGTTATGGCGGCACTATAACCTATCAGGTCGGTGGAACTATAACCTATAATGATGGTGATTGCATTGCAACTGCTACTGTGCCTGCTGTAGGTTTGATTACTTATGGTGCGGCCTCTAGTGGCTCTGGAGCTACTACACCTCAATGCCAATCCGGGGCGGGTTTATAACCCCATAAACACTTTCATATCAGACTTGGAAAAAACTTAGTTGGGTTCAATGCTGGAATTTAACACACTCAATTCTTCATAACCCAAAAAAAACTTTACAGGCATCTTGATTAGGCATAAATGTTGTTAAAGGTAAGTCATTATTAAATTTTTCTTTTTTAAGTTTATTTTTAAATATCTCTATATCCTTAAGTGAAAATTTTTCAAGCTTATTATCTTTTTGAAAAAGTTCAAGGATTTCTACTATAACAGCAATGTCATACAGTGATAAGGGGTCATTCTTTAATTGAGTTTTTCTATCTATAAAATTTAATAGCAGGATTTCTACATCTTTTCCTTTCTTTAGTTTTGCCATAGAATAAGCAAACATAAGCGTATCATAAGTGTACGAATCTTTAATCCCACCAAAAAGATGATAAGCACTTAAATAATTTAAGTCGTGTAAAGCTAAATACCCCATTAAGCGACGAACAATATCAGAGGAAAGTGATTTTTCATCAAGCGTATTAAAAAAAGTAGAATTTTTTCCATTTAATCGGTAATTATCAATAGCTAATAACAATTGCTTTACCGTATAAGACTTATTTGCAAACAACTTATTTGATAACTCGATTTCTTTTTGTATCGGCACCATTAATTGGTCACTCCAACACATAGGGAGGATGGTTAATTTGCTTGCAATAGGAAAGGCAATAGGGGTATTACTTTTGGCAAATAGCAAAAAACCATCATCAGCAAAGTTAAGAGTTCTGTTTTTAATCGTTTTTGAAAAATTAAGTGCCGCTATAGAGGAGCGATACACTAGATATTGAATATTATAGTGCTCAACCTCCTGACTAAGTATTGTAGAGTTGTTATAAACTTTTCGATGATGTTTATAATAATCAAGAGAGTATAAAATATTGGTGCGGCCATCAATATGCACTTTAAAATCAGGCGACAACTTATGGATCAGATACCCTCCCATTGTAAGACTATTTAAAATATTCCCACCGTCATGATAGTTTTTCAAATAGTCTGAAAGCTGAATAGGATACCGCTTGTTTGAGTTGTTATCCATTGTCTGTAAGACAAAACGAGCATCTCTGATGGCATGATAATAAGCTAACAATGATAGGCTAATGGCAACAGTAATAACCATTGTTTTTACTAGCGAACTTAATCGCATAGAAGCAACTTTTTTAGGCGTGATTTGACTTAGAAAAAAAGCCAGAACACAAAAATTGACAATAGCTACTGGCGTGATTATACGTGCTATATAATAGGAACAAACACCTAAAAAAATAGTCACAAATGCAAAGCCATATTGTTTTTTTATCAAAGACCAAATCGATAAATAAACCGATAAACCCCACAATAAAAAGACGATTTTATTAGTAGAATATACATCCATAGAATTCTGGTATTCACTAATATAACCTTTCCAATTATCTGACGAAAAAAACAAAGCAATAAAAAAATGTTCAAAGGTCGGGTTAACAAAACCAATAAAAAAGATCCCTCCTCCCCACAAAAACCATGTTTTCCAAGAATAACTTTCATCTTTATTGATGACTTTAGCAATCGCTCTGTCTAAAAAAAGAGCAAACACAATCACATAACCAAAAACCGGGGAGTGGTAATTTACCCAAAAAAGCAATAACAAACTGGTGGCAATAAGCTCTTTATTGGCAAAGGAATCTCTTGCTTTTAGATATAAAGAAAGACTAATAATGATGAGTATATTGGATAATATATCAGGTCTTATGATTAACCGCATTTGAATAAAATAAGTTAAAAATGGCAAAATAAGAAAAATAACAAACCAGGAGGCTTTTATTTGCCTAAAGTAGACATGGATAAAAAATAATAACAATAAAACATAAAACTGTTTAAAGAAAACAAAACCATTATTCTCACCAAAAACAGATACCACCCATGCAAGCAGCACCTGAAAAATAATAGGAACGGAGCTCACTGGCTGACCATAATGAGTGAAACTATAATGATCAATCCAGGGTGACAAGCCCTGATTCAAGAAATCATTCCCCAATTGCAAATGCCAAAAGCTGTCAAAAACTAATGGTGGACGTAAAGAAAAGATGAACAAACTAATGTAACAAAATAGAAAAACCAGTGCGGTTAAAATAAAGGATTGATTGTTTATTTTACTCACACCACTACTACTCCATTAGCTTTTTACATTGTTTACGATAGGGAATTAATGTATTAAGCGGGTAATAATGATACAGTTTATCTTGTTGCAAACGCTCCTTAAAACGCTCAACGTCCTCAGGCTTAAAAATCGTTCCCTGGTCTTGGTCTCTAATCGCCATAATCACTTGATAGAGAGCGACCCGATCAAAAGCAGGTTTTAATGTATCCTGTCCATTGTTTGTCCTAACTGCATAAAATTGTGCCAGCGTTTGTTCTGCAGTAACAAAATCTCCTTTTTTGGCTTTTATTACGCCAAGCATCCAAACATCATAAGCTTTTTTTCTCGATATTGTTGAAAACAAGCTTTCCGCAACATCCCAATACCCTAGATCATAGGCACGATAGCCTGCGACTCGTTTGACAACATTCACGGCATCTTTTTTTATATTATTGAGAAATAGCTCTTTATTACTTGCCATAAAATAACCATTATAAAACGTTAACAAATGGGCAACATCAGTCGGCATTAAAGTTATTTTTTTAGCCTGAGCTGACTCATTTTGCAATTGCTGCTGAAATCCACCTTGCCAACACATGGGATACACCGCTAACTTGGCGGTTTGGGGGAAATTAGGTGTTTTATCCCGAACAAAAAGCATATTGTCATTATCAGCATAGTCCAGTTTTAATCCAACTTTTCCTTGAAAACGACTATACTGCTCTGGTCTGTTTTTTATTAACAAATAATTGATGTTATATTTTTCTATTTCGGCTTGCATTTTAGTAACACTACGTAAAGCCTCATTATATCGTTTCATAAATTCAAACGGGTAGAGTATATTGGTGCGGCCATCAATATAGATTTTGTAATTGGGTGATAAATTAGCAATTAAAAAACCACCATAACCATAAGGATTAAAAACTTTCCCCCCATCCAGTTGATTTAAGTAATTCACCACCTGGACTGGATACCGATAGTCTGGAATTTGGCCAATCTCACTACGCTCATCGTATACGGGTTTAAGAATTTTATAATTTTCTTTAATAGCAAGAGCAGGTATAAGGAGAGTGGTGACTAAGAGCAGATACCAGATGAAGGGTCGAAGTGTAGACTTTAATTTTGGGATATCTGTCGTTGAAATAAGATACATTAGCATAGAAACATTAATGATTGCTGCAATAGGCACCAACCTTGCCATAGAAAGTGACACATAGCCAAAAATCACAGCAATAAAAGCAAGACCGTATTGACGATGAAACAAAGCCAAAATTAAGGTATAAAATGAGAGTATCCATGATAATAGAATGGTATTATTTTGTATGTAAATAATAGTAGGGTCTTGCCATTCACCAATATAAAGTGACCAGTCAGCACCACCTAATGTTAATACATCAAGCAAAAAATAGCTGCCTGTTGATAAATCAAAACCTGCCAATAATAATATCACTCCCCAACCAACAAGCTTTGGCCAGCGAATATCTGTTTCTTTGAAAATAAGTTTTTGTATACCCTTATCAAAAAAAAGCCCTCCGATAATCACATAACCGAATATGGGCGTATGGTAATTTGACCAAAAAGCCAATAACAACAAAATAAAAAAACAATTTTTATGACTAAAGTTGTTTTTAGTTTGAAAAAAAAGAATTAAGCTGGCAAGACTTAAAATAATAGAAACCAGTTCAGGCCGGACGATATCACGCAATAAGACAAAATAGAGCAACACGGGCATAAAAAGGATAATGACCCACCATGAAATTTTAAGCGAGCTAAAATAAAACCATAGGAGGCTAAAGAAAATGGATACATAAAGAATTTTAATAACAGCAAAGCCCCAATATTCACCAAAATAGGCAACCGCTGTCGCCAGACCTATTTGAAACATCCAGGGTATGTTACTAATGTTCTCACCATTATGAGTAAAACTGTAGTGATCAACCCAGGGAGAGAGGTCTGATTGCAAATAATCTCGTCCCATTTGCAAATGCCACCAGGAATCCCATGCAAAGGGTATTCTTATCGAGTAAAACACAGCCAGGATATAAGTGAATATCATCATAACGATGCCAACAAAGAGCAGGTAACGACGGTTATCTTGAAGCAGGTAAGTCATGGTTGTGAGCCTAAATTGTGAATGGCCATTTATATAGGGCAAGAAGTGAATCGCATGTATTTATTATTGAAAGGAGCTGGTGCTGTCTGTCTAAGGTTGCTGACAACAAACCTTTAGCAATCAACAAACACAGTAACACAAAAAACCCAGATGCAGTTTTTATACTGCTTCTGGGCTGTTTTTGATAAAACTAATTAAAGTGAGCGCTTAATTATAAGCCAGCACCTGACTGACACTGTGTAGCAGTAGCAGCACCACCGTTCGTAGTTGAAGCATAAGTGACTGCTCCTGTATTAGGCACGGTTGCTGTGACAATACAGTCACTATCACCAAAAGCATAACTACCACCAGTTCCAGCGGCAATAGTACCACTATAACCAGCAGCACCTAGTTCATTAGTTAAGGTACCACAACCAATACTGGTCTGCGTACAGGCAGCCGCTTTACTAGCAAGGGATGCAGTGCCTTTCATTGCAGCCGCACCATGAGACTCAGCAACATATTCTTGATAAGCAGGTAGAGCAACTGCGGCTAAAATACCGATAATTGCGACCACGATCATTAATTCGATAAGTGTAAAACCTGATTGTTGTTTTTTCATGATAGTTCCTTTTAGTTTATTTCAATGTAAATAGTTAAATATTACATGCTTGAATTAATTAAAGCATCTTCCATGCCAGAAAAACAATTTATAAGTTTCTTTTTTACCCACAAATAAATAAACTTTATAATTCATTCGGTTAACAAGCTTTCACCGCCAGACCAAAAAAATTGTCAGAATGAAAATTAGCTTAATAAATAAGTCTATCTTTGTCAATAAATGACAAAGTGTCACTTATTACTCAAACTTTAACTTTTAGTAAAACACTATTAACATCACATGGGTCAGTTTAGTGATCGCCCATCATGTCACTCACTCCATAAACTTGAAAGAGAGAAACTGATTTCCTGAAAAGGTGCAATTGATACTTGTTTATCATTATCAATTGTTTCTAATAAAATCCATTGTTCCTTATAGAACTCATAAACTTCCAGGGTTTGAAGCTGAGGATCGAATAACCAGAAATGGCTGACACCCTGATGGGCATAGATCGGCATTTTTTTCCAGCCAGCTAAATCGGGGGCTAAAGCATGTTTGGAAGCGGGCCTGGGATGGGTTTCAATACGACCATTAATGATTTCTCCAATAATGTGCTCTGGTAATTGGAGTATATCTTCATATACTACTAATTTTATAGCTGTATTACTCATTTTCACCACATCTTGATTTTTTGTACCTATTTTTAGTGAGAGTATCTCTGTACTATTTAAATTATAGACAAATAACCATTGATTTATTGAAACAACTCTCATTTTTAATAATTTATTGAGAAAAAACAATAATTTTTTGGCTATAATTAAAGTTCGTACTAGAATGTATTAGTAGAGTATGTCAATCTTCTTAAACTTCTTTCATCAAATAGAGTTAACTATTAGGCAATTATGGCATTAGCACAACAATCATCTCAGTTAACCGGCCTGGCCCGACAACTTGTCATGCAGAGTTTCCTCAGTGAAGAGGATGCAATCAGTGCATTAGCTCAGGCAACCAAAGACAAATTACCCTTTGTCCAGTACGTAACTAAAAAAAATATCGTTAAACCCATTGATATCGCAACGCTTGCCTCAACTGAATTCGGTACCCCACTGCTTGATATCAGCACGGTGGAATTTGAAAAAGAAACAATTGCAGTTATTAAAGAAAACCTGATCAACAAACATCATGCCCTCCCGCTTTTTAAACGAGGGGCTCGTTTATTTGTTGCGGTAGCTGACCCGACTAATATTGCCGCACTGGATGAAATTAAATTTCAATCCGGTTTGAGCACTGAGGCTATTCTTGTTGAAGCAGACAAGCTCGAGTCTGCCATTGAAAAAGCACTCGCAGAGGCAGACGACAGCATGGATATGTCTGACTTTGATGATGATGATCTTGAAGGTCTTGACTATGAAGATGCCGAAAAGGAAGAGGAAGATGGTGGCAGCGGACAAGATGATGCCCCGGTTGTCAAATTTGTTAATAAAATTCTATTAGATGCCATTAAAAAAGGGGCATCTGATATTCATTTTGAGCCTTATGAGAAATTCTTTCGGGTACGTTTAAGAATGGATGGTATCCTTGAAGAGGTTGCTAAACCACCGGTTTCTCTCACCCCGCGGATACTGGCACGAATTAAAGTGTTATCCCGGCTTGATATTTCAGAACGACGCATCCCCCAGGATGGTCGAATGCGCATGAAAATATCTAAAAATCGAGCCATTGATTTTCGAGTAAGTACCTGCCCTACTCTTTTTGGTGAAAAAGCAGTCTTACGAATTTTGGATCCAACCAGTGCACAATTAGGGATTGATGCACTCGGTTATGAAAGCTTTCAAAAAGATCTCTATATGGATGCCCTGGCAAAACCTCAGGGCATGATTCTGGTCACAGGCCCGACAGGCTCTGGAAAAACTGTTTCACTCTATACTGGTTTAAACATTCTTAATACTGAAGGGGTCAATATATCAACGGCTGAAGATCCAGCAGAAATTAATTTACCTGGTGTAAACCAGGTTAACGTCAATCCTAAAACTGGTCTGACCTTTGCAGCCGCACTTCGCTCATTCTTGCGTCAGGATCCTGACATTGTTATGGTCGGGGAAATACGTGACTTAGAAACAGCCGAAATTGCAATTAAGGCTGCCCAAACTGGCCATATGGTGCTTTCTACTCTGCATACAAATGATGCCCCGCAGACACTTGGCCGCTTAATGAATATGGGTGTTCCTCCTTACAACATTGCTTCAGCTGTGAGCCTTATTATTGCTCAGCGCCTTGCACGACGCTTATGTGAAAACTGTAAAACTGCCCATGATGTCCCAAAAGAGGCCTTATTGGAAGAAGGCTTTACAGATGAAGACCTTGCTTCTAGCTTTACTGTCTATAAGCCTGTTGGCTGTGCAAGCTGCAATGCAGGATATAAAGGACGGGTAGGAATCTATCAGGTGATGAAAATATCAGAAGAAATGGGTCGTATTATTATGGAAGGGGGTAATGCATTGAATTTAGCAAATCAGGCAAAAGAAGAAGGGATCCCAGATCTTAGAAAATCAGGACTAAGAAAAGTAATGCATGGTATTACCAGTCTTGAAGAAGTTAACAGGGTTACTAAGGACTAGCATAATACGTAGGTATAAAGGCAACCTCATCTCAATTCCCCTTCGCCTCAGGGCTCCATATTTTGGTTTGAAAGGGAGAAACAAAAAGCAATGATAAGTACCTCTAATAATAAAAAATTGATAATTAAGGATTAGCAATGGCGACGAAAGAAAAATCAGCTCCACTTTTTGTTTGGGAAGGTGCCGATAGAAATGGGAACCGGAAAAAAGGTGAGATTCAGGCTAAAAATTCTGCTTTAGCCAAGGCACAACTCCGGCGTGAAGGGATTAATGTTCTTAAAATGAAACCCAAGCCAAAGCCGCTGTTTGGGCTTGGCGGACCAAGAAGAAAAGCCATTACAGCACTGGATATCGCCATTTTTTCCCGGCAGCTGGCCACTATGATGAAAGCAGGTGTACCGTTGGTACAATCATTTGAAATTGTCGGCAATGGCCATGAAAACCTGGCAATGCAGGAAATGATTCTAGGTCTTAAAGCTGAAGTTGAAGGCGGTAGCTCATTAACAGAAGCTTTGAGAAAGTACCCCCTGCTTTTTGATGATTTGTACTGCAATCTAGTACAAGCTGGCGAACATGCCGGTATTCTGGATGGTATTTTAGATAAGGTTGCCACTTATAAGGAAAAATCAGAAGCACTTAAGGCAAAAATTAAAAAAGCCATGGGCTATCCTATTGCTGTAATCGTTATTGCTATTATCGTTGTCAGTATTTTGTTAATTTTTGTGATACCTGTATTTGACGGTATGTTTAAAAGCTTTGGTGCTGATCTGCCTGCTCCCACTCAGTTTGTAGTCAATTTATCAAAATTTTTACAGGAATGGTGGTGGGCACTTATTGGTGCAATAGGAGGAGCAATCTTAACCTTTTCTTACTTTCATAAACGCTCTAAAAAAATGCGTGAAACTGTTGATAGAGTGATGCTTAAAGTCGCCATTATCGGACCCATTATGGAAAAAGCCGCTATTGCCCGTTATGCCCGCACCTTACAAACCATGTTTGCAGCAGGCACACCATTAGTAGAAGCGTTAACTTCTGTTTCAGGTGCAGTCGGAAATATTGTTTTTCAAAAAGCGGTGGAGCAAATTCAACAGGAAGTTTCAACGGGCACTCAATTATATAAGGCCATGACTAATACCAACATATTTCCTAATATGGTGATTCAAATGACCATGATTGGCGAGGAGTCTGGTTCACTTGACACCATGCTGGGTAAAGTGGCTGATTTTTATGAGGCTGAGGTTGACAATCTGGTTGATAGTTTAACCAGTTTGATGGAACCTATAATTATGTCAGTCTTAGGTATCATTATTGGTGGTATTGTGGTCGCAATGTATCTACCAATCTTCCAGATGGGCAAAGTTATCGGCTAAAACCCTATGGACATTATTTTATATTTTAAAACAAACCTTGTTTTTTTTCTTTTTTCAGTTTTTATACTTAGCTTACTGGTGGGGAGCTTTCTAAATGTAGTCATATATCGCATTCCCATCATGCTTAAACGTGAATGGAAAACGGATTGTGTTGCCTTTCTGGCTGATGAATCTGACACCGGGAAGCAGACACAAGCGATTTCTGAAGTAAGTTCTGAGGAAGAGTCTTTTAACCTTTCAGTGCCACGTTCTCGCTGTCCTTCTTGTGGTCATCAAATCACAGCATTGGAAAATATTCCTGTGCTCTCATGGCTTTTTTTAAGAGGAAAGTGTTCTGAGTGCCAGTCAAGTATTTCAATTCGCTACCCTATTATAGAGCTGACAACAGCATTGCTTTCTACTTTAGTCGCTTATTACTTTGGTGTGCAATGGTTTACTTTAGCCGCACTCTTTTTGACCTGGACACTTATCGCCCTGACGATGATTGATTTTGACACACAATTATTGCCTGATAATATGACTTTGCCCTTATTGTGGCTTGGCCTTCTGATGAGTTTATTACAAATCTCCTCAATCCCACTTACAACCAGTGTGATTGGAGCTATGGCAGGTTATATGGCACTCTGGAGCGTCTATCAACTATTTAAACTGGCCACAGGCAAGGAAGGTATGGGTTATGGTGATTTTAAATTACTGGCAGTTTTAGGCGCCTGGCTGGGCTGGCAGGCACTGCCTCTGATCCTGCTGCTTTCAGCAGTCGTGGGGGCATTTGTCGGTATTTCACTCATCGTCTTTATGGGACGCGATAAAAGCATTCCAATTCCTTTTGGTCCATACCTTGCATCAGCAGGATTTATCAGTCTGTTATGGGGTGATTCCATTCAGAAGTTTTACTTGAATATTTCAGGGTTGTAATGCTGACAATTGCTCTGACTGGAGGGATTGGGAGTGGTAAAACTGCCGTCACTGACTTGTTTCAACAGCTAGCAACAAAACCGGACTTTGAACATTCTCTGCAAATCATTGATGCTGACATGATTGCTCGTGAGCTTTTGGCAGGATCGTTAACAAATGGAAAGGTTAGAACAAAGGCCTTATTTGAAGTTCATCAATTATTTGGTGCTGATGTCTTTGATACAGATGGGTATTTAAATCGATCCCAGCTCCGTTCGCTTATATTTTCATCACCCCCCCAAAAAAAACAGCTCGAAGCACTTTTACATCCAATGGTATACGAGCAAATTTTCTCTCTGCTCAGTCAAAACACCCCGGATATTGCAATTATTGCCATTCCTCTGCTTTTTGAAACACAGGCTGAGCATAAGTTTGATCGCATTCTGGTTATCGATGTCCCAGTTGATATTCAAATTGAACGCAGTTCCAAAAGAGACAGCTGTTCACCCGATTTAATAAAAAAAATAATCAGTTCACAGGCAAACCGACAGGTCAGACTTGATCAGGCTGATGATATTATCGATAATTCAGGCACATTCTTAGAACTTCAGGCAAAAGTTAACTCTCTGCTCCAGTATTATCAGTCACTTCTGTAATATGGTCTGTCATAAAACTTATTGGCATGGCCAGGATGCCCATGCTCCAACAAAGAAAAAGTACACATATTTATGAAGTACTACAAATGATTGTTGCAACCGTGTGCAAGATATTGGACAATATCATGAACAGGATTTTATTGCTGTAAAATAATAACAGGAAGTATTGAGCAACGTGTCAGATTCCACTATTTACGAACTTCCCCTCAACGAACGAATTAGAACCATACTACGCCTTGAGTTTTTATTTCAGCAAGCTCGATATTCTATGCGTGGTTATACCGTGTGGGACAGCAGGGCAACTATCAGTCATATTCTTGATATTTTAAATATCATGAGCCGTATTGATCTGCGTTCTGAGCTGGCTAAGGAATTAGAGCGGCAGACTTCCGCTTTAATTGCGATCAGTTCAAGCCCTGGAGTCGATCCTTCAATTTTGGAAGATACTCTAAAAAAACTGGAAACCTATACACAAAATCTGAATCCTGCTAATCATTCAGGCCATGATTTAAATAAGATTGAACTTTTAAAGCTCATCCGCCAACGTGATGCAATCCCTGGTGGCAGTTGTGATTTTGATATTCCCATTTACCATTTCTGGCTCAAACAACTCCCCGAGCAAAGAGTCAAAATACTTGAATCATGGCTGAATCAGCTGGAAAATTATCGCATGTCAATTGATGTTATTCTCAATTTATTGCGCGAGAGTGCTATCAATACACCCATCACAGCAGAACAGGGTTTTTATCAGCAGACACTTGACACGAACATTCCTTTTCAGCTGATTCGAGTCATTGTACCCGCCGATGCCAGCTATTATGCAGAGATGAGTGGCGGTAAACATCGTTTTAGCGTTCGCTTTATGTTGCCGATAAGCGGTGAGCGTCCAGCACCCTGTACTGAAGACATTGAATTTCAACTTTCCTGCTGTGCATTGTAAGCGGCGAACGATGAAAAAACTCAGTGTAAAATGCCCAACTTGCTCAGAAATGCATGATTATTATCATTCAAAACCCTGGAGTCCTTTTTGCTCCGAACGATGCCAGTTAATTGATTTAGGGGCCTGGGCCAGCGAAGAGCACCGGATTAAGGGCGAAGCCATTTCTGCTTCTGAGAATTCTGACAATCTCACATTTGACAGCAATGCATTTGATGACATAACAGATGAACATTCAGATGGTTTTATTAATTAGTTAAAAATGAAAAGGGAATGCAGCTCGATATTCTTTTTTACTGGATTTTAATCGAATGACAGCCAGCCAGTCGGTTCGCCCGCCTGATGTCTGTGGTAATTTAGCCATTGCATTCCAGCGTTCAGGCACAACCTGCTGTAGTGATTTATCCGGCAAGAAAAGTAACAGATTATCTTCAATGTCTTCTCCCTGCATTTCAAAAGAAACCGAAATTGATTCAATCCCCTCAAAGTCGAAACC
Organism: Gammaproteobacteria bacterium; assembly: GCA_016744375.1. Classification (GTDB taxonomy): domain Bacteria; phylum Pseudomonadota; class Gammaproteobacteria; order GRL18; family GRL18; genus GRL18. The sequence goes on from JADGEM010000015.1 coordinate 19,329, forward strand.
AACCGCAGTGACTGCCACAGGATACTTTGACTCAGAATTTTTTGTCCGATTAACAGTAAAGCTAATCCGCTGAAAATCACCTTCATTTATAATGGACGCACTACAGATACTGCCTGCAGAATTACAATGTTGATTTACTCCAAGTTGAATGACTTTATCTGAATTTTCATCCAGAAAATCACCAAAATCCTGCACAAAAATTAATGCCAGAATGATGACAGAAGTCATAATCAGCAAGCGAAAGTATTTGTTATTCAAATAATTGTCCTTGTTTACAAAAGTGCGTTCTTTTTTCCGCTGGGAGCATTAATTTTCCCACAAGCTGCGAATGGCTGAAATTCCCTGGGCGCCATTATTTTTGGCCTGTTCAATATCATTCTGGCTCATTCCACCCAAGGCAAAAACCGGCATTTTAGCAAAAGAGGTCAGTGTTCTAAATTGCTCCCAGCCAAGTGGTTTACTGTCAGGATGGGATGCCGTCTGCTGTACAGGTGAAATGACAATAAAATCCAGCTTTAAATCATTGGCTCTATCAATATCTGCTTTGCAATGACAGGAAGCTGCCATTTTTTTGTCTGGAAATTGCTGCCGAAATCTTTCTGGAAAAGTCTCGTACAGGTGCTCACTGGTTAAATGAACACCCGCAGTCATATTTACAAGTTGGGATTGAGCCATTGATAGGCTTGCGGAATCATCAATAAAACACAGTGATGAATTCAGCATAATCCGTGAGTTATTGTTTTTGGCAATGTCGCAAACCTGCTGAATTAAAGTATTCAGAGCACTGTCTTTAAGCGACTTAATACGCAGCTGAACCAGCCCTCTGCCTGATTCATAATTGGCAAGAATCCTTGAAAGATGTCTGATGAAATGATTAATTTTATTGCTTTCAGGCTCGCAATCGGGGGTAATCAGGTATTTCTCCGGCAACATAAGTGCTTCGATAATCGCCTGGTTAGCTTGTGGGAACGGGTAGCTTTTCAGCTGTTCCCATAGTACCCATTTAACCTGCTGGCCTTCTAATCCTTTTTGTTTAATAACCGGATCACACTCATATTCAATCCCTTCAAATGCTGTTACCATGAGAACATCTAAAATAACACGCTTATCCGGATAGTCGTGCTCCAGGGAAATCAGAGGCTGACTCGCTTTGATATTAATACCCAGCTCTTCTTTAATTTCTCTAGTAAGAGCTTCTGAAACAGTTTCACCCGCTTCAACTTTACCTCCCGGAAATTCCCATAAACCGCCCTGATGAACATGCTGTGCTCTTTTTGATATTAAAACATGTCCATTTGTTACAATAACGGCAACAGCCACATGAACACATTCATTAGGTCGATGTGAACTAACTTCGATATTCGGCATTAATTTTCACATAGTCATAGGAAAGATCACAGGTCCATATCTGAGTATCAAACCTGCCTCGCTGTAAATTAACGCTTACAGTGATTTCATCCTGGTTCATAACTGCCTGACCACGCTCTTCTGTGTAGTCCTCAGCTTTCCCACCCTGGCGTACCAGGCAAACATCATCCAGAAAAATTTCCAGAGCATCAATATCCATATTATCAATACCAGAACGTCCCACTGCAGCCAATATCCGTCCCCAGTTTGGGTCACTGGCAAAAAAGGCCGTTTTGACCAATGGAGAATGTGCAATCGTATAGGCGACATCACGGCATTCCTGTTCTGTCTTCCCGGATTTAACTTTAATGTGTATTAATTTTGTCGCACCCTCACCATCCAGAACAATAGCCTTTGCCAATCGTTCAAGAATATCAGTAATGGCATTAAGCAGTGCAGGATAATCTGGGTGCGCTTCACTATCAATGAGAGGTCCCTTTGATTTCCCAGTGGCCACCAGCATACAGGCATCATTGGTTGAAGTATCACCATCAACAGTAATTCGATTAAATGAATGATCCGCCCCGTGTTTCAGTATTTTCTGCAATAATAAAACATCTATTGATGCATCGGTTGCCACAAAACCCAACATGGTTGCCATATCCGGACGAATCATTCCAGAGCCCTTAGATATGCCTGTAATTGTTATCTGCTGGCCGCTAAGAGTCAGCTGAGTTGAAGCACCTTTAGCTCGTGTATCCGTAGTCAGAATTCCCTGAGCAGCATCCTGCCAGCCATTTTCAGACCGATGACTCAGAGCATCCGGCAAAGCCTGGATAATTTTATCGACAGGCAAAGCTTCCCCAATCACTCCAGTTGAAAAAGGCAGCACAGACTCGCTTCCGGTTTCGGTCAATTCTCCAAGGTGCAAACAGGTACTCAAAGCATCATTCATACCCTGTTTTCCAGTTCCGGCATTAGCATTTCCCGTGTTTATTACAAAATGCTGTATAGGGCTCGATGATTTTTTCATTAAATGCGCTTTAGCAACATGAACGGGAGCAGCACAAAAAGCATTCTGAGTAAAAATACCTGCCACGCTGGCAGAGGCTTCAAATGACATCACGACAACATCTTTTCGCTCTGCCACTTTTATTCCCGCACAAGTAGTGCCCAGGGTGAATCCCTTGACAGGATGCATTTTAGGAAGACTGGATACCATTGATACTCCTGTGTTTGATATTGTCATTTTTCTACCTTGAGAAGACCGAATTAAAAATGCCCACGGAATGCGGGCATTAATTGTAAGAATATATCTTGGGTTATTACATAAATATTATTACTCCTCTAGGATGGTGGGTGGCTCATCCACCCTCCTAGAACCCTCCTAGAGGAGCTCAAAGTATTAGTTGAGTTTACCGCAGCATTGCTTATATTTTTTACCTGAGCCACAGGGGCAAGGTTGGTTTCGCCCGACTTTTTGTCCACTTCTGACAAATGGCTGAGCTTTCTCTTCTTGCTCTTCCTTTGAACCAGGATCGGACTGCTCACCCAAAGTATTCATTTCATCATGCTGAAATTCCATCTCAGGTTTTTCATGCTGCTCAAATTCACTCATATCAGGCTCTTCACGAATTTGCATAATACTTAATCGAGCAATCACATCATGTTTCACTCGATCAAGCAAATCAGTAAACAGTTCAAACGACTCGCGCTTATATTCCTGTTTTGGGTTTTTTTGTGCATAACCACGCAAACCAATGCCTTTACGCAAATAATCCATTGCGGCCAGATGCTCTTTCCAAAGACTATCCAGCACTTCTAGCATGACGCCTTTTTCAACACGACGCATCATTTCAGAACTAATGAGTTCTTCTTTTTGTTTAAAAGAGTCAGTCATTTCCTGAAGAATTCTTTCTCTTAGAGATTCTTCATGCAGATCATCATCTTCATCCAGCCACTGTGCTATCGGAAGATCCATCAAAAATTCTATTTTCAGTTCTTCTTCCAGACCCGGAATATCCCACTGCTCTTCAATGCTTTCAGGTGGAATAAAACCATTAATAAACTGATCCAGCACATCGACACGAATATCAACAATCAGTTCAGAAATGTCTTCTGTTGCCATCAATTCAGTACGCTGCTCATAAATAACTTTACGCTGATCATTGGCAACATCATCATATTCCAGTAATTGCTTACGAATATCGAAGTTATGACCCTCTACTTTACGCTGAGCATTTTCAATAGAACGTGTCACCCATTTATGCTCAATGGCCTCACCCTTTTCCATACCCAGCTTACGCATCAGACCGGCCATTTTTTCTGAAGCAAAAATACGCATCAGATTGTCATCCAGTGACAGATAAAAGCGGGATGAACCCGGATCGCCCTGACGTCCTGAACGCCCTCTTAACTGGTTATCAATACGTCTTGATTCATGACGTTCTGTACCAATAATATGCAAGCCACCATTATTTAAAACCTGTTCATGGCGGTCTTTCCACTCTGAACGCATTTTTTGTATAATAGTCTCATCAGTATCGTCTAATTTATTAATTTCAGCATCAATATTACCACCCAGAACAATATCAGTACCGCGACCCGCCATATTGGTTGCAATGGTAATATGGCCCGCTCGCCCAGCCTGAGCAATAATATCTGCCTCGCGGGCATGTTGTTTAGCGTTCAGAACTTCATGCTCAATGCCTGCTTTTTCAAGTGCATTTGAAAGTAACTCCGACACTTCGATGGATGCAGTACCCACCAGTGCAGGCTGCCCCCTCTGCTGGCAGTCTTTAATGTCTTCAGTAATGGCATCAAATTTTTCTTCCTGAGTAAGAAATATTAGATCACCATGATCCTGGCGTTGCATGTCTTTATTAGTTGGTAAAACAATGACTTCCAGATTATAAATCTCATGAAACTCAAAGGCTTCTGTATCTGCCGTACCCGTCATCCCTGAGAGCTTATTATACAGGCGGAATAAATTCTGGAAGGTAATAGATGCCAGGGTCTGATTCTCAACCTGGATCTCCACTCCTTCTTTCGCCTCAACCGCCTGATGCAGACCATCAGACCAGCGTCGGCCCGGCATAGTACGGCCGGTAAATTCATCAACAATAACCACCTCACCATTACTGACGATATAGTCCACATTTTTGGCAAACAGACTGTGCGCTCTCAACGCTGCATTAATATGGTGCATGAGGATGATATTGGAAGGATCATACAGACTTTCATTTTCCTGAATAAGCCCTTCTTCAACCAGATATTCTTCAACATGCTGATGCCCTTCATTAGATAAAAGTACATTTTTATCTTTCTCATTGACCGTATAATCACCCGGTGGCTCTTCTTCCTGTTCTTCCAGAGACTCAACCACTTCCTGTTTCACAAGTTTCGGAATGAGTTTATCCACTCGTTGATAAACATCTGAATTATCTTCAGCAGGCCCTGAGATAATTAATGGTGTTCTGGCTTCATCAATGAGAATAGAGTCAACCTCATCAACAATAGCAAAATTTAAACCTCTCTGAGCCTTCTCTTCAGTTGAGAAGGCCATATTATCGCGCAAGTAATCAAAACCAAATTCATTATTGGTGCCATAAGTGATATCAGCTGCGTAAGCCTGACGTTTCTGCTCTGAATCCTGGCCCGATAAAATAATGCCAACCGATAATCCCAGGAAGTTATAAAGCTTACCCATCCATTTTGCATCACGCTCTGCCAGATAGTCATTCACGGTAACTACATGGACACCCTTTCCACTTAGGGCATTCAGATAAACAGCCAATGTCGCCATTAAGGTTTTACCCTCACCAGTACGCATTTCAGCAATTTTACCTTCATTTAAAACCATGGCACCAATGAGCTGAACATCAAAATGACGCATTCCCATAACACGACGACTGGCTTCTCTGACCACAGCAAAAGCTTCGGGCTGTATTTCTTCCAGTGTTTTTCCATTATTAAGCTGCTGTCTGAGCTCAGTAGTTTTTTCCTGAAGCTCCTGATCAGTCAACTCCTGTAATGCACCTTCAAGTACATTAACATCAACTACTCGTTTGGAATAACGTTTTATTTCCCGATCATTTCGACTTCCAAAAAGTTTTCTAAAAAATTTTGCAACCATATTCTTATAAGCACTTAATTGTATGTAATGTGTGTAAAAGAGCAGCAAGCACTTTGCTGCTCATGCTCTAAACCCTTGACCGCCTAGCATAGCACAAAGCCCATGCAAATAATGGCGAATTATTAACATGGGGACAAAAAAAAAGATATAAAGGGGTCGGGAACCTGATGACAGTCATGCTATATGTTTAGAGAAGTGAGTCTCCAACTAAACTCTTGAGTCTTCAACTAAATATGAGTCTTCAACTAAACATGAGCTTTCAGTTAAATATGAACCTTTAGTTAAACAACCATCTTCAGCTAAGTAAAAGTAGATAACTATTTTTGAGCTGTTCTAAGGTATTTCTTAGGATTAACCTGTTTTCCATTTCGCAAAACTTCATAATGCACATGCGGGCCAGTTGAACGTCCGGTTGAACCCATGGTTGCAATAGCCTGTCCCTGTTTAACAATATCACCCACTTTGACTAAAGCCGTTTTATTATGAGCATAACGGGTACTGAGTTGATAACCATGATCAATTTCAATCACTTTGCCATAACCGCTTTGTTTTTTTATCTTAATTACAACACCATCAGCCGTGGCAAGCACAGATGAACCTGATTTTCCGGCAACATCAACGCCTTTATGCATTTTTTTGCGGCCAGTAAACGGGTCCTTTCGCATGCCGAAAAAGGACGAGACCCATCCATTCTCTGCCGGTTTTCCTGTCGGTGTTGATGCCAGTTTAAAATGATCAGCAATAAGCAGATTTTCCAGAATCGTTAATTGTTTAGTCCTGCCATCGATATCTTCAGTTATCTGCGCCATTCTTTTAATAAATTCATTGTATTTTATGTTTTCAGGAAAAAGTTTTTCTGAAAGTGTTTCCTGAGGATCAATTGAGCCACCCATTGACGGTTCAAAATCAAAATTAAATGCTTTTTGATCCAGTTTGGCAACCTGCGTTAAACGTTGTCCTAAAGAATCCAGACGAATAATATGTGCCTGTAATTTTGCCATACTATTAGTCAGGGCATTGATATTTTCCTGATTATGCAGCTTAATCGCATCGAGCTCTTCTTGCTGCTGAGCAAGTTCTTCCTGGTAGATACTACCAATTATTTGATTCAACTTTGTTCTAATAGGCTCGATGTGCTCAGGCTTATCCAGATCAGCAATTGATGGTACACGATCATTAGAAATAATCCCCAGATAATAGGTTATCACCGGGACACTAAGCATTAGCAGTGAAAGAATGATAATAAAACTACGAGACAAATTAATATCAAATGTCGCCCCGCTTCGTTTTCTTACTAAAATAATATTCATAAAGACCTTGAGACGTTCTTTTAATAAACGCCCTATTGTAGTTGGTTAATGAGACAGCATTCCATGCTACAATCTTTTTAACTCTTTATTTAAATTCTTTTTTATTTTTATTCGTCGAAATAGTATGAAAAAAATCTTTCAAAAACCCGGCGTCAACATTGATCGTCTGTTGCAGCATAGCCGCTATCTTGAATACCTTACTAAACGAGTTTTAACTTTTCTTCCAGATGAGTTTTCTGGAAAGATAACAGTTTTGGGATTTTCCAGCCGTCGTTCCAACAAAGAAAAACAACAAAACCTGATCATTGCTGCTGCCAGTGCCGCATGGGCCAGCAAGCTACGTTTTTATACTCCAACATTAAAACGTTCCTTAAGCGCCGAACCTCAATTCAGCCAGTTAGGAAAAATTGCCATTAAAGTAGCTTCTGCTAATATTAGCACAAAAAAAGACAAAAAGATGCCAACCTACTCTAATAATTCAGCTGATATTATTCAAAGCAGTGCACAGTTTATAGAAAATGATGAGTTAAAAAAGGCTTTAATGCGACTGGCGCATAGTGTTGGGAAAAAATAGTGTTGGAGAGAGAAAATTAAAAACTGAGATCTTCAGAGTTCTTACAAACACGCCCAGAACGAAGTAGGTCGGGCTTTAGCCCGCCAATTAACACCCTTAGAAGGGCGACCCACAATTGCCCCTCATAAAACTGTATTTATTCAGGATTATGAGCGATTGAAATCTTAAGCAGATAAAAAAAATGTCTCGAGGTACACACTAGTTTGCTACAATAGACTTCATGTAAGAGATTGGCGCAAGCTTTTCATCATCAAAAATGACTTCTTCCCAGGCTGACTCATCACAAAGAAGTTTGCGTAAAATCTTATTATTGAGTGCATGTCCTGCTTTATGTCCGCTAAAAGCACCGATCAGGCTACTTCCTAAAAGATAAAGATCACCAATTGCATCCAAAATTTTATGTTTGACAAATTCATCTTCATAGCGCAAACCGTCTTCATTAAGAATCCGATATTCATCCATCACAATGGCATTATTTAAACTGCCGCCTAATGCAAGATTTTTGGCTCTGAGCTGCTCTATCTGGTTCATAAAACCAAAAGTTCTGGCCCGACTGACTTCCCGAACGAAAGAAGTTGAAGAAAAGTCGATCTCTGCACTTTGTGAACGCCCCTGGATAACCGGATGCTCAAAATCAATGATGAATGACACTTTAAAACCTTCATAAGGCTCAAAACGAACCCATTTATCACCTTCTTCAATAACAACATTTCGTTTGATTCGAATGAAGCGTTTGGCTGCTGATTGTTCAACAATACCAGCAGATTGCAATAAAAAGACAAAGGGGCCCGCACTACCATCCATAATAGGCACTTCTGGTGCACTGAGATCAATATAAGCATTATCAATTCCCATCCCTGCCATGGCAGACAATAAATGTTCCACAGTAGAAATTTTGACACCATCTTTAACCAGAGTGGTGGAAAGTGTCGTGTCACCCACATTCTCAGCTCTTGCTGGAATTTCAACAGGTGTATCCAGATCAACCCTGCGAAAGATAATTCCCGTATTGACTGGAGCAGGCCTGAGTGTTAAATACACTTTTTCGCCCGAGTGTAAGCCAACACCGGTTGCCTTGATGCTATTTTTCAATGTACGCTGTTTTATCATTGACGATATTCCTGATTGATGATAAAGCCCTCAGCGGCTGAGTGTACCATATAGACTACAAAAATCCTAACCCAGACCTATAGATATTAGCCTGGCATTCAATAACTGATAGAAATCAATCATTGATAGAGACCAAAAGCCTAGAAGTCTGTTGGTTAACCTGAATAAATCAGTTGAACCTACTAATTTTTTAGGCTTAGACACATTTCCTTTGCCTACATCCATTTTCCCACCTACAGCTCATTGTATGATGCAATCAGCTGCGTTTTTGTAACCATCATGTCACCCTGTAGCTGTCTAAAGTATAACAGTTCAGTCGTTTTGGCGGCGTAGAAAAGCTGGAATGTCAAGATATTTCAGATCTTCAACTTCCCCGTCAGATGTGTAATCCCCACCAGAAACCTTTTTAGCAACAACAACTTCATCTTCAACAATAGAATTGTGATTAATAGTCGGTATTGTTTCTGCCCTTTCAGTTTCAGGTCTCACCAGTTTAATACCGGCTTTTTCTTCCTGAATTTGTGCAGCACGCCCAATTCCTGTTGCAACAACTGTGACCCGCATCTCTCCATTCATTTCTGGGTCGATAACCGTACCAACAACAACTGTGGCGTTTTCAGCGGCAAATGACTTAATGGAGTTACCCACTTCTTCAAATTCACCAATTGACATATCCATGCCTGCCGTAACATTCACTAGGATACCCCTAGCACCAGAAAGATCGACATCTTCCAATAATGGGCTCGAAATTGCTCGTTCAGCAGCATCTTTTGCCCGGTCTTCACCTGTTGCAGACCCTGTGCCCATCATAGCCATACCCATTTCTGACATGACAGTTCGAACATCTGCAAAATCCACGTTAATTAAACCTGGGCGAGTAATTAACTCAGCAATACCCTGAACGGCATTTAACAAGACATTGTTCGCTTCTTTAAACGCATCCAGTAATGTAGTGCCCTTACCTAAAACGGCCTGCAGTTTTTCATTCGGAATAGTGATTAATGAATCAACATATTCTCTCAATTCACTAATACCATCTTCTGCCTGCTTCATACGGCGGGGACCTTCCCATGGAAATGGTTTGGTCACAACCGCAACCGTTAAAATACCCATTTCTTTAGCCAGTTCTGCAACAATCGGAGCAGCACCGGTACCGGTTCCGCCACCCATGCCAGCAGTAATAAACAACATATCCGTTCCAGTAATGGCTTCCATGATACGTTCACGATCTTCAATTGCCGCTTCACGACCCACAACCGGGTTAGCACCAGCACCCAGACCTTTTGTCATTTCATTACCAATTTGCAGCACAGTTCGTGCTGAAGAATTGGCTAATGCCTGAGCATCGGTATTAGCACAGATAAAATCCACACCATCCAGGTTACTATTTGCCATATGTTCAACAGCATTACCACCGCCACCACCAACACCCATGACTTTTATTACAGCACGATCACTTGATGTATCCATTAATTCAAACATTCCCACTTACTCCTTCTTCACGCCAATGAAAAGATAAAACATTAAAAATATAAAATAAAAATAAAACAACCAAAATTACCACCAACACTTTGTATGCTCTACAACCTTTTACCACTTTGCTCATCATTCAAATAAAAAATTAAATGATATTAAGCACGGCCACACTTCCAATACTAATATTCACTATTAAAAATTACCTTGAAACCACTTCTTCATTTTGGCAAAAATACTACCAATACCCTTATTTTCTGAAAATTCAAAACCACTCATTTCCTGATTCTGTTTTCCAAATAAAATTAAACCCACTCCGGTTGCAAACCGGGGATCTTTAACCATATCGGTTAAACCTTCTACTTCCATAGGAATACCAATTCGGACAGGCATATGAAATACTTCTTCTGCCAATTCAACTGCGCCTTCCATTTTCGAACTTCCTCCAGTCAATACAACACCTGAAGCACAAAATTCTTCCAGACCACTTCGTTGAAGTTCATTTTTTATCAATGTAAATAACTCTTCATAACGAGGTTCAACCACTTCAGCTAAAACCTGACGAGCCAGGCGTCTTGGTGGTCTGTCGCCCACACTTGGGACTTCAATGGTTTCTTCCGGATTAGTCAATTGCCTTAAAGCACAGGCATATTTAATTTTAATTTCTTCTGCATATTTTGTCGGAGTTCTTAACGCCACAGCAATATCGTTAGTTACCTGATCACCCGCAACAGGAAAAACTCTTGTGTGGCGAATGGCACCATTATTTAAAATTGCAACATCTGTGGTCCCACCGCCAATATCAACAAGACACACACCTAATTCTTTTTCATCTTCGGTCAGAACGGAATAGCTCGATGCCAATTGCTCCAGGATAATGTCATCAACTTCCAGATCACAACGATGAATACATTTAACGATATTCTGCACTGCACTTTCAGCTCCGGTCACCATATGAACATCAACTTCAAGGCGGACACCTGACATACCAACTGGTTCACGTATACCTTCCTGATCATCAATTAAAAACTGCTGCGGTAAAACATGCAGAATTTTTTGATCCGTAGAAATTGCAACGGCTTTTGCAGCATCCATTACTCGTTCTAGATCTTCAGTTGAGACCTCTTTATCACGGATAGCAACCATTCCATGAGAATTCAGACTACTGATATGGCTCCCGGCAACACCAACAAAAACAGAATGAATTTCACACCCTGCCATCAGCTCCGCTTCTTCAATCGCTCGTTTTATTGACTGAACGGTGGATTCAATATTGACCACCACACCTTTTTTCATTCCACGTGCAGCATGTTTTCCCATACCGATAATTTCTACATCACCATCAGTAGCGACTTCAGCAACTATCGCCGAGATCTTGGATGTACCGATATCCAGACCTACTATGAGACGTTTATCATTTCGCTTAGTCATATGCCTTTTTTAACCCTGTTCCCTTCTCTATTTTGTAAGAGGTTTGTTTATTACTTCTTTTTGCAAACGGCCACTTAGGATGTCACTTGCATTCCATTTAATACTAAATCCGTTGGTATAACGTAAATCAACAGTTTCAATTGAAACCAGAAATTGTTTTAACTTTCCGGAAAAAACCTGCACAAAGCGATCTAACCTCTGAACAACATTGTCCTTTCCTACCTGGATTTCTATATTGGCTTCTCTATTTTTATTAAAATCCGCCAGAATAAGTCTCCAGGTTCTTCGGTTATTCATTCCACACTGTTTTATTCCTAAATTTAAAGTGAATAATTTTTTGTTAATAGCAAAGCATTTATCCAGTATTTTTCTGGCGTTCATCTCTGGACCAAAGAACAAAGCCATTTGATCAAACTTTAATAGTTGATCGGCTGTTAATTGAGGCCTAAAAATAACACCTTCCTGACTTAATAATTGCTTCGTTTTCTTTAATGAATGATTATCAACAGATTGCCAGCGAACAACCGGTTTATATTCAATAATTTCTACCGCTATTTTATCAGGCCATAGTTTTCTTACAGAAACCGATTTAACCCATGGTAATTTATTTAATAAGTTTTCTCTGAATTCATCAACATTCAAACTAAAAAAACCACCATTTAATGCCTGCGCTGCTATTTTCTGTAACTCTTTACTTTCCTGATTCTCCAGCTGATTAATTAACTCCACTTTTTTAAATGGAAAATTACCCGGCTTATTTAACCAATTAATCACAATGCCAAGTGACGTAATGATTAAAACAATAATCAACAATAAAATTAATCGGGTGAAAATATTTGCCCGTTTACTTTCAGTATTACTCACCTTATCCACACGAAACCGCAGTATTTAAAATTTGAACAATTAAGTCATCAAATTCAATACCTGTATTTCTTGCCGCCATAGGCACCAAACTATGATCCGTTAAACCGGGAACTGTATTAATTTCGATTAGCCAGGGTTGCCCCAGTTCATCACACATAAAATCAACCCGGCCCCAGCCTTCAGCACCAATACGTTCAAAGGCATCCAAAACTAATGCTTGATACTGGCTTTCTTGCTCTTTCTCTAGACCACAGGGGCAGTGATAATTGGTATCATCATTTACATATTTAGCCTGATAATCATAGAATTCACGTGGCGTCTCAAGCCTTATCAGAGGCAGAACATTCCCTGCTAAAACTCCTCCCGTATATTCTTTTCCAACAATCCATTTTTCAACCAGGATTTCTTTATCATATTTTGCTGCAGTCATTAAGGCTTCTAATAATGTTTGTCTGTCATCAACTTTACTCATGCCAATACTGGAACCTTCATGAGCAGGTTTTACCATAACAGGAAAATTCAATGATGCTTCAACTCGCTGCAATAACAATTCAGTTATGTTTTTATCTTCTGACAATACGTCAGATGCTTTAATTAATTCAAAAGCAGGGGTTGGTAAGCCCGCACCAGACCAGAGCAACTTTGTTCGTAATTTATCCATACCTATTGCTGATGCTGCAACCTTACAACCACTATAAGGAATATTAAGTGCTTCCAGAACACCCTGGATCACACCGTCTTCACCACCTCGACCATGCAAGGCAATAAATGCCGCATTAATTTTTTCTTCATTCAGTTGCTGGCAAATACTTAGACCATTTTCATGTTGATTAAAACGTAGGTCCAGACCAAAGGCATCAATCCCTTTACGCTTTAATGCACTCAGAGCTGCCGCACCACTTTTTAGAGAAACTTCACGTTCAGCAGAATCACCTCCCATCAGGACTGCAACACGGCCAAAGGCTTTGCATGTGTTATCGTGACTATTCATGAAATTCCTTACTCAGTGCTAAATGCTCTCCAATAATTCTAACTTCTGTATCCAGAGCTATCTGGCATTGCTCGGATACTGTTTTTTTAACTTTATAAATTAATGCTTCAACATCATCCGCTGTGGCATGACCATTGTTAATAATAAAGTTTGCATGCTTTGGTGAAATTTGAGCACCGTTGATTGAGAGACCTTTTAAACCACACATTTCAATCAAACGAGCAGCATAGTCATTGTCCGGGTTTTTAAACACCGAGCCGGCATTCGCCTGTTTTGTCGGCTGAGTTTCTGCACGCCGAGCCAGTAAACGTTTAATCTCCTGCTTACTTTGCTTTAAACTCTGTTCATCTTTTTCAAAACTAAAAGTGGCACTGACAAACCATTCATCAACTGTCTCAAGGCCTTTTAAAGATGCCTTTTTAAAAGTGACTGAACGATACTGAATATCAAATTCAGCAGGTGTTCGTTCAATAATTTCACCTTGTCGATTTATCATTCTCACCTTCTCAACATGTTTCCAGGTTTCACCACCGAATGCACCAGCATTCATTGCTAAAGCTCCACCCATTGTTCCCGGAATACCGGATAGGAACTCAGCACCATTGATACTCTCATTTGCCGCTTTTCTTGCAAAGATGGCGCAGGCGACTCCCGCTTGCGCTGAGATAATACATCTCGTTCCTTCTTTTGCTTCAGTACAGTTAATATCAATCTGGTTTAAAACACCATTTGTGTAAATAACAATGCCTTTTACACCACCATCTCTGACCAATAAATTACTGCCTAAACCAACCCAGTAAATTGATGCTTTTTCAGGTATTTGTCTCAACAAATTTTGTAAGTCACCTTCATTTTCAGGCTGATAAAAACACTCTGCTTCACCACCTATACGCCATGTCGTATAGTGAGATAAGCGCTCATTAAATTTTAATTGCCCCTGCAATAAGCCTTTACTTTTTGCCTCTTGCAGTTTTTTTTGTAAACTTGTTTTTATATTAAGAGTCATTATTTAAATCAATGCTCAGCTGCAAATTGTTCAAAGATATCAGCACCAATTGCACCCACATTACCCGCCCCAAGGGTCAATAAAATATCGCCTTTTTTTAATGTCTCTTTTAATACACCATTAATCTGATCATGCTGCTCAATAAAAATGGGATCTACTTTTCCTCTATTTCTGATTGAGCGACTGAGAGCACGAGAATCAGCACCAGCAACAACATCTTCGCCTGCTGAATAAACTTCAAGTAATAATAATTGATCAACCTGGCTCAGAGCATAAACAAAATCCTCAAATAAATCTCTGGTTCTGCTATATCGATGTGGCTGAAATAATACCACCAGACGTTTATCCGGCCATCCGTTTCGTATGGCGTTAATTGTTGCCTCAACTTCAGTTGGGTGATGACCATAGTCGTCAATCAACATAACTTTCTGCCCATCAATGTTAAGCTCACCATACATCTGAAAACGACGTCCTATACCCTCAAATTTTTCTAGCGCTGAGGCTATCTTTTCTTTTTCAACACCTAATTCAATTGCAACAACAATGGCTGCCAATGCATTTTGAACATTGTGTAGCCCAGGCATATTCAGAGTGACATCTATCCAGTCACAATGCTGACCTTCAATATCTTTACATGAAACTTTAAATGAAGTTTTGTTCAATTTTTGTCTTATGCCATAAGCCTGAACATCAGCCTTACTATTATTTAAACCATAGGTTTTAACAGGTTTACTAATTTCATCCACAAGCTCAGCAACCACATCATCATCAATACATAACACCGCTAGACCATAAAAAGGCAGTTGATGCAAAAACTCGTTAAATGTTGACTTTAATTGTTCAAAATCACCGCCGTAAGTATCCATATGATCGGCTTCTATATTGGTCACTACAGAGAGCATCGGCTGCAGATGTAAAAAAGAAGCATCGCTTTCATCAGCTTCTGCCACTAGATATTTACTGGCACCCAGTTTTGCATTAGTTCCGGCACTATTTAATTTACCACCAATAACAAAAGTAGGATCCATACCACCCTCTGCCAACACACTGGCCACCAGACTGGTCGTGGTTGTTTTTCCATGAGTGCCTGCAATAGCAATACCAAACTTAAAACGCATCAATTCTGCTAACATCTCAGCTCGTGGAATAATTGGTATCCTCAACTCTTTAGCTCGCTGTACTTCCGAGTTATCCCCTCCTACTGCAGTTGAGGTCACTACTACATGAGCTTCATCAATCTGATGCGCATTGTGTCCCTGATAAATAACTGCCCCTGCTTTTATTAAACGTTCTGTCACCTTATTGCTTTGTATATCTGAGCCTGAAACCTGATATCCCATATTAAGCAGCACTTCAGCAATACCACTCATACCTGCTCCACCAATACCAATAAAGTAAATATGCTCAATCCGTCCCATAGTCATTTCACTATGTGCTTTATTGATATTGTGATCAGCTGTTGTTTTTGTCAGACTCATATTTTTAAAACCCATATTTTAAAATCTCTAGCCATTAGCCAGCCAATAGCAAACATTCTTCAGCAACAACTTCTGCCGCATTATTGATTGATAGTGACCTGGCCTTATTCGCCATATCCAGAATTATCTTTTTATCTAGCATCATTAAAATATCAATTATTTTTTTACTCTTTAATTCTTTCTGCTGAACCAGAAATGCAGCACCGCCTTCTGCTAGATAAGCCGCATTAGCCGTTTGATGATCATCCACTGCATAGGGATACGGCACAAGCAATGAAGCAATACCAACTGCTGCAATTTCACTCACAGTTAATGCACCCGAACGACAAATAATTAAATCAGCCCATTTATAATTTTCAGCCATATTATTAATGAAAGTCATAATCTCAACTTCAATTATTGATTGTTTTTCTTTTTGCTCACCATCCTGACTAAGGAAGTATTGATAATATTTTCTGGTTGATTCCAGATTCTTCTCACCGCATTGATGACGGATATGAATTTTATCAAATGAACTTTTCTCAAATTGTTTTGTCCGATAAATTTCTTCCAGGGCTGCGGGTATTTTTTCATTCAATGCTTCAGATCCCAGACTTCCACCAACAACTAATATATTGAGTTGCTCAATTCCCATATTTTTCCATTTGTTTCCAAAACGGTGTTCAGGCTCATCAAGCATCATAATTTCTTTTCGAACTGGATTACCGATAATACTCAGCTTATTTTTTGATTCTTCATTTTGCTCAAATGCACCAGGAAATGCAGCCAGTACTTTTTTTGCAAATCGATACAAAATCTTATTCGTCATTCCTGCAATCGCATTCTGTTCATGCAGCACCAAAGGTACGCCCATCATCCAGCCAACAATACCACCGGGCCCCGTTACAAAACCACCCATACCTAATACAACATCAGGTTTCAGTTCCCTATAGACACCTAAAGTCTGAATCAGGGCACGAGACAAACGAAACGGAAGCAGCAATAATGTTTTAATTCCTTTCCCTCTCAAACCACTAATTTTAATGTAATTGATTGGGTAATTATTCTCAGGAACCAGTCTGGACTCCATACCTTTTTCTGTACCCAGCCACTCAATGTGCATACCTTTTTGTTTGAGAATATTAGCAGTAGCCAGAGCAGGGAAGATATGTCCTCCAGTACCACCAGCCATAATTAATATTTTTTTAGCAGAAACCTCTCTACCAAATTGAGTGTTATTTGACTGGGCCATATTAAAATGATTTCCCAGATTTTTTTTCTCTACCGGCGCTACTAGAGCCTTTTAAATGAGTACCCATCAATCGAGACCAAAGTGCATTGCCTAAAGGGTACTTGTATCGAGTTTCGTGTTCTGCTCGTAAGATCAGTGCTATTACCACACACATAACCATCATACTGCTGCCCCCATAACTCATTAACGGTAGAGTTAAACCTTTGGTCGGTAACACCCCCATATTTACAGCAATATTGACAAATGCCTGCAAGCCAAGCCAGATAGCTAAACCAAACATAAGATAGGCTGAAAATGTCTGCTTAAGTCTGTCTGCTTTTTTTGCCAGTATAAAAATCCGACTGACTAATGCACTGAACAAAGCAATAATAGATACAGCACCTACCGCTCCTAATTCTTCTGCCAGCACAGCAAATAAAAAATCGGTATGACCTTCAGGTAAATAAAATAATTTCTGAATGCTATTACCAAGTCCAACTCCTGTAAACTCACCTCGACCAAAAGCAATCAATGATTGTGTTAACTGAAACCCTGTATTAAATGGATCAGCCCAGGGATCCATAAATGATTGTATGCGAGCCAGTCGATAGGGCTCTAAAATAATCAAATAGTAAACTCCCAAAGCCATGACCATAATCAGCACTGCAAATTGCCACAATTTAACACCACCTAAAAACAACATGCCTAGCGCTGTTACAGAAATAACAACCGTAGCACCAAGATCAGGTTCCATTAGTAATAAAACAGCAACAGCGGCCAGGACAACCATAGGCATAAAAAAACCTTTTATCGTTTCTCTGACATTATCATTATGTCTGACTAGATAACCTGCCAGGTAAATAACCATCGCCAGCTTTGCAAGTTCTGAAACCTGAAGATTAAAAACGCCCATAGAAATCCACCGTGAACTGCCGTTTATTTCTCTGCCAATTCCAGGAACCAATACTGCAATTAATAGCATCAAACTAACTAATAACAAAAATGGTCCTATTTTTTGCCATAACGTTATCGGTGTAAATAAAACCAAAGTTCCAATTCCTAAACCAAATCCAGTCGCAATAAGTTGTCGATATAAATAATAAAAAGGGTCACCATTATTTCTATCAGCAATTGATATAGATGCCGAGCCAACCATCGTAATACCAATGGCAATAATACTGACTGTAATAACCAACAGCCATGGATCAAATAACCATCTTTGCTCTTTGTCTGAAACAACCTGTGTTGCTCGTTTTGTTGAACGAGGCTTTCTTTTTTTACTTACATTTTTACTATTAACTTTTATTTTTTCACCACGCTTTCTGGCACTCTGCTCAAACATTTTGCTGAGTGAGTCACTATTATCAGCTGGCATAACCGGCTTTTTAGTCAGAGTATCAAGTGTAACTTCAACTGACATTTTTAAGCTCACTCTTTGCTTTAGTTTTAAACTCAGACCTTATGAGCAATACATTTTCTTTAAAATCTTGTCCTCTTTGCATATAATTCTGATACATATCAAAACTGGCACAGGCTGGTGAAAATAGGATGATATCACTTGAACTTGCCAGTTTGTATGCCATTGAAACGGCCTCAAACATTGTATCAACTGAGTATAAAAAGGTATTTTCTACTCCTGCTTTTAAAGCACTGCTCTTTATCATTTCCAAATCAACACCCATTAAAATAGTTGACTTGATTTTGCTCTTTATAACCTTACCCAATTCTGTAAAGTCTGCATCTTTAGCAACACCACCAGCAATTAAAATGACCTTTCTCTGTGGTTGTTCTTTACCCTCATCAGCTTCAAGACCATTAATTGCAGCAATTGTTGCTCCAGTGTTTGTCCCTTTTGAATCATTATAAAACACCACACCATTAATCTGATCAACCCATTCACACCGATGGGCAAGCCCCGTGTATTCTTTAACTGCAGCAAGCATTATTTCCATGTCTAACTGCAATGGTTCAAGCAGTGCCAGTGCTGCTAGAGTGTTAATATAGTTAAATGTACCCTTAATTTTGAGTTCATTCACATGAAGAATTTCATCCGCACCTTTCATTAAAAAGCTATTTTTCAGGCGATATTCTGCTGAAGGCTTTTTACCCGCTGAAGGCTCCTCACCAAATGTACTGATACTATATTCTGCATCATTGTTTGCAAGTGCATCTTCTATCCGCTGAAGTGTTATTTCTTCATTAATATTCACTACAGCATTTTTAGTATTTTTATAAATACTTTCTTTTACTTTTCTGTAATCATCCAGATCATTATATCGGTCCATGTGATCTTCAGTGACATTTAAAACTGTGGCTGAGACTGTTTTTAATTTATAGGTTGTTTCTAATTGAAAACTTGATAATTCCAGAATATACAAGTCACTATGAGTATCCAGAAGTTCCAGAGCTGGGATACCAAGATTACCACCAGCTATGGCTTTAACGCCGCTATCCTGAGCAATTTTTTCTACTAATGTTGTTACGGTGCTTTTTCCATTTGAACCTGTAATAGCGATAACCGGTTTATCAACAACTTGAGCAAAAAGTTCGATATCGCCCAAAATAAAACATCCCTTTTCAACCAGAGAAACAAAAAGCTCGCTACGAATTGAAATACCGGGACTGACTACAATCTGCTGATAGTTTACAAATTGCTCATATTTAAAATCACCGGCTAAAATTTCAATTGGATTATAATTTTCGACTATTTCATCCAATGTTGACCATTCTTTTCTATTATCAGCCAAAGCAAAAGAACAAGCTCTCTGTTTAAGATAGCGAGCACAAGACAAACCAGTCCCTCCGATACCGACAATTAATGTCGGTATGCTGAAGTCAAACTGCTTGTTGTCTGTTCTTTTTATCATGAGTTATTTTTTATAAGCCTTTAACGTATTTTTAATGATGCCAGTCCAATTAAAACCAGAATAACAGTAATGATCCAAAAACGGACAATGACTCTGGGCTCTGGCCATCCCTTTAATTCAAAGTGATGATGAATAGGAGCCATTCTAAAAATCCGCCTTCCAGTCAACTTATAGGAACCGACCTGCAATATAACTGAGACAGTTTCCATTACAAATACACCACCCATAATGAACAGAATAATTTCCTGGCGCACAACCACCGCAATAATACCAAGACCTGCACCCAGGGCCAGCGCACCAACATCACCCATAAAAACTTGTGCAGGATAGGTGTTAAACCATAAAAAACCCAAACCAGCACCAACAAAAGCGGCACAAATTACAACAATTTCACCAACCCCGTGAATATAGGGAATTCCTAAGTACTCTGCAAAGTTATAATGTCCAGTCAAGTAAGCAAAAATACCTAATGCCCCTGCGACCATGACGGTAGGCATAATGGCCAAACCATCTAGGCCGTCTGTTAAATTAACGGCATTACTGCTGCCGACAATCACAAGATAAGTCAGCAAAATATAAAAGGGTCCTAAATCAATAAAAACATCCTTCATAAATGGAATCAGTAATAATGTTTCTTCAGGTGTTTGCGCACTTATGTATAGAAAAATGGAAGCAACCAGGCCAATAATGCTTTGCCAAAAGTACTTATAGCGTGCAATTAATCCTTTCGTATTTTTATGAACCACTTTTTTATAATCATCAATCCAGCCAACAATGCCAAATGACAAAGTAACCAGTAGCACAACCCAGACATAATGATTTGTTAAATCACCCCATAATAGCGTGCTGACTGCAATAGCCACCAGAATCAAAGCACCACCCATTGTCGGCGTGCCAGCTTTACTAAGGTGACTTTCAGGACCATCATTTCTTACAACCTGACCAATTTGTCTAACACTGAGTTTCTTTATCACAAAAGGTCCCACCAGCAATGCAATGGACAGAGCAGTTAGAATTCCTAAAATAGCACGCAATGTCAGATATGAAAAAACATTAAACGCACTATAATATTGAGATAAGTATTCAGCCAGAGCCAGTAACATTATTGACCACCTTTTTGTTGTCTGGTTGTTGAGGAACTGTCAATTAACGCTTTAACAACCGTTTCCATTGCCATACTTCTGGAGCCTTTGATTAAAACAACACTTTGTTTACCCAACTTGTTTTTCACCTTGTGAAGTAATGCATCTTTATCTGAAAAATGAATCGCTTCTATTTTGTTACTCGCAGAAACGGATTTATAGCCATCAATTGTTTTTTGGCTCATTACTCCCACTGTGAATAATTGTCTGATTCCCATATTTGCCACATCAATGCCCAACTGATAGTGTAAATATTCAGACTCATCACCCAGTTCTGCCATGTCACCGAGAATTAAGACAGGCTCACCTTTAAGCTGTTTTATAGCATCCACCCCAGCTCGTACTGAACCTGGGTTAGCATTGTAGGTATCGTCAAAAATTACTGCTCCATTGACCCCTGCTTTCTGTTCTAATCTTCCTGAGGCGTTAGTGAAACTTTCTAATCCAGCCTTGATATCATCCAGGCTGCAGCCCGATGACAAAGTAACCGCAGCAGCAGCCAAAGCATTATAGACATTATGCTGACCAAACTGTTTTAAACAAACTTTCTGGTTTCCCTCTGGCGTTTTAATTAAAAGCTCAATACCGTCATTTAATTGTTTATATTCAGCACTAATATCCGCATCAGTTTTTATCCCAAAGGTAACCTGCTTTATCAGTCCATTTTCACTGGGCTGTTTCTGACAGAAATCCTTCCAGTAATCAGAAAAATGATCATCCGCATTTATTACTGCCGTGCCATCATTTTCAAGTCCGGTATAGATTTCTGCCTTACCTTTAGCAATACCTTCTATTGAACCAAAGCCCTCAATATGAGCATGAGTCACATTGGTGATCACAGCGACATCCGGCTGTACCATATTCACTAATTGCTTAATTTCACCAATATGATTGGCTCCTAACTCAACCACCGCAGCTTTATGTTCTTTGGTTAATCTCAGCAGTGTGAGTGGCACACCAATCTCATTATTAAGATTACCTTTGGTTGCTAATACCACATCATTATCTTGAGGATCTGCAGCGTATTTCTTTTGGAAAATAGACGCTATCATTTCTTTTACGGTTGTCTTACCACAACTACCTGTAATCGCAACAATTGGCAAAGAAAATGCAGAGCTCCATAATGAAGCAATATCACCCAAAGCTATTCTGGTATTTTCAACAACAATCTGAGGCAATACAGATTGGCAAACTCGTTCAACAACCAAACCACAGGCTCCTTTTTTTTCAGCCTGGTCAATGTATGCATGAGCATCAAAGTTTTCACCTTTAAGGGCAACAAATAAATCACCCGCTTCCAGGGTACGAGTATTAATACTCACATTAGAAAAATTACAATCTCCTCCAATTAAATCAACACACATGGTAGCAGCAACCTGAGCAAGAGTTTGATTCATTGGCAACCCTCCCATTCAGCTTTGGCAAAAGAGTGCACACAGCCTTTATCGCTAAATGGAAAACGTTGGCCATTAATCTCCTGATAGTTTTCGTGCCCTTTTCCTGCAATCAGCAGAACATCATTGGCATTCATTAAATTTAACGTTGAGTGAATGGCTTTTTCTCTATCAATTTCTATCATCACATCATCTGGCTGCTTAAATCCTGTCATAATGTCTTCAATAATTTGCTTCGCAGATTCTGTTCTTGGGTTGTCCGAAGTAATTACAACCTGATCTGCCAGCTGTTCAGCAACTTTTGCCATCAGAGGACGTTTTCCTTTATCTCTATCACCACCACATCCAAAGAGACAGATTAATTGTCCTCTGGCGTGCGCTCGGACTGCACGAAGTGCTTTATCCAATGCATCAGAAGTATGAGCATAATCGACAACAATCAGCGGCAAAGCGCTTTTTGATGAGTGATTCACTGGTGAAGGAAAAGTTACTTTTTCCATTCGCCCCGGGACCACGATTAATTTTTCTATACTATCCACAATTGTACTTATTTCATTTCCCTGTGTGTGCAACACCGCAATAGAAGCAAGTATATTTTCAATATTAAAGTCACCCACAATAGACGTCTTTACTTTAAAAGCTGTTTCACCCTTTACATGCAGCCTGAAAGAAATGCCCTTATGGCCTAAATGAATAGAATCTGCAAAGTATTCTGTACTCTCATCTTTTCTGGAATAACGAATAACAGAGATTTTTTCATCGTATGAGTGATGCTTAATTGACTCAATAATTTCTTCTGAAAACAAATCATCCTGGTTCACAATGATTTGTTTAAGTGATGAAAAATGGAATAGTTTTAATTTTTCATTGGCATAAGATTTCATATCACCATGATAATCCAGATGATCGCGAGTCAGGTTTGTGAAAATAGCACAGTCAAATTCCACACCTTTTACCCGGCCTTGAGATAAAGCATGAGATGAAACTTCCATCACCAGAGTTTCAGCCTGTTCATCACGAAACTCTGCTATTAGCTCCTGAACTGTCACTGCATCCGGTGTTGTCAGTGTTATATGGGTTCCCTGTTTAAGCTGTCCATATAAGCCATTACCCAGAGTTCCTATCACTGCACATTTTTTCGGTGTCTTTTGAGATATTTTATTCACTGCAACGTTATTCAGGCTATGAGTTAACTGTGCAATAAAATGCGCAATCGATGTTTTTCCATTGGTTCCAGTAATTCCAATCACATTCATTGAGTGACTGGGGTGCTGATGAAACCGTGCAGCAATTTCACCCACTTTGTCATGCAGACCCTCAACCTGAATCAAAGGCACATTCATGGTCCCTTCACCTTTTTCAACAGGGCAATTAACCGGCATGCTTTCAAGTTCTGCAGTTGGCTCCCAGGCAACGCAATTTGCACCAAGATTAATTGCTTCACCCGCATAGGCAATACCATGCTGTAAGCTATCTCCTACGCCAGCACAGGCTAAAAACAGATACTCTTCATGTATTTTATTACTATTAATAGATAAGCCTTTGAAACTAAGGTCACAATTTTCAACCCCACTAAAATCAACAAAACCATCAAACAGTGACTGTAGATGGTTATGAGGGTAGTGCTTTTCAGCTTTCCTGATTATGGGCTTCGCCAGAGGCCTGTTGAGGGAACTGGCTATGGGCAGTTGACTTTTCATCCCTGCCTCCCGATATGCTGTTCTATCTGTGTCACCACATCCGGCTGGCTTATATCATCCGGATCAATATTAAGTAAGCGTAATGCCCCGGACATCACAGTAGAAAAAAGAGGAGCTGCCACAAGACCACCATAATAATCACCATCAGAAGGTTCATCAATCATGATAACAATAGCCATCTTGGGGGTACTTGCGGGTGCATAACCAGCAAAAACTGCACTGTATTTCTTCTTAGTATAACCACCATGTCTGGATGCTTTTTTTACAGTTCCCGTTTTTCCAGCAACTTTATAACCTTTCACTGCAGCCTTTGGTGCAGTACCTCCCATTTTAACAACCCTTTGCATCATCGTATTCACTTGCTTCAGGGAGCGTGCTGACAATGTCACTCTCTGCCCTGAATCTTGAGCAGCAATTGCAGCTGTTGACCCTATTTCATCATTTGCAGCCTGAGATAAAAAAGTCACTGGCATCTTTAGACCCTGCCTGGCAATAATGCCATAAGCATTTGCTAACTGCAGATTCGTTACTGACATACCATAGCCAAAAGAGAGTGTTGCCTGCTCTATTTTTGAAACACGTCTTGGACGAACCAGGCGCCCGGAAGATTCACCAGGAAAACCACTTCCTGTATCACTACCAAAACCAAAACTATAATAGGTATCCCATAAAAGTGATTTAGGTAAACTCAGAGCAATTTTTGAAGTACCGACATTACTGGATTTCTGTATCACAGTAGAAACATCAATCGTGCCATAAGCATGGGTATCTTTTATGGTCTTACCACGAATCATGAACCAGCCATCACCTGTTTTTATTTGCGTAGACGGACTATAGCGGCCACTATTTAAAGCTGCAGCAATTGAAATGGGCTTCATTGTTGAACCCGGCTCAAACAGGTCTGCTATCGCCCGATTACGATACAGTCTTGATTTTCGATCTTGTAAGCGGTTGGGATTAAACCCTGGCTGACTCGCCATAGCAATCACCTCACCTGTTTCAATATCTAATATCACAATAGACCCTGATTTTGCCTTATGTTTTTGTACTGTTTTTTTTAATTCTTTATACGCCAGGTACTGAATTCGACGATCCAGACTCAGGCTTAAATCCTTACCGGGTTGAGGTGCTTTAATCTGCTCCTCAATAGCAATGATGCGACCCAGACGATCTTTAACAACCCGCTTACGACCAGACTCACCACTTAGCCACTCGTTATAAGCCAGCTCCATACCTTCCTGGCCATTATCATCCACATCAGTAAAACCCAGAACATGACCAAAAATCTCGCCATCCGGATAATAGCGTCGATACTCTCTCTGTACATGAATACCTTTGATATTCATGCTTAATATTCTCTGTGCCAGGTTAGGATTAATACGCCGCTTAATATAGACAAATTCTTTATTCGCGCGAATTTTAACCTTATTTTTTATGTACTGGCTGTTCAGCTTAAGTAATTTTGCCACCTGGTAAATTTTTTTATTATCCGCTTCAAACTCTTTTGGATTAATCCAAATTGATGAAACCGGTGTACTGATAGCCAGAGGATAACCATTCCTATCCGTTATCATACCCCGATGAGCAGTCACTTCCAGTTGCCGCAGAATACGGGCATTTCCCTGCCCTTTTAAAAACTCATTATTGATAACCTGCAAGTCCAGAACCCGCCAGATAAGGGCACAACAAACCATAACAAGAATCAGATAAAGAAAATTGATTCGATAGGTTTGTATTTGACCATTTATTTTTGGCATATCATTTTCAAAACTTGTTTCTTTATTGTCTTATGTAAATAACATCACTGGTATCCGGTGTTATCATCTGTAGCTTTTCTTTTGCAATACGTTCAATTCGTGCATGTGTCGCCCAGGTATTTTGCTCTATTTGCAATTTTCCCCACTCAACATCCATATCATCTCTTTGTTTTTCCAGCTTCTGCAGTTCAACAAAAAGTTTACGATTATAATGCTTCATATAAACAACACTGATGGCCGATACAAACGTTATAATCAGCAAAATCATTATGAATAATACTTTGCCACTCATTTTTTTAGGGCCTATATCTTGCTCGCAACTCTCAGTACAGCACTTCTGGCACGAGGATTTTCAGCTAATTCTTGTTTACCCGCTTTAATTCTTTTACCCACCAACTTCATTTTACGGTTTACTGCTTCTTCCATAATGGGTATATCAGGTGGTAATTTGTCACCCTCAACCTTGTGTTTAAAAAAACGTTTTACTTTCCTGTCTTCAAGCGAATGAAAACTAATAACCGCTAAATGACCATCTTTTGCCAGGCAGTGATAGCTCTGCTGCAGGCACTCATCCAGATCACTTAACTCATTATTGATAAATATCCGTATTCCCTGAAAGCTCCGGGTTGCCGGATGTTTTTTCTTTTCCCAACGCGGGTGAGCCTGTTTAATAATCTCAGCGAGCTGTTTGGTGTCATTCAGTAATTCATTTTCTCTGGCTAAAACAATTGCCCTGGCAATACGTCTTGAATATCGTTCTTCACCATATTCATAGATCACATTGGCAATTTCAGCTTCTTTAGCCTTATTAATCCATTGCGCCGCACTCATACCCTGCTGGTCATTCATACGCATATCCAATGGACCGGATTGTTGAAAACTAAAACCTCTTTGCGGATCATCTAATTGTGGTGAAGAAACGCCCAGATCCAGCAAAATGCCATTTATCTTGCCACACAAACCATGTGTCGTAAGATGTTCTTCTAGTTCTGCAAAAGAGCCATGGTGAATACTAAAGCGTGAGTCATCTGAAAAATTATCTTCCGCTGTTGCAATAGCCTGAGGATCTTTATCAAAGGCAATCAGCCTGCCATTTTTCCCTAACTGCTCAAGTATGCACTTTGAGTGTCCGCCTCGTCCAAATGTCCCATCAACATAAATACCTTCAGGAACAATCGCCAGTGTTTCAATTGACTCTCTTAGTAGTACTGGTCTATGTTCAAAGTTCATTTCTTTTTGGGTCATAGCGGTTCAAAAAGCCTGTCCAGAGTAAAAACCAGTATTTAAAAAAGCAGAGTTAAAGAGAAAGTGATTCCAGTTCCTCAGATAATTCCAGCTCTTCATCATCTTCCCATTCACGATTCCAGTTATCTTCATCCCAGACTTCAAATTTGTTGCCAATACCGACTAAAACAATTTGTTTCTTCAATCCAGTCTTTTCTCTTAAATAAGGAGGAAGATTAATGCGGCCGTTTTTATCCATATCACAATCAGTTGCATGCCCCAGATATAAGCGCTTTATTCTTACGGCAGCTTTATTAACGCCGGAAAGCTTAACCAGTTTAGCTTCAACCTCTTTCCAGTCATTGTACGGGTAGATAACCATGCGTTTTTCTGTATCTAAAGTAATCACCAGGTGACCGGCACAATCATCCATTAGCCGTTCTCTATAACGGCTTGGAATTGCTAAACGCCCTTTAGCATCAAGATTGAGTTTGGTTACACCATTCAGCACAGAAAAATACCAAAAAATTAACGGTTAATTACACTTCATTTAAGGGTTCTGAAAGTAATGAATCAAATGGAAAAATAAGCCATATCCATCCAATAGATACCACTTTAACCCATTTTGATCCATTCTGATCCACTTTACCCCACATTTGCAACTATAGAAACTGTTGAGGATAAGGTCAAGTAAAATCGTGTATTTTTTTAATTTCTTTCTTTTATGACAATGACTTAGGAAAAACACCTCTTATTTTCTCAGGGCTAATTTTCTGTTAAATCAGTAGGTTAATGATCTTTATTAATGGGGGTGCTGAGGATTTATCCAGATATTAAAAATAAATAGCGGTGACACTAGGGAAAACCATAAATTATAATTAAATAGCCTTTAAGATAGATTTATGCAGAAAGGCTCAATTAATAATACTTTAAGGTTAGCAATACAGACTAAAACACAATATTTAGTTTATTATGATATGTAAAACACTACATAGTGTATTTATGTTTTTTGTACATAAAACAGTTTTTGTAAGTTTGGCTTTATATTATACTTGCGCAGATTTACCAACAAGGTGGCAACTAAAAATGAAATACAAAGAATTTATAATTTCTAAGTTGCAAGGAAGATTCAGCCTTGAGCACGAAAAAAGGAGAGTTAACCATTAAGCCGGGTTCTGTCGTGGACAATCATTCATCTGGGACAGATGTCGCCATCTGCCTCAAGCAACCTACCCGGGAACGATGTGGGCCACATCTGTGCTATTAACACTGCTCCCCTATTTGGTCTTGCTCCAGGTGGGGTTTACCATGCCGTTAATGTTACCATCAACGCGGTGCGCTCTTACCGCACCCTTTCACCCTTACCTAACCACACAAGGTGATCAGGCGGTTTGCTTTCTGTTGCACTGGCCGTAGGATCTCTCCTCCCAGGCGTTACCTGGCACCTTGCCCTGTGGAGCCCGGACTTTCCTCCCTCTTAATACACTTCTTTTAAAACAAAAGTGCATTAAAACAGCGATTGCCTCGGTTAACTCTGGGGCGCATTATCCTTGAATACACCGGAGAAATCCAGTCCCAACTTCTTTCAAAAGATAATTTGAGGTTATGAGTTAAGGCTATGTCAAACAGACTCCCGCTCCTCTTTCAAGGCTAATGCAAAATTATATATTCTTTTCTTTTTTTCACCCGTAATATCAACCGTCAGCTTAACAGCCTGTTTTAGTGACAACTCTTTAAGTAAAATTTTCAAAGTGCGTTCTGTTTCCTCTGAGATTGTGTCACCTTCCGGCATCCGATATCCCTGGACAACCAATACAATTTCACCTCTTTGCTGATTGCTGTCTTCTTTCACCCATGCCAATAGTGATTTTGCTGTATCATTACGTATCGTTTCAAATGTTTTGGTCAGCTCTCTTGCCAGAACCACCGTTCGATCTTCATCTAACTGTTCACATAAATCCTTTAATGACTCAACGATCCTGTGAGGTGTTTCGTAGAAGACCATGGTTCTGGGTTCTTTTTGACGCTGAGAATAAAATGTTTTTCTTGGACCTCCTTTTGAAGGCACAAAGCCCTCAAAGCAGAATCGATCGGTTGCAACACCGGCTGCTGATAATGCCGCAATTAAGGCGCAGGGTCCAGGAATGGGGGTAACTGGAATATTTTCCTCATGGGCTAATTTAACCAGAAAATAACCCGGGTCACTGACCAGCGGCGTACCCGCATCAGAGATAAGGGCAATATGACTCCCCTCTTTGATTTGCTGAATGATTTTTTCTGCAAACTGCCTTTCATTATGTTCATGCAATGCAATACAATGCGTGTTAATATCAAGCTGTTTCAAAAGATGGCCGCTGTGGCGCGTATCTTCTGCGGCAATGCGGTCAACCCGTTTGAGTACTGCCACAGCTCGTGGTGAAATATCCTGCAGATTTCCAATAGGGGTGGCAACAATATATAATTGGCCCATATCTGAACTGTGGTCGTTTGTAACCATTAAATGAACTCCAATAAAATAATGATGTCATTCATTATAACGAATCTCGGAAGCAACTGATATTTAGAATCACTATGTTAAAAAAAACACTAGCTAATAAAACAATGCCAAAAATATACCAATTTACTTCAATTTTCATTATTATTCTTTTTTTCACCGGATGCGGTGGTTCAACCACCATAAAGCCACATACGGATAAAAGGGCTGATTCAACTAAAACCCAAACGGTTGATCAATCAAAAATTACCGCCATGAGCACTAATGAAAAAATCAAACAGGCTGAACACTTGTTTGAATCGGCACTCACATCCAAAAATATTTCAGAAAAAAATAATCTGTTGATAAATGCCTTATTAATAAGCACTCAAATTATAGTTAATTCTCATCAGGCTAAATTATCAAACACCCTGGCGGCATCAGAAACTTCACTGGAACAATACGATTATTCTTTGCAATTAACCAAAAAAATAATGTCTCAGCTCAATACAGACATATTCTCTAACGAACAAAAAAATCAATATACCCTGACTTCTGCTGCGATTAGTTTAACAAATTACCAAAATGAAAAAACCCTGTCATTACTCAATATAGAATTTGATTCTGCCCAGAACAAACAATGGTCTCTTTATTATCAAATACGAGCAATGGCTGATTTCCAACAAGGACAATCATCAAAAGCAGTGAAAGAATTAATCATTAGACACGGGTATCTTGCTTCAGAGCCTGAGAAAAGGGCTAATTTAAATCTCATCTGGAATTACCTGGCCGCCATTAATTTAAATGAGCAAACTGAGATGTATCAGCAGGAAACTCATAGTGACAAGGCCAGTGACAGTGAGACTATTTATCTGGGTTGGCTTAAATTAGCCAAAGCCCTGCGTGATTCAAAAGATCCTCAAACAATGAATCATGCCATTAATTTCTGGTTTCAGATTTACCCTTCTCACCAGGCAGACAGAGCCTTTGTTAACCATATCATTCAACTGCGCCAGGAATCTATTATTCATGTCAGACACATTGCCGTTTTATTACCCCAGCAAGGTAAATTAGCAAAACCAGCAAAAGCAATTCGTGATGGAATTATGGCATCACACTATAAGTCATCTCTGTCTTCTAACATACAACTTCGGTTTTATGATACCAGTAATGCGGATCACATTTGGCTGACCTACCAAAAGGCTATTGATAATGGTGCAGACTTTGTCATCGGTCCTCTAGCAAAAAGTAATCTTGAGATGCTCTCTGAGTCCAATGAATTAAGCGTACCAACTCTAGCTTTAAACAGCCTGGAAATAGACAATAATTTAACTAACAAATTAGCTGCTAAAGCTGATAACCTGTTTCAGTTTGGCCTTTCACCTGAATCCTCAGCACGAATGGTCGCTGAAAAAAGTCGTCAGGACGGACATTACTACGCCGCTGTTATGGTCCCTGATAACCACTGGGGGCAACGGATGCAGAAGGCTTTTACCTCTCACTGGCAAGAATCAGGAGGCATTGTCGTTGATTCTGTCAGCTATGACTCAAAAGAACATGATTTCTCAACAGCGATAAAATCCATGCTCAATATTGATCGCAGTGTATCCCGTAAAAAAGAAGTCAGTCGAACCATTGGACGCAAATTAGAGTTCACACCAAGAAGACGTCAGGATATTGATATGCTGTTCATGGCAGCACTTCCAAGACAGGCCAAACAAATTCCTTTGCAGATTATTTACCACCATGGTGAAACAATTCCTGTTTATTCATCTTCTCACATCGTATCCAGTTATCACAACCCACGTCAAAACATTGATATGGATGGTGTTATTTTTTCTGATATGCCTTTTTTGCTAGGCTCAGTTCAGGATACTGCTAGCCAGGAAAACACCTATCAAAATACACTCTATCAACGCCTTTTTGCCATGGGTGTCGACAGTTATCAATTAGCGCCTTATGTGGATTATCTATACAAAAACCCGTCAGAATCATTTTCCGGCGACACGGGGAAAATAACCATTCAGCAAGATGGTCATATCATCCGTTCTTTGCCATGGGCAACATTTGATCAGGGTAATATAATACTGCAAAATGCCTCAACTCATTATTAAAAAGAATGCTTAGATAAAGAAAATGCTCCATCTTCTAAAGGATCATAATAAGAAAGGTCAACAGGCAGAAAAAATTGCTTTAAAATTTTTGCAAACCCAGGGATTGATTAAAATACAGAGTAACTTTTCGTGTAAACGGGGTGAAATAGATTTGATCATGATTGATAACGAATATCTGGTTTTTGTTGAAGTCAGATATCGAAAGAAAACTCAGTATGGTCATCCATTAGAAACGATTAACTATGCCAAACAAAAAAAAATCATCAATACCGTTCAATATTTTTTAATGAAACACCCTAAATACAATCAGTTTCCCTGCCGTATTGATGCGATTGCCATTAACTCTCACATTCAAACAGGTCAGGAACAAATAGAGTGGATCAAAAATGCCATACAGGCATAATATTTAAAGAAAGTCACAAAGGACAACAATCCCCGATGAGTATATCCCGGATAGAAGTAATTTTTAACAACAGCATTATGGTTAAACAAAAAACCTTCAATAGTATTGCTGAACAGATCGCTCTGGCGGGTGATAAAATGGTCGAATCGTTGCTTAATGATGGTAAAATTATGGCCTGCGGTAATGGTGGTTCTGCTGCAGATTCTCAGCATTTCACTTCTGAATTGATCAATCGTTTTGAAGCTGAGCGCCCTGCCCTGCCGGCAATCGCTCTGACAACTGACAGCTCCGCCATAACCTCTATCGCAAATGACTATCAATATGATGATATTTTTTCCCGACAGATTCATGCTTTGGGAAGAGAGCCTGATGTGTTATTAGCAATTAGCACCAGTGGACAGTCAAATAGTATTGTTCAGGCTATCGAAGCTGCTCATGAACGTGATATGTCTGTTATTGCCCTGACGGGAAAAGACGGGGGCTTTGTTGCTAACTCACTTTCTTCTGATGACATTGAATTACGGGTGCCTGCAGAACAAACTGCTCGAATTCAGGAAACACACATTACCATTATCCATGCTTTATGCGATTTAATCGATCACCAACTATTTGGTGCCTAAACAACATTTTATTCACATTTAAAGGCAAGAGACAACTATGAAATCATTAACAGCAATACCCTTAATTCTAATTTCTCTTTATTTTCTTAGTGGTTGTACTGCCGCCGTGGTCGGTGGTGCTGTAGCAGGCACATCAGTTGCATTAGATAATAGAACGACAGGGGACTATGTTGAAGACCAGAATATAAAAACAAAATTTGCTCATTTGTTTTATAAGGATGATGATTTATCAAAACACACTCATGTTAATGTCACCAGCTACAACCGCCAGGTCCTTATTACTGGTGAAGCCCCAACAGAGCAGCAAAAACAAAAGCTCAGTGAGATTACAAATCAAATCAAAAACGTCCGCAGACACTTTAACGAAGTAAGCATTGCCCAACCAACTTCCATGAGCTCACGAACCAATGACAGCTATCTCACCAGCAAAATCAAAACCTCAGTTTTTTCTCATATGACTGAACTGGATGGCGCTCAGGTCAAGGTAGTGACAGAAAATGGCACTGTTTTTTTAATGGGTCTTGTAACCCGTAAACAAGGTAATCAGATTACTGAGATTGCACGTAAAACCAATGGGGTAAAGCGTGTCATTAAATTATTTGAATACCCTAGCCCCAATGACAGTAGAATCTAGCTCTATTGATTGCTCTATAATGCACAAAGAATTTATTGCTCAGCTAAAGCAACTCATCGATCCTAACGATCGGCTTATTGAGCCTTCACAATGTTGGAGTTATGGCTATGATAATAGCCGCCTCCATGCCTTACCTGAGGCCGTTATTTTTGCGCGCAATCATCAACAGATAGTCAAACTAGTTAGACTCTGCCGACAATACCGAGTACCAATTATTAGCCGTGGGGCAGGAACAGGAACAACAGGTGCAACCGTTCCTTCTGGAGGTGGAATTATCCTCTCATTTGAGCATATGAATCATATTCTGGAGATTGATCCAGCTAACCGTTTAATTACAGCTGAGCCCGGCGTCACCAACCAACAAATTCAGGAAGCAGCAAAAGCACATGGTTTTTTCTGGGCACCTGACCCCACCAGCAGCAAAATCTGCACCATTGGTGGCAACCTGGCCTACAATTCAGCAGGCCCTAGAGCTGTTAAATATGGTACCACTCGTGAGAATGTTTTGCAGCTTACACTTGTCACTGGTCAAGGTGACACGCTCCATACAGGTGTTAAAACGACAAAAGGGGTGGTAGGTTATGACTTAACCCGGTTATTAATTGGCTCTGAAGGCACTCTTGGTATTATCACTCAGGCCACCCTAAAATTACTGCCAATTGCCAGTGACAAACGCATTCTACAAATTTCCTATGACTCCATTCACAGTGCAGCACAGGCGGTCTCTGCTATTATGGCACAGCCCGTAATACCCTGTGCATTGGAATTTATTGATAAAAATGCCATTGAAATGATCCGTGAATATTCATCAGCACAACTCCCACAGAATGCTGGTGCTATGTTGATGGTTGAAATTGACGGCAGTAAAAAAGCCCTGGATGAGGGGCTTGAATCAATTATTTCTGCAGCAAACAATAGCGGCTGTCTTAAAATCAGACAAGCTCAGTCAGAGGAAGAAATCAGTGCTCTGTGGGATACCAGGAAGGCTCTCTCTCCTGCATTAAGAAAAATTGCACCTAAAAAGATTAATGAAGATGTTGTTGTCCCGGTTTCACGGATTCCTGAATTAATTGATGGGCTTGATAAACTATCACAGCAACATGGGATTCCAATTGTCAATTTTGGTCATGCAGGCAATGGTAACATCCATGTCAACCTGCTGACTGACCCCGATGATGCACAATTGCTCATTAAAGCAAATGATTGTCTTGAGGAAGTTTTTCAACTGGTACTGAGTTTAGATGGGACACTATCTGGAGAACATGGTATTGGCCTGGTCAAAAGAGAATATGTCAGTAAAGAACTTGATGAAGTGAGTCTTAACTACATGAAAGCCATCAAGCAGCAGTTTGATCCAGATAATATTTTGAACCCAGGCAAAAGTTTTCCTGGGAGCATGGGCGACTCGCCCAGAAGATAATAAAAGATGCAGTTTAACTTGGAAAAATCAGTTTAATTTACTGATTTCCAGGTTAAATTTTCTATTTAACGAGAGTCAAATGAGGTTTTTGAGTCGATGCCTCTTTTTTGCTTCCTTTACCCGGATTTGGAGTGGGCGAAAGCGGATCATCATCAATTCCTTCTTCCGGAAACATCATCCCCCTGCCATTTTCTTTTGAATACAATGCCAAAGTTGCCATAATAGGCACATTGACTTTCATCGGTTTACCACCAAAACGAGCGGTAAAACTAACACCTTCATTCGTTAATTCTAAATCTCGTGTTGCAGTCAAACTAATATTCAAAATAATTTTACCATCCTGAACATGTTCTACCGGGACAATGACATCCTCAGCTTCAGCATCAACAAGAAGGTAAGGAGTTTGCTCATTGTCAATGAGCCAGTCATAAATTCCACGCAATAAGTAGGGGCGGCTCGGAGTCATAAATAACCTGTTATCAATTAAAAATGCAACTATTCAGCACGTTTAGATTTTGCCCGAGTTCAGGCATTTTTGCACAGCCCTTAATGAACGCCACCGACGTTATGTGAGCATATACAAATATGTGACCATTTGAGCACGAAAATAACGCTGAGTAGTTACTTAAAAAATATGTTTCTGCTATTTTAATATGCATTGAATACTAAAATAGCAAACATTTGAAATTAGATACGAATATCTATATTTAGCCTGACTACTAAGTAATTATTTCCATATCTTCTTCAATATCTGATAGACTTTCCTGAAAGGATTCTCTTTCAAACAGGCGTTGACCATATTGAGTCACTGCGATTGCTGATTCGGGTAGTTCAATACACATTTCATTTAATCGCCATAAAATAGGCGCCAGAGCACAATCAACCAGAGTAAACTCGTCCGACATAAAGAATGCTTTTTGTTCAAAAACTGGAGCAATAGTTGTTAGACTTTCACGCAGCTCTTTTCTCTGTTTGACACCTTGTTTTTCTGTTTTCCCAATCAGCTTTTCAACCAGTGGATCCCAGTCTTTTTTTATTCGGATCAATAGCATTTTTAATTTAGCACGATTAACCGGATCAACTGGCATTAAAGGTGGATGAGGAAAGCGCTCATCCAGATACTCCATTATCAATTGAGCATCATACAAAACCAGATCTCTGTCCACTAGAGTTGGCGCAGTGTTATAAGGATTTAAGTCAATTAAATCTTCTGGTAGATTATCTGCATCAACATTAACAATCTCATGGTTAATGCCTTTTTCAGCTAAAACCATTCTAACTCGATGACTCAAAAGATCATTCCCATCTGAAAAAAGGGTCATTATTGATCTTCTGTTAGTAAGTTGAGTCATAGTTCCTCCATAGGAAATCATAAACGCAAACAGGGGGCATGGAGCCCCCTATAAATATTCGCTCTATCTCCTCTTCTTTTAGAAAAAATAAAAAAGGAGAATTTGTTTGTCAAAGCCCTTAAGAGACAAGTAACTAAATCATAACTTGTCTCTGGAGCAGAGAGTAAGCATTCGTATTAAAGACTAGTGAACATCTTTCCAGTAATCTTTCTTCATGGCATAAGCAATACCGAAGAAGATAAACAGGAAGACCAGAACATAAATACCTAGAGACTTACGATAGGTCTGATTTGGCTCACCAATATACGAGAGAAAAGAAACCAGATCACGAATCATAGTATCAAATTCTTCTGGAGCCATCGTGCCTTTTTCAACCACTTCAACACCGACGAAAACTTTTTCTCCGTCATGCTCTTCATAGACAGCCTTTTTAACGCCTTCCTGTTTCCAGAAAATATTCGGCATGCCGACATCTTTAAAGATCGCATTGTTATGACCAGTGGTCTTAGTTGGATCAGCATAGAAGCTGATTAAATACGTGTATAACCAGTCAACCCCTCTGGAACGAGCAACCAGCGACAAATCAGGAGGAAACGCACCAAAAGCTTCTTTGGCATAGTCTTCCGTAATTGCAGCGGTCATTGTTGAACCAAATTTAACACCAAGGTGATTTAAATTATCCATCACTTCAGATTCAGTCATACCCAGATCAGTTGCAACACGATTAAAGCGCACAAACTTTGCTGAGTGACAGCTTAGACAATAATCAGTGAAAACTTTAGCACCACGCTGCAATGAAGCCATATCAGTGACATCAACATTAGCGGGTGATTTTGGATAACCTCCACCACTGGCCAGTGTCAGGCCAGTACTTAACATTGCTATTGTAGTTAATAGCAGAACCAGGATTATTTTTTTCATTTCATTGTCACCCTTTCTGGAACTGGTTTATTTTTCTCCAACTTCGTATAAATCGGCATCAATAAGAAGAAAGCAAAATAGTAAGCAGTACAAATCTGAGCTAATAGAGTACGACCATCAGTTGGTGCCAAAGTACCTAAAACACCCAAAACAATAAAAGCAACAACAAAGATTGCTACCAGGATTTTGTACCAGCCAGCACGATAACGGATGGACTTAACAGGGTTGCGATCAAGCCATGGCAGGAAGAACAGAACCACAATTGCTGCCCCCATTGCAATAACACCAGGGAATGCTGAGCCAGCAATACTTGGAACCGCACGCAGTACAGAATAATAAGGCGTGAAATACCAGACTGGTGCAATATGCTCTGGTGTTTTCAAAGGGTTAGCAGGTTCAAAATTAGCATGCTCCAGGAAGTAACCAAACATCTCAGGCATAAAGAACACGACTATCGAAAAGAACATTAAAAAGACAACGACACCGACAATGTCTTTAACAGAATAATATGGGTGAAAAGGAATACCATCTTTAGGAATACCATTTTCATCTTTGTTTTTCTTGATTTCAACACCATCCGGGTTGTTAGAGCCAACCTGGTGTAAAGCAACGATGTGAGCAAAAATCAAACCAATAAGAATTAAAGGAATTGCTGCAACATGTAAAGAGAAGAAGCGATTTAATGTCGCATCACCAATAACGAAGTCACCACGAACCCAAATACTCAGGTCTTCACCAACAAAAGGAATGGCGCTGACCAGGTTAATAATTACCTGCGCTCCCCAGAAAGACATTTGCCCCCAGGGTAGTAAGTAGCCCATAAAACCTTCGGCCATCAATGCCAGGAAGATTAACATACCAAAAATCCAGATTAATTCACGAGGTTTTTTGTAAGACCCATAAAGTAAAGCTCGGAACATGTGTAAATAGACCACAATAAAGAAGGCTGAAGCACCGGTAGAGTGGAAGTAGCGAATTAGCCAGCCCCATTCCACATCACGCATAATGCCCATTTCAACTGACTGGAAAGCCAATGCCGTATCAGGCTTATAAAACATGGTTAAAAAGACACCGGAAAGAATTTGAATCACTAAAACCATAAAGGCTAAAGAGCCAAAGAAATACCAGAAATTGAAATTCTTGGGTGTATAGTATTTTGCAAGATGTTTTTCCCACGTGACCGTGGCAGGGTAACGCTCGTCAACCCAACCCATAATACCCTTCGATTTTTGTTCCATTATACGTTACTCCCATCTTGACCAATCAGGATCACCGTATCACTCTCATATTTGTAAGGAGGAATCGGCAAGTTTGTTGGTGCTGGCATTGACGAATAAACTCGACCGGACAGATCATAAATTGAACCATGGCAAGGACAGAAAAAACCACCCTTCCAGTTATCCCCCAAAGAGCCGGCAAACGGGTTATTTAGGTCAGGAACATATTTAGGGGCACAACCCAAGTGAGTGCAGACACCTTCCATCACCGATATTTTGGTGTGTTTATCATAAGAACGCCCTGGATTTTTACAGTACTCAGGTTGTTTTGAAGAATCTGAATTCACGTCAGCTAACATGTCTGTATCAGACTCTAATGCATTCATGTTCTCATCAGTTCGTTTTAATATGTAAACCGGCTTACCTCGCCACTCTACAGTTATCATTTGCCCTTCTTCAAGCTTACTGATATCAGCAAGCACTGGTGCACCAGCAGCTAAAGCTTTAGCGCTGGGATTCCAGGATTTGACGAAAGGTACAGCAACAAATCCGGCACCAACGGCACCAACCACAGATGTGGCGGCAACCAGAAGGCGGCGTTTGCTATTATTTACAGCGTCTGCACTCATTTACTTAACTCCCAAATATAAGACCTTAACTCGCCTCAAGGCAACCAAAACATGAACTGCTTCAGCCCTTACAAACTATGCATTTCACATCACATAATCCACATGAAGAGTGTTACTTCTCTTTATTCGATACCGAAAAAATTTGCAATATTTTCTTAGATGTAGGGGATAATATCAAGAACAATTTCATTATTTGCTAATTAAGCTGATATTTATCAGCATATGGTTGCTAAATTCCTCAAATTAGTAGAAAAATGACGAGATGTTTATTTTTCATATAATACGATTGATTATCATTTATTCTTTATAATTATGAAGATTTTTCTATTCCTGGACAAGCCGTTAGACAGGATTAATAATATCAATAAACTCATGTTTCAATCCAAAATAGTCAGCCAGATGTTCTCCAAGTGCCTTCACCCCATATCGTTCAGTCGCATGATGTCCCGCAGCAAAATAATGGATATTATTCTCTTTAGCAATGTGCCAGGTATTTTCTGAAACTTCGCCGCTGATAAACGCATCAACACCCAGCTCTATTGCTTGTTCTATATAACTTTGGGCCGCTCCAGTACACAAAGCAACCCGTGAAATCAAACAGTCAGATTCAATGTGCAGAGGTTCACGATGTAATACCCTGGCTATTTGCTGTTTTAATTCACTACCAGCCTGCTCCTTTATTTTGCCCAGCACAGCTATCTCCTGAGGGGCAAAAAAATGATCAATTGAAATACCCAGTTTCTGCGCAAGTTGAACATTATTCCCTAACTGCTTGTGAGCATCCAGTGGCAGATGGTAGGCAAGCAAATTAAGGTCATGAAGCAAAATAGATTTTAAACGTTTCTTTTTGATGCCTGTTACTACTATTTTCTCACCTTTCCAGAAAAAACCATGGTGTACAAGCAAGAGATCAGCCTGATTCTCTACTGCCTGATCAATTAAATCCTGACTGGCAGTCACCCCGGATACAATCTTTTTAATTGTTCCTTTGCCCTCAACCTGCAACCCATTTGGACAATAGTCCTTAAATTTACCCACTTCTAGTAATTCATCACAATAAGCAATTAACTCAACCCGATTTACCATATATTCCTCGACTGATGACACGCTTTGTGTACAATAACTGAATGTTACAAAATAAACATTCATCGCAAATATTTTTTCTGATATTTTCAGCACTCATTGGTTTTCTGCTGGCCTTAGGATATTACTATTTATTTCTTCAAACAACCGAAAGACAAACAAACATTTCTACATTTCAACCTGAATCAATACCTCAAATTCAGAATTTAAACCCACCCACCCCAGTTGCCATAACCAGCTTTTCGCCTGCAGTAAGCCGAGCAGCGCCTGCAGTAGTCAATATTTTTACTCGCAAACACATTAAACAGAAAAGCCGTTTCTATAATAATGCCACAATAAGAGCTTTAATTGAAAAACGTCCCCCACCTTCACGTTACAAAGAAGAAAATAACCTTGGTTCAGGCGTTATTGTGTCTTCACAGGGGCATATACTGACCAATAACCATGTTATTTCTGGGGCTAAAGATATCGAAGTTTTATTAAAAGATGGCCGCTATTTCAGAGCAAGTCTTGTTGGCAGAGATTTAGAGACCGATCTGGCTTTATTAAAAGTAAGCGCTCAAAACCTTCCTACAATTCATTTTGGTGACTCATCAAACCTACAGGTTGGCGATATAGTTCTTGCGATTGGTAACCCATTTGGTTTAGGAAACACGGTTACATCTGGCATTGTCAGCGCTCTGAACCGCTCTCGCTTCAGAACCAATGATTTTGATAATTTCATCCAGACCGATGCCGCCATTAATCCAGGAAACTCAGGTGGTGCTCTAGTCAACACGCAGGGTGAGATGATTGGTTTAAATACCATCAATATCACTAATAGCGGCGGCTCTCAGGGCATCGGCTTTGCCATTCCTTCTTCCATGGCACGAGATGTCATGCATCAACTAATCAGTTTTGGGGAAGTCAGACGCGGCTGGATAGGAATTGAAGCAAAAGAAATATCCCCCATGCTGGCTCAACAACTCAATAATGAAATTGAACATGGTCTGCTTATAATTGGTGTATTGCAAAATGGTCCCGGTCAAAAGGCAGGGGTTCAGGCAGGCGATATCATCACTCATATAAATAACATTAAAATAACATCCGCTAAGAAAACCCTGGACATGATCACCAATCTCCGTCCCGGTGATATTGCTGTTCTACGGGGCATCAGACATCACCAGTCGATGCAATTCAAAGTCATTGCTGAAGAAAGACCTCAGATGTCAGGTTCTTGATAAACAATTGCCAACCGCTTTTAATAGGGCATCAATAAAAGCCTGATTCTCTTCAGGAGTGCCGATCGTCACTCGAAGACAGTTAACGAGAGGTCCTGAAGTGTCTGCAAGGCGTTTGATTAAAACACCAGATTGTTTGAGGGCTGCAAAAATATCTTCTGATCTCATGTCATTAATTTTAAAAAGAATGAAGTTCGCTGCACTGGGATATTGAATGACACTTTTAAACTGAGCTAAAGCTTCTTTTAAAATAGTTCGATCAGTACAAATTTGATCCGTTTGCTGTTTCAGGATGTCATCATGGTCAAGCGCAAATTCAGCACTGAACTGAGTTAAGACATTAATATTATAAGGCAAACGAACTTTATCAAATTCATTAATCCATTCAGAATTTCCGCTGAGCAGGCCAAGACGCAAACCTGCCAGACCCATTTTAGAAACCGTTCTCATCACAGCTAAATTATCATATTCTGCAAGCATCGGCATAAAACTATGCCCTGCAAATGCATGATAAGCTTCATCAACCACCACCAGGCCCGGAGCCATTTCAATAATACTTCGAACATCCTGTTCTGTAAATAAATTACCAGTGGGGTTATTTGGATAAGCCAGGAAAATAACAGCAGGTTGATGGGTTTCAATTGCTTGTTTCATAGCAGGCATATCAAGTTGAAACTGACTGTCAAGGGGAATCCCCTGGTATACCATGTTTGTGAAACGAGCAATCATATTATACATGACAAAAGTCGGCTCAGGTGCCATTACGACGCTACTGGTATTATCACCCTGTTTAGAGAGCGCCATACAGATAATCTGAATCAGTTCATCCGAACCATTCCCAAGAATAGAATTCATTCCTTCTGGGACGCCCATAACCTCTTCAATTCTTGCAGTCAGTGTTGCGGCAGAAGGATCAGGATAACGATTCATTGGAATTTCTGCCAGTTGAGACAACCACTGCTGCCTCATTGACTCCGGCCAAAGATAAGGGTTTTCCATGGCATCCAGCTTGATCATCTTGCCGGAATCTGGCACATGGTAAGCATGCAGTGAGCGA
Organism: Gammaproteobacteria bacterium; assembly: GCA_016744375.1. Lineage (GTDB taxonomy): Bacteria > Pseudomonadota > Gammaproteobacteria > GRL18 > GRL18 > GRL18. The sequence goes on from JADGEM010000015.1 coordinate 61,485, forward strand.
ATATCCTCTCTGACCCATTTTTCAACAAACTGTTTAGCCGAACCAGACATTCACTGCTGCTCCCATATTAGTAGTAGGTGAGGGATTAAGAGTTATTTTTTAATTCGATACTCTGCACTACGAGCATGAGCAGTCAAGCCCTCACCTCGAGCAACGACAGAAGCAATTTTACCCAGATCTGAAGCACCCTCTTCTGAGCACATGATTAAGCTGGAACGTTTCTGAAAATCGTAAACGCCAAGCGCCGAGCTGAATCGGGCGGTCCTTGATGTCGGTAGGACATGGTTCGGCCCGGCACAATAATCACCCAGAGCTTCGGCAGTATAACGTCCCATAAAAATAGCACCGGCGTGGCGTATTTTCGGTAATAGAGCCTGAGGCTCGTCAACAGACAGTTCCAGATGTTCAGGAGCAATATAGTTACAGACCTCAATGGCTTCATCGATATCTTTTACATGAATCAGTGCTGCACGTTCATTCAAAGAAACCTGGATAATCTCTTTGCGCTCCATGTCTTCCAATAAACGTTCAATGGATGCCTGAACTTTATCTAAAAACTCAGCATCTGCTGAAATCAGTATTGGCTGGGCATCTTCATCATGCTCAGCCTGAGAAAACAGATCCATTGCAATCCAGTCTGGATCAGTTTTGCCATCACAAATGACCAGTATTTCAGAGGGGCCAGCAATCATATCAATGCCGACGGAACCAAAAACCATACCCTTTGCTGTCGCAACATAAATATTGCCCGGCCCAACAATTTTATCAACGGCTGGAACCGATTCTGTGCCATAGGCCAGGGCAGCAACTGCCTGCGCACCACCCACCGCAAAAACTTTATCCACACCGGTTATTGCAGCAGCTGCAAAAACCAGCTCATTCACTGTACCATCGGGTGTTGGTACGACCATAATCAACTCTTTTACACCGGCAACTTTAGCAGGAATGGCATTCATTAAAACTGAAGATGGATAAGCTGCTAGCCCCCCAGGCACATAGAGTCCAACCCGGTCTAAAGGAGTAACCTGTTGGCCCAGCAGCGTACCATCTTCTTCTGTATAGGACCATGATTCCATCTTTTGTTTATCATGGTAACGCCTGACACGCTCGGCTGATACCTCCAGAGCATGACGCTGCTCATCGGGTAATCCATCCAGAGCCTCTTGCAGACGTTCTTTCGGGATAGTAAGTGTTGACATATCTGCTGCAGTCATTCGATCAAATTTATTGGTATACTCCAGCAAGGCCTTATCCCCATCTCTACGGACATCAGCCAAAATCTGTTTAACAGTTAACTGAACAGAATGATCTGAGACGTTATCCCAGGCCAGCAATTCTTTCATTGATGGCCAGAAATTAGTATCCGTGGTGTCAAGGCGCTTAATACTAAGCATAATAAACTCCGATGGGTTAGTTCTTTATAAATTCTTTTGAATAGTGACTAATACTTTATGCATTAACCGCTTCTGCAATGCGCTCAATCAGGAATTTGACACGGTGATGTTTCATTTTCATCGAAGCTTTGTTTACCACCAGACGTGAGCTGATATCAGCAATATGCTCCAGGGGTGTCAAGCCATTTGCTTTAAGAGTATTCCCTGTATCAACGACATCAACAATGCGATCAGCAAGACCGACCAAGGGCGCCAGCTCCATAGAGCCATACAACTTGATGACTTCAACCTGAATACCTTTCTCTGCGTAAAATCGCTTCGCTGTATTCACAAACTTGGTCGCAACACGCAAACGTCCGGAAACAGGCTCATCTTCAACCGGGCCGGCTGTCATTAAACGACATTTGGCTATTTTCAGATCCAGTGGCTCATAGAGACCTTCACCGCCATGCTCCATCAATACATCCTTACCGGCAACACCAACATCAGCCGCCCCATATTGAACATAGGTAGGTACGTCCGTTGCGCGGATAATAACCAGTTTAATATTGTCATGATTGGTATCCAGAATCAGCTTGCGGCTTTTATCCGGATCATCGATGGGATAAATATCAGCATGAGCAAGCAAAGGCAGTGTTTCTTTAAAAATTCGTCCTTTGGATAGTGCTATCGTCAGGGTATCACTCATTGAATAATCTCTTTTTCTACTTTAAGTATAAATTTTCAGCTGGGCACTCGACGGATAGAAGCCCCTAATTGCAGAAGTTTTTCTTCGATACATTCATAACCACGATCAATATGATAAATGCGCTCGACCTCGGTTTCACCATCTGCTATTAATCCTGCAATAACCAGACTGGCCGAAGCCCGTAAATCTGTCGCCATAACAGGTGCTGCAGTTAAGCCGACAACTCCTTTAACAATAGCAGTATTACCCTGCAGGCTAATATTAGCCCCCATTCGCTGTAATTCTTGAATGTGCATAAATCGGTTTTCAAACACCGTTTCTACAATCGAACCAGCACTATCTGCAATTGAGTTAAGGACACAAAACTGTGCCTGCATATCCGTTGGAAAAGCAGGATAAGGCGCCGTTCGAAGATCGATAGAGATGGGTCTTTTGCCCTTCATATCCAATGAAATCCAGTCATCTCCAGTTTTAATTTCTGCACCTGATTCAGTTAACTTGTCCAGCACAGCATCCAGATAATCCGGACAGGTATCTTTTAACTTGATTTTTCCACCGGTCACTGCTGCAGCCACCAGGTAAGTCCCGGTTTCAATTCGATCCGGCATAACATTATGCTTGGTGCCCGATAATTTCTCAACACCTTCAATGGTGATGGTATCTGTACCAGCACCGGTAATTTTTGCCCCCATTGAATTAAGAAAAATAGCCAGGTCAACCACTTCTGGCTCACGAGCTGCATTTTCAAGAATTGTCGTTCCTTCAGCAAGGGTTGCTGCCATGAGCAGATTTTCAGTACCAGTTACAGTCACCAGGTCCATGACTATACGTGCGCCTTTCAGGCGTTTGGCTGTCGCTCGAATGTAACCATTCTCAACAACAATGTCAGCACCCATGGCTTTTAAGCCTTTAATATGCTGATCGACGGGACGAGAACCAATGGCGCAACCACCAGGCAGGGAAACCTCAGCTTCACCATAATGAGCCACCAGAGGGCCCAGTACCAAAATGGAAGCACGCATTGTTTTAACCAATTCGTAGGGTGCGACATACTTGTCGATGGTTCGAGTATCCACTTCAACATCAAGGTTTTCATCCACTGTGATGGAAACCCCCATGCGCCCCAGGAGCTCCAGGGTTGTTGTAATGTCATGTAAGTGCGGTAAATTACTAATTGTGGTTGCATCATCTGCTAACAGGCAACCCATAATAATGGGCAATGCTGCATTTTTAGCCCCTGAAATCCGAATTTCACCATCCAGACATTGACCGCCCTTAATGAATAATTTATCCATCGAATACTACCAAACCTTTGAGATTGAACAAAACTGAGTATCTTACCCCCAATTTCAAAGATAGTCACTGAAATTGAGCCAAATTTATACGAGGAGATTTTAGCCGATTAATAATTTACTGGCAGTTTTCCATTCTTTAGGGGTATAAGTTTTAATAGTCAATGCATGAATAGCACCGCTGGTGATAATAGTATTAACTGTCGCGTAAACCATTTGCTGTTTTTTTACAGGCGTCAAACCATCAAATTTATCAGAAACAACGATCGTATCAAACATACCATTGTCTCCATTCACTGTCACTTGTGCAGACTCAATGCCTGCTTCTATCAATGCTTTAATTTCATCAGTTGTCATATTAGCTCTCTATCTTATAAATTACTTATTTAGCTGACAGCGGCAATATTTCATTAAGACCACTGATTCGGGCAATTTCATACATTTGTGCCGGAAGATTTAAAAAGGTTATTTTTTTACCTTCCTGTTCAGCTTCACGATACCACTCAACTAACAATGCCAGTCCCGAACTGTCAGAGCGTTCTGATTGCGATAAATCAATCTCTATCGTATCAGTATCATCATTAAACAATGAATTCTTATTCTCTTTCCAAAGTTCCGGTACCGTTTTAAAATTTAACTGGCCTATGAGTATGTAATGCCCTATAGAGACTTTTTCAAGTTGTGCCGTCATAGTATTTTCTTTCATGGTCATTATTACTCTTTTCTGACATAAAATTGTCCGAAAGCTCCTCTATATGCAAGACCCTTAATTATTTCTTATCATCATTCGACTGACTGAAAAGGAACTGGCTGATCAGTTTTTCCAGAACAATTGAGGATTGAGTCAGACGAATGACACTGCCTTCTTCAAGAAAATCAGGGGCACCACCCGGCTCAATACCAATGTATTTTTCCCCCAATAAACCCGCCGTATAAATACCCGCAGAGGAATCAACAGGCACTTCGCTGAAACTTGAATTAATGGTCATTTCAACCACGGCTTCAAAGGTAATCGGGTCAACCGATATATTGACAACACGCCCCACAGTAACTCCGGCAATCGCAACCGCTGAACGTGTTTTTAAACCACTAATATTGTCAAAATTTGCCCTGATAGTATACTGACTACCAGAACTGAGACCGCCCACGTTGCTCACATTAACCGCCAGAACAAGTAATGCTGCAATTCCAACTGCAACAAAAATACCAACTGCAATTTCTAATGTTCTTGAATTAGACATAGATATGTTTCCACTTTAATTTAATTTTTTATATATTTGCAACGACTCAGCGTGTTTAGATGTTGCTAGAGCATTAATGCAGTCAGCAAGAAATCCAATCCCAATACAACCAGTGCAGAATAAACAACCGTCCTGGTTGTTGCACGGCTTACACCCTCTGATGTTGGTATACATTTATACCCCTCATAAACAGCAATCCATGTAGTCACAATGCCAAAAACAAAGCTTTTAATCACACCATTTACGATATCTTTATCATAATCCACTTTTGCCTGCATCTGAGACCAGTAGGAACCTTCATCAACCCCCAACAAATCCACACCAACAAGATATCCACCAAAAATACCCACCGCACTAAACATGGCCGCCAACAACGGCATGCTGATGATACCAGCGAACAATCTTGGCGCTAAAATCCGTTCCACCGGATTAACAGCCATCATTTCAAGGCCAGATAATTGCTCTGTAGCCTTCATTAAACCAATTTCTGCCGTTAGGGCTGAACCTGCACGCCCTGCATACAACAATGCAGTCACAACAGGCCCCAGTTCTCGAACCAGGGACAGCGCAACGACAACACCCAAGGATTCCTCCGCACCAAAATCAACCAGGGTATTATATCCCTGAAGTCCAAGAACCATACCAACAAAAAAACCTGAAACAATAATAATCAGCATGGAACGAACGCCAATTGAATAGAGTTGCTGGGTGATTAACCCTGGGCGCATCAGGACTGGACCAAAAGCCAGGAGAGTTTGAATAAATAAAAGGATCTCCTTACCCAGACGAGCATAAAACTCAATGGTGTTTTTGCCAAGTTGTGCAAACCAATCAAACATTTTTATTTTATCTTTTTTAAGTAATGAACATGAGTTTATATAGAGACGTCTAAAGAGCCTGATATTTCATGTTAAAGCTATATATAGCCTCAAATTAAACGCCCTGCAGAATATCATCTTTGTAAGAACAAGCAGGGTAATGAAAAGGAACCGGCCCATCTGCTTCCCCATGAACAAATTGATTGATCCAGGGCGAATCCGATTGGTTCATTTCCTGGGGACTGCCGTGCCCAACCACTTTGCCCTGAGAGATAATATATATCTTATCGGCAATAGCCAGAGTCTCATGGATATCATGGGAAACAATAACACTGGTTAATTCCAGGGCATCATTCATTGAGCGTATTAATTCCACCAGAGCACCCATAGAAATAGGATCCTGCCCTGTGAATGGCTCATCATATAAGATCATTTCCGGATCCAGAGCAATGGCACGAGCCAAAGCAACACGACGAGCCATTCCACCGGACAATTGACTCGGATTTAAGTCACGAGCCCCCCGAAGCCCCACAGCCTGCAGCTTCATAAGTACCATGTCACGAATCATGACTTCAGGTAACTCAGTATGCTCTCGCATGGGGAATGCAATATTATCAAAAACACTCATATCCGTCAGCAGAGCACCACTTTGAAACAGCATGCCCATTTTCTTTCTAACTTCATAAAGTTTTTTTGTCTTCATGGAAGGAATATCTTCCCCATGGAAGAATACAGTACCTCTCTGTGGTTTCAGCTGCCCGCCAATGAGTTTCAACAGAGTTGTTTTGCCTGTACCACTGGGGCCCATTATGGCAGTAATTTTCCCTTTTGGAATGTCAATATCAATACCATTAAAGATTTTGGAGTGACCACGAGAGAAGTGCAGATCTCTTATACGAACAAGATTGTTATCAATTTCCGGCATAATTTTGGCTTGATTTTAGCTTAAATGTCCATTCTATTTATCTAAAGTGAAGTCTCTACACTGAAATAAAAGTGACAGAGAAGCACCCTAGCTTTCCAATACTATAGATGAGTAGAAAACAAGTTTACACTGAATAGCAGACTAACAGAAAATTATAACAAAGAATATTATGCATCTCTAGTACCTGGACCCACTTAACTTAAGCGAAATATATCACATCATGCTCTCAAGCAGTATAGCTTTACGACAATTGTCCAATGCGCTGCACCTTGAAGCACCATGAGCTGAAGAAAAAATAAGGCTAACCGACTTATGTTGTCTGGTCATTGCGTATGCACGAATCTGTTCTATCAATTTTTTTAATTCAAGCGGCTTGACCTCCCCATCACTTTTTACAATGCAAAGCAACTCAATGCTCTGCTCCTCAGTATCATTGTTTTTTATGGCGTTGTAATTAGGAGAGTTGTTAGGGGATTTGTTAAGAGAATGCTCAAAAGAATTGCCCAAATGCATAAATAAGCATTCTAATTCTGCCGGGCAGAGACAATCTATTTCAGAGAGTGTCTCCTTTAAATTAATAAAATAACAACCAATATTCTCTTTCATTTGAATTTCACAAAGTACCTGCTGAGTATTATCCGCAAGCATAGACATATCAAACAACAGGGAAAAATCATCTTCAATATCAACGTTGAATCGAGCCACTGCTTCCAGAATATTGTCTGGACTCATGGCTTTCAAATTCTTGTCTGAAGGCAGAGACCGACTTAAATCCAATGGACTGATTAGAAGCAGATGAAAATCATTGCTATAATAAGAAACTCTCCAGTCCTCTGGTAAGTCTTCCGGGAAATACTGTTCAATAAGCGATGAGTTGTGCAAACCAGCAATACCAAAGCTCATTTCACAGTAAGGAAGCTTACCTTCAGATGGCTGTAAATAAGTTGAATTCAATAAAACAGTCCTTTTATTACGCTCTTTTATATAACCGAAATACTATGTCAAATATTACCAACTTTGCACAATTTAAAAAACAACAACTCAAGAAAAAAAATAAAGCTATAACTTTCTGTAAAAATGGTTTTCATCATTGGGGAATTATCAACCCAAGTCAATTTGATGTAAAGAAGGGTAAATTAGTGACGACCTATCAATGCAAACACTGTGGAAAAACAAAAATAAAATTACTATAATTACAAAAAAGCATCTGAAAGATTAACTTTGTAGGAATTAAACCACACTATAAACATTTGATTTTAGATTATTTTTGTTAAGCTGTTACCATTTGTTAACTTTTTGCAACAAAACTCTATATTTACAATGAAATTTTTAATATCATAGATCGGATTACTTAAATAATAACAAAACAATAAACTGTAAAACTATGACACTTTTAAAACTTACACTTCATCACACCCCAATGCTACTTATTATCGGGATTACATCTCTCCTTGCTTCTGGCTGTGCTTCCACAACACCAGATGGCGATGTCAACGACCCAATTGAATCTGTAAATAGAAATATCTATGATTTTAATGAAGGTTTTGACCGCATCATCCTGAAACCCGTTGCTAAGGGATACCAAAAATTACCCGGACCAGTTCAAACAGGGACACATAATTTTTTCAGTAACCTTGACGATGTTGTGGTTGTGACCAATGATATCCTGCAACTAAAGGTTGAACAATTTACATCTGATGCGCTACGCCTTTCTGTTAACACAGTCTTTGGCATTCTGGGCCTAATCGATATGGGCACACCAATGGGCCTGCCTAAGCACCAGGAAAGCTTTGCTGACACTCTGGGATACTGGGGTGTCGGCTCCGGGCCATACATTGTTTTACCTATTTTAGGCCCCAGCAGTGTTCGTGATGCACCATCATTAATTGTCGATTTCCTGGTTCATCCAGCCAGTCAGGTCTCTCCTACATCCGCAGTTGTGGGATTAGCTTCAGTACGAGCTGTCGACATTCGTTCGGAATTACTTAAAACAACTGACCTTCGAGATCAACTGGCACTTGATCCTTATATTTTTACACGTGAATCCTATTATCAATGGCGCCAGAACCGAGTTTATGATGGCGAACCACCTAAGGTTATTATTGAAGACTTTGAAGAATAAGCCGTCTTTTAGTTAAGAAGTCTATGAGCGCTTATAAAAGTTTATTGAAATAATAGGTGTTTATTCTGATTACCTGCTAAAATGCCCCGCTACGGATACCGTAGCGGGGCATTTTTTTTGAACCAGTAATGCGTAAAAATAATAATGATCAACACTCAAAATGACACATTAGGAATCACTGTATAAAAATGGAAATGTTATTAAGTAGTATTGCAATTCTAAGTGGTTTTTTACTGCTCATCTGGAGCGCTGACCGATTTGTTATGGGTGCTTCTGGTATCGCCCTCAATTTTGGCGTCTCACCGCTGATTATCGGCCTGACAATTGTCGGCTTTGGAACTTCTGCCCCGGAAATGATTGTTTCCGGCGTTGCTGCCCTTGAGGGAACACCCAATTTAGCCATAGGTAATGCTTTGGGGTCAAACATTACCAACATCGCGCTGGTTCTTGGTGTCACTGCACTAGTGACACCTCTCATGGTTGATTCTAAAATTCTAAAACGTGAATATCCCATTATGTTTATAATTATGATCCTGGCTTGGGGCTTACTATGGGATGGTGAATTAAGCATCTCAGATGGTTATATTTTAATTTCCGGTATGATTGCCCTAATGATCTTCATCACACTCATGGGACTAAGAGAAAAAAATCGTAATAAAAATCAACTTAATACAAAAGATCCTCTTGATGAAGAGTTCAGTGAAGAACTTCTGAAAGAGATGCCTACCCCAATGGCTTTTTTATGGTTAATTATTGGACTCACTATTTTATTAGTCAGCTCTCGAATGTTAATTTGGGGCGCAGTAAATATTGCTCACGCCTTCCAGGTCAGTGATTTAGTCATTGGTTTAACAATTGTTGCCATTGGCACAAGTCTACCTGAATTGGCTGCTTCTATCACCAGCGCATTAAAAGGTGAGCATGAAATTGCCATTGGTAATATTATTGGTTCAAATATGTTCAATTTGCTTGGAGTACTTGGCATACCTGGAATAATGACTGGCACAATCTTTGGTTCCAGTATCCTGATAGATCCCAGCGTTCTTAGCCGTGATTACCCTGTTATGATAGCCCTTTCAGTACTCCTCTTTGTTTTTGCCTATGGTTTTAACGGTAAAGGCAGAGTCAATCGCCTTGAAGGTGGGGTTTTACTGACATGTTATATCGCTTATATGGTAGTTATTTTTCAGCAGAGCATTTAACCGTTTGGAAGATTATAAGGATAGCATTTAGTATGCATAAAACAATTGCTCAAACAATTCTGACTAAAGCCAAAAACATAAAACTACTTATTTGTGACGTTGATGGCGTTATGACAGATGGTTGTCTTTTTTTTGGAGATAGTGGGCTGGAATATAAAGCATTTCATTCCAGAGACGGTCTGGGTATTATGATGCTGCAGCGCTCAGGTATTCCTTTGGCTATTATTACTGCACGAACTTCTGAAGTTGTTACGCACCGTATGAAAAACCTGAAAATTGACCTGGTTTTTCAGGGGCGGCTTGATAAGGTTCAGGCCTTTGAAGAACTATGCCTGCAGGTAAAATTAACGCCTGAGCAAGTTGCCTATGTTGGGGATGATCTGGTTGATCTGCCCGTTATGAAACACGTTGGTTTATCTATCGCAGTTGCTGATGCCCATGAACGTGTTATACACTTTGCTGACTGGACAACTGAACAGAATGGTGGTCACGGTGCTGTTCGTGACGTATGTGAGTTATTAATGGAAGCCCAGGGTACTCTGGAAGAACAATTTTCTGTTTATCTTTAACGATAGCGAGTTATGGAAAAAAAACTTTTTGCATTACTTCTCATTCTCCCGATGGTCTCTATAGCGATCACCGGATATGTCTATACCTATTCATCAGCTGAGCAGTCACAAATTATCTTTCCAGAACAAAATACGCAAAAAAAAGTGGCCAATACTTTTTTTAACCATGCCACTATAATTAATTTTAGTGTAACAGGTGACCCGAAAAGTAAAATTGTTGGTGATCAAATTTTTCACTATCCAGATGAAGAAGACTCAGAAATCACCAATCCCGAAATTACCATTTTCCGTGATATCGGCCTGCCTGTTCAAATTACAGCGGAGCATGGCTGGATAAATAAGGATGGAACTCGTGTCTTTTTAAAAGGTCATACTGTTATTAAACGTGAAGCATCCAAAGATAATGAGTTTTCCCAGCTGGAAACACCCGAGTTAACCATCTGGCCTAATAAAGATTTCGCTGAAACAGACAAAGCAGTAAAAATTACTACAGCAGCAACCATTGCCACAGGCGTTGGAATGAAAGCATATTTGGATGAAGAGCATTATTATTTACTCAACAATGTGAAGGCTCGGCACATTCCAGCAAAAAAGCCTACAAAATAAACGGATGATTAAGATATGGAGTATGAATACTAATGAAATTTAACCATTTTTCCTGGTTTATAAGCAGCTTATCTCATTACCTGCTGTTTTGTATACTGATGAGTCTATCCACAAGTTTAATGGCCCTTTCTTCCGATCGTGATCAGCCTATTAACCTTGAAGCTGATTCCGCTGATATTGATGATCTCAAAGGTATTAGTATTTACACAGGCAATGTTATCTTAACTCAGGGGAGCATGGTAATTAAATCCAACAAGCTGACGTTGTATAATGATAAAAATAAACAATTAGAAAAAGCAATTGCAGTTGGTACTGACAAAAAGTTAGCCACATTTAAACAACGCCCTGAAGGCAAGGATAAAGACTTTCGTGCCCGCGCTAAAACAATGATTTACTTTCTCAATAAGGATAAGATTCACTTACTTAAGAATGCTTATGTCTGGCAGGCAGGCGACACATTTAGTGGCAACAAAATTATTTACGACACAAAAAACGAAACAGTTGTTGCCTCCAGTCTCAAAAATAAAAATGGTAAGCCTGTACCCAGTGGTGGCCGGGTAAAAGTGACCATCCAACCTAAGAGTAAAAATAAATAAAAAATGTCCAGTGATCCATTAGAGTTACGCGCAGAAAACCTCAATAAGACCTTTAAATCACGTCATGTGGTAAACAATGTCTCCTTTGCGGTCAAAAAAGGAGAGGTTGTCGGCCTTTTAGGTCCTAATGGTGCAGGAAAAACAACCAGCTTTTATATGGTTGTCGGCTTAATCAAAGCAGATAGTGGAAAAATAACCTGCCGTGGTCAGGATATGACACACCTACCGATTCATAAAAGAGCAAAGCAAGGGATCGGTTACCTGCCTCAGGAAGCTTCTGTATTTAGAAAATTGAGTGTGGAAGATAATATCATGGCCATATTACAAACACGCAAGGATCTCAATCGAACTGATAGAAAAGATCATCTGGAGCAGTTGCTCAATGAGCTAAAAATTACTCACATCCGAAAATCTGAAGGTATCAGTCTGTCAGGGGGGGAACGTCGCCGAGTCGAAATTGCCCGCACCTTGTCAATGGAGCCGGATTTCATTTTATTAGATGAACCCTTCGCTGGCGTTGACCCCATATCAGTCAGTGATATCCAGTCTATTATTCTACATTTGACTGAGAAAAATATTGGTGTATTGATTACCGATCACAACGTCAGGGAAACTTTGAGTGTTTGTCGGCGTGCTTATATTATGAATGAAGGCTCAGTAATCGCCAAAGGAACACCCGAGCACCTGCTAAATGATGAGCGAGTTCGAAAGGTCTACCTTGGTGATAATTTTAAAATTTAGTTTTTATAGCTATTAATATTGGCTCTTATCACACGTATTTATACCTGGGGCATTCGAATAAGCGCATATAAAACGACTGCAAGGTAAATCAGTGCAACCAACTGGGGACGCTGCAAGTACGTCCATGTAGCGCTTGCTGTCGCCATCCATGGCTCCAAACACCCCATTTGGTTGCACCAATTCACCTCACACTCTCTTAAGGCATTTATTCTCACTTGGAGCGTCCAAAGTCAAAAGCTAAGAAAAAGAGAATCATAGTTGTCCGTAAGTCGTATAAC
>JADGEM010000075.1 GCA_016744375.1 Gammaproteobacteria bacterium
ATATTCTAAGGTCATATTTCCACACTTAATTACGAATTTAACATAGAATAAATTATATTGTATTTGCATGATTTCTACAAGGTTTTACGAATACCCCTTTTTATCTTCCCGTTTACTTTTGGGTGAGTTTATTAAAACCGCTTAAAGAACCCTAATGTTTAGTATGGATTCCCAGTCATTTTTATTCATCAGCCGATGATCTAATATAAGTTCTTGTTTCTCTGTGAGTAAGATGTGCAGACAAAGCATAATTAGCTTTGCTCAACCAGTGTAACACCTTGATTCTATTGAGTCTACGGAAAGCCGAGGAGGGGGTAATTCGAATGATTCACTATTTTCTTAGTACCATGAAGATCATAAATCAACGCTCTATCGAGTGATAAAAGAAAAGTAATTAGAGGAACCCATCTATTGAAAATAGAAAATCCAATAATTTAGGTGCAATAAAGCACTTTAGTTGTATTAGTTTTATGGGTAGCCTTAATCAGTTGACACTTGTTGATCCAATTCTTATATTCATTGCTCTTATTTGTCATTTTAAATTCCTATTCAACAGTACCCCAAACAGAATTAGCTATATTGACTTTATATTACGATGTAGTGATAATGATAATCATTAATATTTTGTTCTATCTTTATTGCTGTTTCTATTCCAGAGTGTGTTTACTATGATGAGTGAACAATTCGGTACGATTATCCAGGCCTTGTCTACTGGCCGCAACCCAACGTGTGACAAACCTTTAACCCAGGACACAATACTACAGATTCTTCAGCACCCCCAAGTGCAGAGAGCTCTGATTTACCATGCAGGAAAGTCATCAAATCATAATAGTAAGGAAGCCGGCATCCTCCAGGCTCTGGCGGATTGCCAAGATCCAGTGACGGGCAATCCTCTGGATAAACAGGATGCCTGGAACTTGCTGCAGAATCCCAGTGTACTCGCGATACTGAAAAGTGCTGCAGGTTCTTCTGAGCCTGTGGCTGATGCCCCAGCACGGTTCAAACACAATACATTTATACGTGTGGTGATACCACTGCTGATCCTCTGGCTGGGCATAGTCATCTGGTGGGGGTTGGAGCATTATTCCCGCCAGCCTGGCAGCATTCATGACCCGGTGTTAGAGCCCTATCTTGAGCGTCTCAACCCGCCAGTAAAAGATAAAAAGGCAATGGCATCCCGGAGTTCTGTTAACAATAAAGAATCAGACCGAGACCTGCATCGTCTCCGAGAGTTTCTCAACCGTTACTCATCAAGAGGATTGCGCCGTAATAAACAGAGTATTCCGGATCAGATGGATGCTCTGGTGATGAGTTCACCAGAGCGATTGCTACCATTGATCAATACTCAAGCCTTTGCCTTATTAGAGCTTGATGATTCTCTAGCAAATCACCTGCGACAAGCGGGCCTGAAATACCTCCAGGTGTTGCAGAGTGGAGAAGAAACATCTTCCCACTGTCATGCCATCGATAGCTGGACGTGGTCGGTACGAGAGCTACTATCATCAGGCATGACCGCAAACCTGTTTCGCCCCCACGCAGTTGATGGCTGTGCGGAGAAAATGCCGGTACAAACTGGAAGAGTTGTTGCTGTGTGGGTGGGATCTGAACAGAATGTCCCCGACGATAATCTGAAAAATGCCTGCACACAAGTGGTCTTTGACAGGAAAGGGCAATCGGATACCAGCTCAGAGCCATGGCTGGATGTTGCCAATTGCGCTGATGGTACATCGATTTATCTGGCTGCAGGTATAGGCCCAGAGAGTGTTATGGTGCCAACAAAAAAATCCTCGGTAACACAAAAACGGCTATCGGACATACTGATCTCGCTACCAGTTGACCAAAATATTGATTCAGCACGCTACGCCAATTATATAGCTCTTTACCACTTGGGCAGAGTGAGTCGCGGAAAACTGATTATTGAACCAGGGCTGCTTAGTTTCAGACAGTTGGTCAGTGGTGAAGGTGACATTGCAATTAGTAATACTGTAGCTAGAAGCCCCAAAACATTTCAGAAGCGCATCCAGGTAAGACATGCTGAATCCAGACTAAACCCGGATTGTCGAAGAGATCCCGTCACACATAAATCCCAGACTAAAATAGTTAATGCACCAGTGACACAAGCAGAAGATAAAACACCTAAGGTATTAATCAACCGCGATCCCAAGGTATTTGATGATGTTTGCGCGGGTGATACTTTAATATTTAACATTTATGCAGCAAATATCGAGCGGGTAATGCTCAACTTTGATAATGCCAATGCTAAAGATGGTATGGGTGGGATTCAACTCATACAGCCGGTTAATTTTCAGAATTCTGTCAAGTTTACCACGCCTTCTGACTGGCACGGATTCACAACTATTTCAGCAACAGGTTTTGCTAAAGTGGACGGCAAGCCTTTCATTGCAGGAAATAAAGTGACTTTTAATATTAAGCCAAAAACAATACAAAAAAAAGCAAATAACCGAAACCGGGCAGGCAAAACAGAACGTAGAAATCAAAGAGTGCCACGCGGCCAATCCAATGTAGTTGTAGATAAACGCACTTTAAAAGAGTTTTTTGAAAACTATATCCATTTAAGAAACTCTTTTGATCCGGCTTTAAAGAAGTTGTATGCTCGAAATGCATTAATCACCCACTTTAACCCCACAAAAAGAAGGACGACTACCTATTCAGATGACAGGGGGAGAGGTTCATTAAAGCGATTCAGACAAGAACTGGAAGCCAACAATGAAAAAGGAAAGTTTTCAGGAGTAAAAATTTTAAAACATAGTAATGGGTATAAAATTAAGGCTAGCCGTTACTCAACCTATTATTGCATCACCGACAAACAATATTACATGATTGTTGAGTCAGACACAGATGGCAAATTAAAAATTATAACTGAACGCTTGTCTTTCCCATCTGAACCAGAATGCAACAAAGAAGGAGTTGCTAAAGATTACTCACCTGAAAAGTCTTCCTCGCCAGCATCTTCTTTCTCTGAGGCGTCTTGCGATTTAAGTCATTTAAATCCCATCGCAGACACTTTCGTTTATAGCTTTCCAGGAAATGAAAAGAGGAATTTTGGCGAGCGTGAGTTTTTCAGTGCTGGTGAATGGACAACAAATGGCAGACCATTTTCCGTTTATGCTTATTTGAAATTTGATCTGGGTTGTATTCCGGAAGATGCAATTGTTAAAAGTGCTAAGTTGAGCTTATATCCCGATACGGTACACAACTTGTACGGACAGGGAAAATACAATTCTGAATCCCCAGGTCATTCCACACTTTCCGGAACAAATGCTTTTTATATTCAAAAGATTACTGAAGAGTGGGGTGAGATGAGCGTAAACTGGTATTCCAAACCGGGACTAGATGAGACGCATCAAGTGGTAGTGAAAGGTTCTGATGTTGTGGATGAAAATACACCTGAAGAATATCAAAGTGGTCCAGAGAAGTATTTTCTGGATATGGAGATTGTGGATTTGATAAATGACATTCGTGAAGGTGATAACTTCGGAATTGGTTTGAAAATGCAGAATGAATCTTATTATCGTGAAGTGAATTTCAGAAGTCGGGAAAATACGAAGGGGTTAGTGCCTGTGTTGAAGATCGAGTTGGAATAGAGTTAGGACTGAAATAAGGTGTAACATTAAAACATGTAGAAGAGAAAAAACTATTGAACCAGATTTAATCTGACAGTCACTTATAAAAAACCGGAGACTGTCAGATCGGATCTTCATCCAGGTAAATATATTGGAGAAGGCTTCGATTTGGCAAAACTGAATACATTAACCCTGGCATTACCTATTTCCTGGAAGGGATCTTTAGCTCAATATACCGGGCGTATTCATCGTCAATTTATTGGCAAGGAGTGAGTTACTGTTTATGACTACGTTGATCAAATTTTGCCCACGTTGAGGTGAATGTTTAAAAAGTGAATTAAGGGTTATGAAGCAATGGGATATTCAATTACCTTTAAAGGTGATAATATTTGGATTCAAATAAAGCTATTGAGTTGGCAAGTGAACGAATGCGCATAGCATGAGTTGAAGAATCATCAGCTCTAAGATAATAAGTGTTGGATTGTTTGAGAGATTTTTTTTCTATACCATTTGTATAAATAAAAACTTAACCAAGTTTTGCTTAATTCGGAAATGTAGTTTGTAATAAATAAAAGAGATAAAAGAAAAACAATGGAATCATTTTTATACTCATTATTACCAACAGTTTTCATTATTTTAATTATGCTTTCTTTTTCTGGTGTGCTTGTATTAGCCAAAAAAGGATTACCCTGGGGTAAGAAAAAGCGAAATCCATTAACATCTCAGTTTCTTAGAAGTCCTGGCCAATCAATACAAACACAAGTAGAAGATATAAAATATGAAGCTATTTTAATATTATTTCAACTGGTTGTTGTGCCATTGTCACTTTTCTTAATACCTCTAATAAGTTATCCATTTACTGGAAACAAAATTAATATTATTACGATCATCACATTAAGTGTGCTTGGTATTTCATCAATTATTTATTGGCTTTATAAATTGTTTTATACGATGAAAAGATTACAGCAAATTCGCTTAGGTTATAAGGGTGAAGTTGCCGTTGGTCAAGAATTAAATCAATTAATGCTGAAAGGCTATCAGGTATTCCATGATTTTCCAGCTGAAAAATTCAATATAGATCATATCGTAGTCGGTAGTACTGGAGTTTTTGCAGTTGAAACAAAGACACGCTCAAAGCCTATAACAAATAATCGAACAAATGATGCACGACTTGAATATGATGGTAAAATACTAAAATTTCCAAACTGGAGTGAAACCCAACCAATTGAGCAAGCTAATAAACAGGCGAAGTGGTTAAAAAAATGGTTATCTGATGCAATTGGTGATCAAGTTTTTGTGGAACCAGTTTTAGCTATTCCGGGATGGTATATCGAACGAAAGAGTCCGTTTAAGCCTTATATTTATAATGGAAAATGTCCTGAGCAAATATTTTTGAAAGTTAATAATTATCCTATAAGCGATGAATTAATCAAACGTATATGTCATCAATTAGATGCCAAATGCCGTGATATTGCCCCAAAGTCATATGTGGATGAAAAGAACAGTTAAATTTAATGGAGTGAATTGTTATACCATCTAAACAGGCATAATAAAGAGAAGTAATTAGCATCTATTCAGGAGAGTGCCTATTTTTGGCTGAAGGGGGACTGGCGAGGGGGGTTCTTTTGGTTTGAAAGCATAACAAAACTAAAATAACGCACACGCTTATTTTATTTATATCTCTCACCCATTCCATGCCAAAACAGGATAAAGAAATGAATCGAGGCTTGACAGGTCATTATTCTCCCGTCATAGCAGGTGGAATTGCTTGCAAAGCCTTTGTACCTGCACCATTTCCTCCCTTAGAAATAGACGGCAAACTTCAAAGCCGAATTAATCAGGCCATGCTGGCTCAGCAAATCAAATTATAGATGCTCTTTTTGAACATCCCATTGTCAGTATTAATAAACTCATTGAACTGACAGGATTAACTGCAGCAACACTTGCATGTTATTTTAAACAAAGTCTTGAAACAAAAAGTTATCGAAGCCCCGTTGTCTAAAACTGGTTTATCTGCTGGTTCATGACTATACGGCCAACAGACTCAAATGGAATAATCTCAAGGCGAATGACCGAATTTTTTACCTGACTTAATCAGAGATAAGGAGATAAAGTGGCTGAATCAGGTTATGTCAGGGCTGCTATTGCAAAATTGTGGTTTGTTACTATTCGCCCTCTGGGCACCATTTGAATTAATAACTTTCCTGATTTAATAAATTTATCAAGTTCGAATTAAATTTTTAATAGCTTGTCAGGTGTTTTGTATGTCAGAGAGCTTAAGTAGTGGAATTTCTATTGGACTGTCAGCCAGGATTTGAGTAATTACTGCTTATCTAAAGTGATAGATTTAGTTGCGCTCACAATTTCCTTGTATTTATGAAATTCAAAGGTTTTAAAGTTTGATACATCAGGTTCTATTAAAATGATATTGTCATTATTTTTTACGATTTCATGAGTTTTGTTATACATAATCAAGCGGACACTCCGTTCCAGCATATCCAGAACAGCTTTAGTATGTCCAAAAAAGGTATAGTCTTTTTCCTGATAGTCATTAAATGAGTTTTTGCCCAGGACATTAGATGCCAAAATGGTTTTATAACGGGTGTATTCTACTGGAAGATTACTTGCAATAAATCCATCAACCAGATATTGATTATTTATTTTTACCGGGGGAAAAACGCCTGGTATTGCCATAGAGGCCAGTACAGCATCGACAATCAATGTGTCACTGTTATTATTAAATAGTTTAGCTTTGCCTGTACTAAAATCAGTTGCAACGATCGTCAAAGGGATTTTAACGTCAGCCATTTTCTTCTCTTGGTATATGAGCAAGAGAAGTTCTCTGATTTTCTCTGTTGCTAACAGCGAACCATTTGAAAAAGAGAGTTTACCCCATTTGAATATATTGGAAAACTGTTCAATATATTGATAAATGGCTTTTTGATTATAATTCAGCGCATAAGCTGCACCAATAATTGCCCCCATACTAACACCAATAATTTCATTGGGTTTTAGCTGGTTTTCATCAAGTAATCTGAGTACATTAAGATGAGCTATTCCCAGAGCGCCACCACCAGAAAGAACGAGTGAAAATTCATTTTTTAATTGCTCATTTAACTGCTTGTTCAAACCTGTTTTATGCAAACCTCTACTCCTTGCCATAATTTTTTCTAATATCATCAAGTACTTCAATATCAATCAAATTATCATCACGCATTCTTTCATCATAATTTTCCCAGCCCATAAAATCATGCAGAGCTTTTTGGGTTGGCTGATCAAACATGCCATGAATATCTCCTTTATAGAAGTCATTATTTTGCATAATTGTCTGCAATTCTTTTGCAATATCCGAATTAATGGGGAGCAAATTTTTAGTTTCACTTTTAAAATAAGTCAGACGATGTATTTCATAAAGGCGTTTTAATTCTTCCATAGGCTGCTGATGATCATAAATGGAAATATCCACATAGCAATCATCATGTCCGCCATAACCAGCATTTTTTCGAACCACAAGAAGGGCCGCAGATTGTTGACCTCTACGATCACCACCAGCTTCCTGTCCCATGGCCAAAGCGTGAATTAATCGTTCTGCCAGAGTACCCTGATGTGTCTGAAAACTTTGTTGCATTGATGTGAGCACCTGTTTACCAGCCAAAACATTACCCTGTACGGTACAATTTTTACCAACAAAACCATCAGCCCAATCGAAACATTCCTGTCCGGTATAATTGGCGGCATTGCCCTGAGCATCAATGACACCGAGCTGTCGATAGTTACGTTCTGGATCGGTTTGTATGAGTATGTCCACAACCTGTTGCGGCGAAGCACCATTTTTTAACAGTTCAAGTCCCTTGGGTCCAAAGCTGGTATTACAATAGGATTGTGTCGCAATTGCACCAATGCCGGCCTCAGCAAAAGGGATAGTTGCCCTGACATTTGGAAACTTGGAATGAACTGCGATGCCTAAATCACCATTATCGGGATCATAGCCGATGATTGAGAATGTCATGATGAGTCCTTTTTTTCATAATCATGAAATAGAGTGTAACATTTCAATGAATTAAAAATATATTATTAGCCATTTTATTCTCTCCTGACATCATGCTGTCAGGATGACTATGATAAAGTGTTTAGACTTTAAATATAAAAGAGAGAGGATGAGACAATGAGTAATGTATTGAAACAACATGGAGCCTTCAGCTGGAATGAATTAATGACCACAGATGTGAATGGGGCAAAAGATTTTTATGGAAAAATGTTTGGTTGGGTATTAGAAGATATGGCGACCAATGACATGGGCTATACTATGGCTAAAAAAGATGGAAAAGAAGTCGCCGGTATCATGGCTACGCCGCCTGAAGCGGGTAACATGCCGCCAATGTGGGGGGCTTATGTGACAGTTGATGATGTAGAAGCCAGTGCAAAACAGGCAGAAGACCTGGGTGGTAAAATTATGCTGGCACCACAAGACATTCCGGATGTTGGACGATTCTGTGTCATCAGTGATCCTCAGGGCGCCACTTTGATGTTGATTACTTACATTGATACGATATCTTGTTAAATGAATATCTGATATATGATTATTATGAGGCTTAATGATTGCTGATGCGTCGTGCTGATCGATTATTTCAAATTGTTCAGTTTTTGCGTTCACGTCGTGTGACTACTGCGTATTGGCTGTCACAAGTACTTGAAGTTTCTGAGCGAACAATTTATAGAGATATGCAGGATTTAATGGCATCTGATGTGCCCATTGAAGGTGAGGCTGGCATCGGCTATGTGATCAGAAATGGATATGACTTGCCTCCTTTGATGTTTACTCAAAATGAGTTAACAGCGTTGTCACTAGGAGCGCGTATTGTCCAGAGCTGGTCAGATGCTGAATTAGCGAATGCAGCACAATCTGCATTGAGTAAAGTTGAAACAGTGTTACCTGATACATTAAAAGGAAGGATTGATCAGGCACGATTATTTTCTCCAATGGTACGAATTCCTACAGAGGTTGCGGCGACTATGAGTGACATGCGTAATGCGATGGATCATCGCAATAAAGTCATTATGGTTTATAGGCGGGCAGACGGAAAAGAGTCAGAACGCATTATCTGGCCTCTGGGGTTATTTTTTTGGGGAAACGTCTGGACACTCGGTGCATGGTGCGAATCTCGACAGGGATTTAGAAATTTTCGATTGGATAGAATTAATACTCATACAATATCTCAGGAATATTATCCGAATGAACCAGGCCGGACATTGGATGATCTGATTGCTTATGAACAAAAAAGCGAGTGTGATGATGAAAACGTATGATTAGGCAAACATTCCAAGAAAAGAGTCCAGACCGATTACATATACCCTGTCCCATATGTATTTTTTAGGAATCCATATCTACCTTTAATCAGATGAAAGCTTACCAGCTTTTAATTCATTTATTTTGACTGCGTCTCGTCCTGAAGATTTAACCTCATACATGATTTTATCTGCTTTAGCCAAAAGCTGTTCCATTAGCTGATCAACAGTACCTGTATAGACATCCATATCTGTCAAACAAATCAGACCAAAACTTGCTGTGATATTAATTGTGTGATTGTTTGTAATGATTTCAATTTCTTTTATTGTCGTACAAAGCCTTTGAGCAAGTTGTTTAGCATATTTTGAATCGGTTTCGTGTAATAAAATAACAAATTCTTCACCACCATAACGACATATTAACTCGCCTTTACGACAGGTTTGTTTGACTAATGATGCAACTGCTTTAAGTACCAGATCGCCTGAAGAGTGACCATATTGATCATTGATGTTCTTAAAGTGATCAAGATCAAATAAGATCAATGAGATAGGGTGTTTATAACGAATGGCATTAGCAAGTTCTACTAATGCAAGCTCTGAAAATGATCGGCGATTGAGAAGTTTTGTCAGATAATCTTCTCTTGCCATTTGCTCAAGTTGGTGATGACTTTTTTGCAACTCGGCAGTACGTTCTGAAACCTTCAGTTCAAGATGATGTGTAAATGCTTGAAGGGCTGCCTGTTGTTGCCAGTCACGAACCAGATAGATCACAAGTGATGCCAATACAAAAAAGATTAGTCCCCACTGACTTGTATGTCCCAACCATGAAATAAGATTATGAGCACTTAACATATCGAGCATCAATGAAACAAACAATGTAAGGATACCAAACATGAGCACACTGCCCACCAGTTCTAATTTCTGAAGTTGTTTGTAACATCGTGCCATTAATGCCAGTAATAAAATAATGAACAAGACATCAAAGTAAGGATAAGCATTGATGAAATTAAATGCAGTAAAGGAGGATAAACCAGCGACTATACAAAAAAAGCTAAGACTTATTCCTAATACCCAGTAAATAATTTTTGGAGCTTTTTCTTTGAGCCATGCCAGTAAAATAATTGATAAAAAACTGGGTATTAAAAAATAACTAAATGCAGCAATATATCGCCAAAGTAAAGGTTCAAACAAAACGACCTGATTAAGTTCGTTTTCTGAAAATATCATTAATGCTAAATCAAATGATAACAACCCGGTAGATATTGCGATGATTCGATCTTTCTTAATGGTTCCCATTGTTGTACTGATAATACCGACTAATAAAACAATCAACACGACAAAAAGTCCAGTTATTCCTCGTTTATAGACATCATCCAATAACTGAAAATGGTTGCCGATAACGACTTCTCCAGAAAGTCCGATATAAGGATAATCTGAGAAAATTCGAAAGTACAAAGTATGTTGGGCATAATTGTCTGGAAGACGAATCATATGCCAGGGCCAACCAATAAACTGACTGTTTCCTTGCTCATCTATCTCACCAAAATGATAGATTTCCTGATTATTCTGAAATACCTGTAGAGTGAGATCAACGCTGTTGATAAAGAGATAAGGATCTCTCAAGTTTCCATTTGGAAGGTTGATTTTAAGCCATACAATATTTTCACCTTCTGGCTTTTGCATTTCGTTAGGTGATTCAATTTCTGTCCATTCTTGTTTGTGGTCTATCCATTGTCCTGTTTTTGAATTTTTAGGAAGGTCACCCCAATGATATTGCCAACCTCCTGTAATGCGCTGTTTTTGATATGTGTTAAGCTCTAAAGTGTCGCCACTGACATTTTCACTGATAAAACTGAATAGTAATAACAAGATTGTTATAAGAAGAAAGGAGCTGTCAAGAAAGCCTGAATTATTATGTATCATAGTCTTTAATAGTTTCTATAAATGGCAATGTTAAACTGCATATTTTTATCTGTCTATCCATGCATATAATTAACTGTTTAATGAGTTGCCAGAAAATCATAAAAGCTGTCTAAGGATAGGAAAATCAGCGTCACTTTTCAACATATAAGATAAAAAGATTCACAAGTTGCATTAGTGTCGCTGGTTTACGTGCAAAAATTAAAGCATGTGAAAACTAATCCAGGCCAATCATCATTAGTTTTAGGCGTTAGAAGTATGAAAACGTTCAAGCGGTGAACATCAGGAAGGGGAGAGCCAACAAGAAAGTGTTGCCAAGTAGATTGAAAAAATAAAAGAGTTATTATAAATAGAGTGAAATGGTGTCTACTCTGTAATTTTTGTGTCAGTGATTCTAAGTATTGGAAAAGATGGATGTCTAATAGAAGCCATTAAATTTTAAAACATTGATATATGTCAAGATATTAGAAATTAGTTAAAGTCTGAAGTTGATTGTATTACAATAATCTATATTATAACCACACAAATAATATGTTATTTAATGAAATAAACACTTAGAACTTTTAATTATATTGGAATATCAAACAATGAGTGCATTTATTACCTGGTCTGATGAGTTGAGTGTTGGAATTGAAGAAATTGATGAGCAGCATAAAGTCTTAGTCAATCTGATTAATAAAATGCATGATGCTATCGATAATCATCACGGGAGTGACACAGTTGAAGAAATTTTAGCAGAATTAGCTGACTACACGAAAATACACTTTGCTGTTGAAGAAAGTCTTATGCGTATTCTTGATTACCCAGGCTATGATGAGCACAAGGATATTCATGATGAGCTGCTTGAGCATGTTGTGATGTTGCATGAAAAAGTCGCTTCAGGAAAGACCGCAATCAGTTTTGAATTAATGCATTTTCTAAAATCATGGCTGTCTAAACACATTATGGAAGAAGATACAAAATACAGTGCTTTTTTCCTTGCGACTGGAGTAAAACCTGAGTTGAAAAAGAAATCATGGATGGCACGACTTTGGGGGAGTTAACTCTAATCATTACTGAAAAAATCTAGATGGTAAGCAATTATAGACAGATAGGGACGTCCCCTGAATGTCTGCAATCAGAAGACTTGATTGTTTTTTTTCAGATGATCAGAGTGTCTTGGATACAAAGCCAGACTTATCTTTGCTCAAATATTCCGGGGAAGTGTTAGCAAAAGGTTATACTGATTACCCGAAGCTGTCACGTTAGATTTAAACTGGTCTTGTGGCCAGCATAAAGGGGTGGGTCTGGAATGATTCATACCATGACATTAAATTTGGGCTCACTGCTATCTGTGGGCAACTGGAGTCATATAATAATTCTGATAAACGAAAGTCTAAATAGCCTATTGCCGTACCAACGGCAATATGTGCCAGTGTGATTTCTCCGTCAAGTTCAGTGAGTCTGATCTCCATTTCACGCAATACCTGTTGGATTTCATCAGTCCATTGAGACATTGCTGAGGTTGACTGTTCAGAGGCAGAACGACGTCTTTCTACAACGAGGTTGTAAGCGGCATCAGTCAATCCATCAGCCAGTGCTTCCCAACGTAATACTAACCATTTTTCCCAACCTTTTCCGGGAATGAGTGGCTTTTCTTCAGATAGACTGTCGAGGTAATGGCAAATAACCGGGCTATCAAATAAAACCTCATTATCATCAAGTACCAGTGAGGGTATTTTTCCCAAAGGATTAATGGCTTTTAGTTTGGTTTTATCTTCAAACGGGTTCATTAAAATATTCTCAACTTGTTTGTCCAATCCCTTCATATTAATGACAAGTCGTACTTTTCGTGAATAAGGTGAAGTATTTGAGTAGTATAGTTTCATTATTTGCTCCGCAATAATACTCTGTCAGGTTTAAATGAAATATTATATTTTTATGCTTTCTTTTATTCGTTTTGAACAATTATAGTAGACCTGTTTTACATCAACCTCGATATATCTCAATGCTTTTGGCCATAGATTTATGTAACTATTTTTGTCTTCTATTATTTTTGCACCACCATTTATTCTCAGTCGCAATGCGCTATGAAAATCAATAAATAATAAACCAATCTGAGGATTGACGATAATATTACCCAAAGAATTATATATGTTGTTCCCAGAGTAATCAGGAAATATCAATGTTTTTGAATTGGGAACAAAGACGCTTTGAGGTTGATGTTCTGACTCGCTTTCTTCAATTCCTCTAAAACTACAGTCGCATTCTCCCTCATTGTCTGCGGTTGAAATAAAAAAGAATTTTTGACCTTCGATAAAATAGGCTGTTTCATCGTCAATGGCTTCTTTAAACATTTTATTAAGACCGGCAATGGCACTATCACTCCATTTTTTTCTTTTATTGAACTGTCTTTGAGCGCTGAGTTCTCCTGAGTGAAATATCTCATGGATGCCTTTTAGCTGGCTGGTGTCTTTTTTCTTGCTGACGGCTTTTGTCTTGTTGATGACTCTCATAACTATATTACTCTGCTTCGGAAATAATTTTGTTGCTGAAATTCTTAATGAGTTCAATGGCATTATTTACATCTTCAGCCCCTAATAGTTCTCGTATTTTTTTATGCAAAGTTTTCGAAATTAATTGAAGTTCAGCCTGTAATTTTTTACCGGTATTGGTTGGATAGATACTGCATTCTCTTTTGTCCTTATTTTCCTTTCGTCGTTCAACCAATTTCTTTGATGTGAGATTATCTACAAATCGAGTGACGGTTGATAAGTTAAGTCCCATTTTCTCTGACAATTTTTTTGGTGTTATTCCTGGTTGTTCCAGAATAAATTGAATAGCATAAGCATGAGAGGGGGATAGCCCTAAAGGACGATAGGCTTCCTCCCAGAGTGAGTTAATCTGGCGTGAAAATTTAATGGTATTAAAATAGAGACATTGTTCAAACATATTGTTCACTATAAAATAAACTGCTTGCACATACAAGTAGTTTTGTTGGCCTGTTTAATTTGTAAGTCTTAATTATCCATGTTTCCTCAATTAACAAAATCACAGTTTCGATTCTTTCAGAAAGGTGAGTATAATTCAATAGGTTATGTTAACTTTATAACGTAAAATATAGGATTTAAATTGGCTGTGTTACTTATAAGCTACCTTTAGTATTGTCTCAATAGCAAGATAGCTTTTTAATTGTCATATAAAACTTTTAATAAATGAGATGATAAGTAGTATATCTCTTACAATGAATAAAGTTTGAGTTTGACACTTTTTTTTGATCGACTAAACTGTAATAAAAACTAGGTTAGAAGTTGTATGGACTCACTATCTTGCTAGGAACCTTTCTGTATTCCTACTTCTAAATTTCCTTCTTATTTTCTCAAGGAAATCCTATCTCCATTTCTGATGTATTTCTAGTTAAATAAGTTCCATTTTTTAGCTATATTTTGGTTTTCTATCTCAAAGAAAATATGTGACAGAATCATCGATATCAAGGGATCTTTCGTTCTCCCAGGTAAAGAATTGTCAAATTGGGAAAGGTAGCCAATATAAATTCTGTAAGGATTAAATCACTCTTACGAATACATTTAATCCTTGAGAGCACTCACTACAAGAAATAAGGGGAACATTAAAATGTGTAATTCAAACCATATACATTCTATAGAATGTATTCTTCCTCCTCACATGATTGAGGCTATCAATATGCGAGGAAATAAAAAAATGCGTAAAATGGTCGCCAGGCTTATTAAAGATGCAGATTCCTACCGTCAATCCAGAATTGCAGCAGCGCCAAACAAGTCCTTTATGGCAGCTCCAAAACTAGCGGCTAGTGCTAGACCAAAAATAAATCGCAAAGTATACAATGGCCAAAAAAAGGTAAAACTTCCTGGTATACTAGTACGTAAAGAAGGTGAACCGCCGTGCAAAGATAAAGTCGTTAATGCGGCTTATGACGGCGCAGGTGATGTTTATGATTTATATCTTAAACAATATCGACGTAATTCCTTAGATGGAAATGGTATGACATTAATTTCTACAGTTCATCATCGCAGAAATTATAATAATGCTTTTTGGAATGGACAGCAAATGGCCTATGGTGATGGTGATGGTGTAATTTTTACCAATATGACTGAACTGAGTATTGTTGGGCATGAACTTTCACATGGTGTTGTACAGTTTTCTGGTGGATTAGTCTATCGCGATCAGTCTGGTGCACTGAATGAAAGTTTTGCTGATGTATTCGGGGCATTAACCAAACAACATAAACTAAAACAAAGTGCATGTGATGCTGATTGGTTAATAGGAAAAGGAATTCTTGGCCCTAATATTAAAGGTGTTGCATTACGCTCCTTGAAAACTCCAGGTGAGGCTTATGATGATCAATTACTGGGCAAGGATCCTCAGCCTTATCATATGGATTACTATGTTAATACAACCAGTGATAATGGTGGGGTACATATAAATTCGGGTATTCCAAATCATGCTTTTTATCTTTTAGCACAATATTTGGGAGGCAATTCATGGGGAAAAGCAGGGCACATTTGGTATGATACAATGCAAGCAATTAATAACCCATATGCCACATTTAACGATTGGGCTGATAAAACCGTTGAAATGGCAAGAGCTCGTTTTGGAAATGGAAGTCGTGAAGTCATTTATACAAGGCGTGCATGGAATCTGGTCGGAATTACGGTATAAATACTATGTATTCTAGTTCAATCGGTTCAACATTTACCATAAAATTTTCAGGAGGCATGGGTATATCCTATAAGGGGAGTGTGGATTTATCTGCATTACCCCAGGATCTTTACGAAGATGTGCAAACTAAGCTATCAGAAAAAAATCTTTCGAAGTTTAGTAGAGAGAATAGGAACCAATACATCACAGATTCAGTTATCTATGAATTACAGTACAAGGACTCAGATAATAAATTTACAATTGAAGAATCTCAGGCAAGCGATGACTTTTTAGAGTTGATTGATAGCTTAAGGCCTTATCTCAATCTTGAATTAAAATAAAAATTTATTTCTATACATTAAATATTAAAGAAACGTCAATCAAAGCCATTCGTCAATGTTCTGATGACCGATAATCACCATGATTTCAACTGTTTCACCATTAAGTCTATAATAAACACTATCTTCACCGCACACGCTTCGCCGATATCCTGAGCTAATAAAGTCAATGGCTGGATTTAGTTGTGCAAGTGAAACCCACGCATGTATATGTGTTTTAAATCAGTTTTTGCTTCTTGTGTCAAAATATCAGGATTAATCTCAAATATTTTTAAAATAGCGCAGTAGGATATTTATTGATCAGACTGTTTTATGTGACATAATCATTAAATTATATTAAAGATCTTTCAAATCGGTGTTGTATACCCGCCGACTTTTTTGTGTAATTTGGCGATATGGGTGATATATTAGAACTTGATTTTGGTTGCTATATTATATAACAACTTAAAAATTCAATAATTATGACATTGGAACAATATATGGCTAATGAACAAGAAATTAAAAAAGACATACAACGTTTAGAGAAATTTAATGATCCTGTTTTGTTGATGATCATTTTTCTTGCTTTGCCGGCTGTCATTGTGGCAACAATGTTTTCCAGTTTTGGTGATGGTACATTAATTAAAATTGCTATTGCCTTGTGCTTTTTATTTTTTACCTGGCTTGCCTTTAAGGTTAGCTCAGTAATAAAAAAACGCATAGATACACTGCAATCAAGTTTAAAAAAACTGGAATAAGTTCATTTAGAATAAAGTAGGTTGGTCCAATAATGGATTCAATATTCTCAGGTAATAAAGCAGTAAAATAATTGAAAGAGTTGCCATCATTCATGATGGAGCGGATAAGCCAAAGATTTTTAATATTTGATCATAGGGAGGATCTTTAGAGGTTGAATTGAAGCCAGTTTGATGATCAAATAGAAGTTACCAGACCACTATTTATTCACTTCAAAAAGACTTCAA
>JADGEM010000076.1 GCA_016744375.1 Gammaproteobacteria bacterium
ATACTGTTTGTATGTTCGTTTTTGTCCCATTTTGACACCTCAATAATTGATTTTTATTATCTCTTATTAAAGTGTCCAGTTCTATTAGACCAGAACAGGCAGCTGAACAATTATCTATGCAAGCAGAGCAATTAAAAGCCATGTTATCACGGTTTAAACTTGCGAATAGTTAGCTGAATTTATGGAAATCTAATTGGAAATAGTAGTTGACCTCAAACTGCTCCTTCACGCCCTGAGTCAATGCAATTTAGTCATCCATAACAGAAAGATACGCCATAATTGACTGAACCTCTTCGGCTTTCAATTCTGCAAAGAAATCAGCATCATTGTCATGTTCGCGTTCACCTTTTGCGATGAGCCTGATTTGTTTGATCATATATTCAGTGTATTGTCCTGTGAGTTGAGGCATATCAGAATTTTTCTTGCCCATGCCTTTTTTTCCGTGGCATGACTTACACTCTGTTTTATAGGTTTTTTTCCCTAAAGCAATATTCCCTTCTACTTTCGGGATATTAAAGACTTTTTTGGCAATCAATAATTTGTCATAAGCCGACGTATCTTCGTCAAACTCAGGCATCTGAGTGGTCAATTCAATCTGTGATAAAAAAGCGGCAATAGAGGGAATATCCTCCTCCGGTAACTCACGCTCATTGGCATAAGGGCGCATGGGCATGTTTCTACGTTTTTCATCCTTAAATAATTTTAGTTGCTGGGCAATGTAGTCAGCTGGAAGTCCTGCCAGTCTAGGGTATTCGCCCTGCTTTCCTCCCTCACCATATTCACCATGGCATCCGGCACAAACTTCATTAATCTCTTCACCAAGTTCTAAGTCAATTTCAAATTCTTTAGCATGAGCAAATGAGACAGAACAGAGTAAAACAGAAAAGAAGAAATGTTTAAACATAAAAACCTTACCCAGTCGGGCTGTAAAAATTTGTCGCAGTCGGAACACAATAATGGGTGGTAGATTCAGATGCTGATTTTTCTAGATTTAATCATCTGTAATAGATAAGTAGGCCATTATAGCCTGAATTTCTTCTGCTTCCATTTCTTCAAATAGAGCATCTGAGTATTCATGCCAACGCTCACCGTTAGCAAATTGCCTGATTTGTTTCATCATATACTGGGTATATTGACCTGTCAAAGGTGGGGTATCTGATTCATCTTTACCTGCTCCATTCTTACCATGGCAGAGTTGACAATCATCCACATAAAGCTCTTTGCCCCACTCAATGTCCCCTTCGAGCTTTGGAATATTAAACACTTTTTTAGCAATCAGTAATTTTTCGTAAGCAGTCATTGTTTCATCAAATTCAGGCATTTGATTGGTTAATTTAATTTGTGATAAATAAGCGGCAACCGAAGGAATGTCTTCATCAGGTAATTCACGCTCATTCGCATAAGGACGCATAGGCATGTTTTTACGTTTTTCATCTTTAAAAAGCTTAAGTTGTGCAGCAAGATACCCTTCAGGTAAGCCTGCTAAACGAGGATATTCTCCATTTTTTCCGCCCTGGCCATATTCACCATGACAACCGGCACAGACTTCATTAATTTCTTCTCCTAAATCCAGATCAATGTTAATTTTGTCTGTAGAAGTTGAAAGAGTATCAGCAAAGGTTGACAGAGCAAAAAAAGAAAAAAATATAAAAACAGAAACTTTAAACACAATACCTCCCTATTACTCCTTTTTCCTGAAACGCTACTGTTAGTATGAACAGAGGAGCAATAAATAACAAAACCAGTGGTTAAATAATTAAATAGCGGCTTATGGCAAATCACCCTTTTTGAAAAGATAGTAACCCGCAAAAGCACTAAGAGTGCCTAAAGATACTGGATAAAAAATAGACCAGATGATATAGCCTGTTTCTGAAAAATGATCCAGGATAATATAGGCTGATGGTCCCAGAATGACCAATTGCGGATCAAACAAAACCATGGCTGCGGTACGAAAAACCTGCAGTGGATTAAGGAGTGAAAGTATAACAGCTGTATCTGATGGCAGACCTTCGCGGATCATGATACCTAACAGGATAAGATCAAGAAAAAGTAAAAACGTCAGCCAGACCATGAATGCCAGTCCCTGAGCAACATCCGAGCTTCTTGCCATACTTGAAATCAACATACCAATTCCCAGGAAACACCATGCGACTGCCAACAGCAGACCGGTATAACTCAGAAACAGCCCCCAGGGAATATCTGCACCCTTTATTGAGGCCCAGATAACAGCACCAATCATGGCCAGAAAAACGGGTAAGAAAACGACGATAAAACGTCCTAAGAAACGCCCCCAGAACCAGGCCGCTAATGAAATTGGCAGCGAGAGCAGGTATTCAAAAACACCGGCCTCTCTGTCACCCGCAACTGATCGAACCGTCGTAATCAAAACAAACACCGGTAAAATAGCGATGGTTAATTGGATATAGGTGATGAGTAAGCGTGTTAAGCCGGTAAATCCCATAATACGGCTTTCAGTAATCCCAAAAACAAACAAAAGAACAACAATGCCGCCAAAAACACTGGTATAGACAATAAACCATTTTGCTCTGAGCGATTCTATAATATCAGCCCAGGCTGTTAACCATAAATGTTTCATTTAATTTTCTCTTTAAAATCTTTTTATAAAAGCACATTTTTATCATATGATTAGATACCTGCCCATGCTCCCGGCAGAGATTAAAACACCCTAATCAATGGGCCAGATTGCCGCCATGAATATTTAATTTTTTCTCAACTTCATTAATGTGCTGAATCGCCTGTTCATAGTTTAAAGCACCTTCCGTTTTTTCAGGCTGAGCACCCAGTCCATAATTCATAGGAGTTGTCTGTCCTTTGACAAACCAGGCCTGTTTCGCATTAATCCATTCATTCGTCTTATAATTATTAACCCATACTTCTGTTTTTAGGTCATCTTTATAACTTTGAGTGCTAAGCCAAAGCACTGCACAGCCCAAATCATCAAATTTAAAAACCTTTGAGCGCTTACCCTCTGGAAAAACACGAACCTGGGCAGAGAAATCACGATCACTAAGCATCATCTGGCATCGCTCACATGCATCACGATCCCATTTAACTTCTGCAGCACCTGTCTGTTTATCATTTCCACATGATGATAAAAAAAGAATGATGGATATAACAAAAAACGACAGCAGTATTTTTTGTATACCTTGAATCATTGTTTTTGTTCCTCCATATGAATATCCTGCAAAATAGCAGCATATCGAGATAACACCCCAAGAAAACGTAAACGATCAGGGCCCGCAACCTCTCCCTGCCATAGAACACCATCCTCTGAATCAAAACGCCACGCTTTAATTGCCTTTGCAAAAGCCTCATCCGCACGTTTGATTTTTATTTCACTTTTCAGCACACTGTCCAGATCAACAGCATCTTCAACACAATCATCCAGAACCACAATACCCTGATCCATTTCAATCACTCGATTGACCAGTGCAGCGACTTCATCCAGTCGATGACTTGAAATCAACATAACAGCCTCGTCTTTCTTTTCAGCAAGCAGTTGAAAGAAAATATGACGTGCTTCGGGATCAAGATTTGCCGCCGGCTCATCAAGGATCAATATTTTTGCATCCCGACCCAGAGCAACACTAATTAATATTTTCTGCTTCTGACCTCCAGAGAGCTTAACAAAAGGACGGGACTTTAGTTCATCATAGCTCAGGCCCAAACGCTCTAAGACAGAAATCATTTCTTTGGGATCCGCATCACAAAGACTGGCTGAAAAATGTATTAGCTGCCCTACAGGCATTTTAAGCGGCGGTGGCAACTGAGGCACAAAACCAATGTCTTTTAATACTAACTCACGTTCTTCTCGTGGATCATGACCGTTGACTAAAACCTGACCTTCACAGGTGTACTCCCCCAAAAGACAGCGTATCATTGTCGTTTTACCTGCGCCATTTGAACCCACCAGCGCAATCCTATCGCCTTTTTTAATATCCAGGTTCATTCCTTTAAGCACTTCAGTACGACGAAAGGTCTTTTTTACATTGTCAAATTTAATCATTTATTACTTCTCTTCCTTAGCATCACTTTTGCTTTCTGGCATAAGCGGCCTATCATCAACTTGTTTTTCAGGTTTATGAGTTAAGCCTTTAAACTCAAAACTCAATGAACTGGTGGGACAGGCATCAACACACAAACCGCAACGCGTGCAGTCTGCACCAAGGCCGACTTCGACATCAACGCTGCGATTTTTAATCGTCAAATCCAGTACGTGAGGCACCAGACAAACGGCTCGGCAATCCCCTTCATGTTTGCAGTCAGTCATATCATAGGTCACACGCAATGGTGACAGAACACCGACAAGTCCATAGGTGATACCAATCGGACAAACATAACGACACCAGGCTCGTCGTGATAAAAATATTTCAAAAAGCAGCAATAACGCCACCCAGACAAGAGCTATTGTCGGGCCATAAATGATTGCCCGGCTCAAAATTCCTGTTGGAGAAATAAATTCATAAACGGTATATCCCGTTACGATGGCAAGCAAAGCAAAAATCACATAAAAAACAGCTCTGACACCTCGATGAAAGGTGTAATTTTTTGCCCAGCCACGTTTGAACAGCCATAAATGCAGTGTTTCGGTCCATTCCGCAACGAGATGATAGGGACAGACCCAGGAACAAAAAGTTCGCCCACCTAAAAGAAACCACAGAATAAAGATGGTCACAATCCCAATTAGTAAATTAATCAATACAGTTTTGTGCGCCAGCATCACCTGGAGAGCGGAGTTTAGATCCGCCATATGAAAACCTGCAAAACGAGATGCGGTTAATGCACCTTCAAGTAATTGTATGTCCAGAGAAAAAGAAAGCACAAACAGAAAATTGACTGCAATCAATGTCATCCAGCGACGTTTACGCCACTTATTTTTACTATTTTTATGATGCTCATCATGTAATGCTATCAGTTCAGCTTTAGTGACCTTCTGACCTTTTTTGTAAAAATACATCTTCTGTGCCGCAGGCGATAATTCATCTTTGCGGGGTTTACGGGATGAGCGTCCAAATAACTGAACC
Source organism: Gammaproteobacteria bacterium (assembly GCA_016744375.1). Classification (GTDB taxonomy): domain Bacteria; phylum Pseudomonadota; class Gammaproteobacteria; order GRL18; family GRL18; genus GRL18. The sequence goes on from JADGEM010000076.1 coordinate 5,046, forward strand.
AGAGATTCCAGGTAAATATTCATTAGTGCCCTCCCTTCTTACTCTTAGCAATATACTGCTCACTCAATGGTCTTTTAGTCAGCTTATCATAATCAATAACAATGGAAGGCTCATGAGTAGGACAAATCATTTCGCAGACACCACAGCCGACACAACCATCATAAATGACGGGTTTCATATGCTTAACACCATTTTTTTCTTCAATGAGTTCAAGACCGATTGCGCGTTCCGGTGGACATTGATTTTCATCACCCGATGGGAATTTTCCATCCTTACATTGGTTATAACGCTGTTCAATCGGGCAGGCCTGAACACATAGATCACAAATTTCAACATCATAAGGATGATCTTTTAATAGAATGGGATTCCAGCGATCAATTTCTTCATAACGAAGTAAACCCTCATAATCAGGGCCCCTCGCCTGCCCTTTAAAGCCTTTACCTGCCACTGCAAGGCAAAGTTTGGGTTTATCTAAAACAGCAAAGCCCATTCGGGTATCATGAGTATAATCCAGAGTATGAGTCAGAGAGCCTGTTGGACAGGCAAGAACACATTGAAGGCCATCACAGGAAAAGTCACAAGCTTGCTCCCGGGCATCAATATAGGCCGTGCCAAGACCAAATCCAGTGTCCATATCATCCAGCTTAACAGCATTAACAGGACAGACCTGAACACATTGACCACATTTAATACAAGATGATAGATAATCTTCTTCTGATAAAGCGCCTGGAGGACGTAACTTTTGACGTTTACCTTCAGAGGGTATCGGTATAAAACCCAGTAAAGAAATACTGGTCACACCGGCAGTTAAAGCCACTGAACGAAGAAATTGTCTTCGAGCTTCCTGGGCTCTTCGACCGGGACCACGTTTTATATTTTTTTTCTTTGTTGTTTTTTTCACTGCATCAGAAGCGCCCTCAGAGTTTGCCTGAGTATTATTTTCTGCATTTGAATCTTTAGCTGAGTTATTCATTGCAAGTACCTTTTCAATCTTCTTTCCAGCTCGGTTTCATTTCCATTTTCTGCTTCAGCGTTAATATCAGCTTCATCCTTGCCATCTCTGTCAACTATTCTAAGACTGACGTCCATCAGTGGTTTTTTATCTCTTAGTATCATATCCGGCTCACTAAAGGGCGCCAGGCGTTCCAGAAAATCAATCAACTCCAGCATGGCAGAACCTTTGTAAAACTGCGCTCCGGGTACATCCTGCCATATACGATCGGCATAGGCGTAAATTTCATGTGGCGTATCACCAATATTATCATCATTGAGATCAAAACCTTCATAATTATCCCAGTAATTGCCATCCCATTCATTTCGATTCGCTGTCTTACCACCGGAAACGATAATTTGAGTGATATTAGCCTTAAAGTGATTATTTTTAAATATATTGTCTTTCCAGTTAGCTAAAAAACGAATGCCAATGCCATTAAATGCAACTAAGTTATTGGTAAAATGATTCTTTGTATCAGGCTGATAGGGCGAAACATCAATAGATAAACCGATAGAACTGAAGAGGATTTTATTATCTGCCACAACAATATCTGACGTTTCTTTAAAGCCAATGCCAACACCGGCAGCACCCGTTGCATGAGAAATAATATTATTTTTAATCGTAACACCGTCACTATACATTAAAAAAATACCGACTGAATTGTCATAATATTCATTGTTAGCCACTTCGTTATACTGCGAATACATAAAATGCAGACCATAACGTCCACCGTGACTGACATTATTTTTTATAACGTTATTTTTTGAATACCAGACAACCATATCTCGGGTGTTATTGATAGTATTATGAGTAATTTTATTTTCAAAGCTGTACCATAAACGAATGGCATCACCGCGCATGCCTAACTCTTCATCTTTTGAGCTAATGGCATTTCTTTTAACCACATTATTTTCTGACTGTTGCAAATCAATGCCAAATAGACAGTTGTCAATAATATTGTCTTTAATTACATTAAAATTTCCACGAACCTGAACCCCAGAATCCAGATCATTATGGTGATCGCCAGAATTCGTTAAGTGAAGATTTTTTATCACTGCACCATCGGTATCAAGAACGATAACTGAACCTTTACCACCGGAATCAATGGTCACTTTGCCCTGGCCATCTAAGGTGATTGCCTGATCAACAAAAACAGGGCCTGAATATGTACCTGGAGGAATGACAAAAACATCACCCCTTTTCAGCTCATCAATCAGAGGCTGTAATGGTGGGAAGCTGGCATAGCTGAAAGAACTGAAAAGGATGAGTGAAAAGCAAAAAAATCGTAATATCATCGTTATAAATTGTCTTTAAAAATTATGATGCGCTTAAAGGGGACTGAGTCAGTCATTAGACTCTCCCCCCGGATGCGTCAGGTCGAGTGATAACCAGACCTGAAAACAGGCTATTATAAAGACTCTTTACGACGCATTAAAGCAATCGCTGCTAAAATGGCTGAGTTTAACATCATTAAGCCAAAACCAATGCTGGGATAAGAAAAAGTAGCAAATTGAGCCACTTTACCTTCACCAAAGACAGTCGGCATAAAGGGCTTGACTGCAAAAGCCCCCATATCATTTAAAGTGTGACCATACCACCATAACCACGAAGCATAATCAATCACAAAGAAAACTGGTAATGCCATTGGCACCAAAATCATTAACCAGTAAACTGGATTCTTAGTCGCACGAGTGCCAACCACGATAAGTAGGAGCATAGCACCAATGAGGCCAAAGAAAACAACATGGGTGGCAATTCTAAGCACTTTAACCATAGGCTGAATTTCATCCTGATTATTAAAATAACGGCCTAAAACTTTACCATAATGCCAGGCCATCAGTTGGTGGCCATTACCGACCCACTCATCAGATACACGTTGGTTTGCAAAATCAATATCATAGGTTTCTTTAAGTTGTGTGATCAGACGCTGTTTTTCAGCAAGTTCTGGTTCTTCAGCAGTGGCATTTTCATCTGCATCATTGATATCATCCATACTCTCAACTTCTTTGCCGGCTAATGAATCTCTTAATTGTTTCAGGGCACGTGCAGAATCAGCCGCTTTAACAGAGCCGAGTGTTTTATCATTGGCATCCTGATCAAGCTGATTCATCAGAGCATATAGATAGCCTTCATTCTGGAAATTTAAGCCATCAGTTTTATAGATGGTCAGTGTCATCCAGACGGCATTGAAAGCAAATGCCGCACCTAAAAACATCCTTCGCTTTTTGGGATCTGAAATGGCAAAAGCAATCACCATAATGATAAGTAAAGTGATAAGAAAAGGTGAAAAACCACGTTCTATCGGACCACCTGCAGCAATGGGATACATACCGACATAATGGTTGATGGTATCCATTTCGTGGACACAATCCAAGGCTTCTTCTTCAATAATTTCATCCTTCACCACCAGTGAACAGCCGTTAAATACACCATTCATATGAAAGTTGATGCGCACACCATCAGGGAATGCAGCTTCAGGATAGTTTGGAGCAGTGAGCGCAACCCACCAGATCGGGTTGAAGTACATTATAATCATTATGATTACAGAGGCAGCAGAAAGAGATGTTATAAGTAAAGAACGTTTTGTATCATTCATAAAAGAAGATCCTTAAAAATATGGCTATAGCATTTTCCTCCCCAAGTCCGTGCTAAACGTGATTGTAATACGTTTACAAAATAGTTTTCAGTGATGTAACAAATTTGCTACTAGAAAGCTATTTAGTAAAAATACATCTGAAATTTTAGTTCACCACACATTTGCATTTTTTATTCTCTTTCCGGGAACATGGGCATCTTGCCAATGCTCCAGAAGAGAATAAAATACGCAAAAATCTGATAAACCAATTTGATTAAGCTATCGATTTAATCCTTAATCAAAATCAGGATTTTGGTAGTCTTTTGATGGTGCGACATCTTCCTTAGGTACAGGAATACGCGAAACAAAGTTAATTACATCAACCATATCTTGCTGTGAAAAACCTTTGATCTGCTCAACCATGTCAGGGTTTGCATTACGGCGTTTACCATCACGAATCCATTCAAACTGTCTCAACATGTAGTTATAATGCTGACCAGCTAATCTTGGGTAGAACTTCTCTGCATCACCCTGGCCTATATCACCATGACATTTTACACAATTATCTTTATACAGCTTCTCACCCTTAGCCATATCTGACGTATCAGGTCCCTTGCCATTGTCAGGGTTCATTTTAAGTTTGTAAATATACTCAGTGACATCAGCAATTGCCTGCTCATCACCAATAGACTCAGGTAAGGCAAATGGATACATTGTTGGATTATCACGATTTAAAGCACGAATATCCGCAAGCTGTTTGATTAATACTTTTCTGTGTTGACCGGCTAACTGTGGGAAAGTACCTTCTTTAGTACCCCAGCCTTCAGGTAAATGGCATGCTGAACAGACTTCAAAAACGTCCAGACCATTTTCCAGATTAGGTGTTAAATGCAATGCAGCATCCTGCTCACCACCACCTTTATTCCAACCTGCTGCTTTAGCATGAGCATCATCTTCTGATGCTGATGCAATGCTGGTCATAGCAATTGCTGTTGAGAATGCCAGCATTCTAATCGCTGATTTAAATTTCATTTTGGAAAACTCCCTTAATTTCTTATCTATTACTATATGACTATATATTCAAACTGGCGGTATTTTTCCATATCAAAAGAATGCTTACCTTGACAAAAATCAACTTCAGAAAAATTGACTAAAAAAGTGAGGATTTTTCAGCAAAACAGAAAATAATGTGACCAACTTTTTATTATTAAATAAAGAAATGGTCACATTATTTTAACCACCAAGGCAAAAAAGCTTATTTTTGCTCAGAAAGCCATTGAGCAATCGCTTTCTTTTCTTCGTCTGTTGTCAGGTGAGTAATACCTTTCATTGCAGCAGTCATACCATTTGAACGTGCACCACTTTGAATATCTTTCATTTGGTTAAAGGCATAATCTGCATTTTGACCTGCCAGTTTTGGATAAGATGGCATAATTGGTGACTTAGCATCTTTACCATGACAGGCAGAACAACCACCCTTAGTGGCATCCAGGTACAAAGCAGCGCCGTCTAATGCCATAGCACTTGAAGCAAAACCAATACCGCAGGCAATAGCAACAGCAACTTGAGTTAATTTTTTCATTATTTTTTCCCATTTAGGACTTTAGATATTTCAATTTCATTAAGGTCTTTATCTTAGTGATTAGGACTTTAGAAATTTTAATTTTGTTAAAGTCGTTATCCAGCTTAGCTGGGTTAGTGTTTAATTTTTATGAACAGACTCGATAAGAAAGAGCGTTCATCAACAGTATATACAAGTATAGCTGAATATAGACTGAATCAATATGCTTATCTGTAATTTACATTACATTAAACTTATATATTACAAGGTTTTTACATTGTATAAATGAAAGAGGGGAAGTGTTTACACACTCCCCCTCTTTCACTGGTTCAAGCTTAGTTAAAAGTTATTTTTTGATAACTTTAGCACCATGCTCTTCCAGATAGGTCTTAGCTCTCAGACCAATGTCTGCAGTTTTGACCTGATACTGCCAATGTTGACCAGCCCAAAGCGTTGCATTCTGCCAATCTTTCTTGGCTGCTGCTGCTTCAGATTTCTTCTTAGCTTCATCTGCGAAACCTAACTGGTCAGTCGCATCTTCAACCAAAGCTATAACTTCTGGGAAGTCCTTGTAGTTAGTGCTGGTGATATAACCGACAACTGAGTTAATAATTGCCTGAGTATCATTATTGGTTTTAACCTGTTTCTTATAGTCAGCTTCTGTATAGGCTTGACCTTCAGTGACTTTACCCGCTTTCGCTTTGTAGCCCTTAGGTTTAACTAACAGATAACCTTCCATTTCCAGGTGAAGTGCTGAACAAAATTCAGTACAGTAGTAAGGATAGACACCTTCTTTATGTACTTTGAATGTTGCACTAACAGTTTTACCTGGCTCAAGTGATAAATTCACGTTGTGAGCATAGATTGCAAAACCGTGAGTTTCATCTTCTGCACGCTCCAGATTAGTCAGATGCAGTTCAATGATATCGCCAGCTTCTGCTTCAATTGTCTCAGGAGTAATGTGTGAACGAATGGTTGTACCATTGACAACAACTCTACATTGACCATTTGCATCACAGGTACGAGTTGTCTTTTCACGACCCGCACGAGTCTTGAACTTAGAACGCTTGTCCGTACGCGAGTTCCAACCAGACTTATAACGTACCGCTGGCTTCAACTTGTCCGCTTTAATGGCAACAACATAGTGTGGTTCACCCAGAGGTAAAGCCATATCATACAGCAGTTCCATTTTCTCACCACTGATATCAATCAGCTGGTGGTTTTGTGGATGCAAAGGACCAACGGGGTTGAAACGGTCAATAGCCAGCTTGTTCAGAGCAACCAGGTATTTACCATCAGGAGTAACAGAGTCACCTTCCATAGTCATCAAGTGACCAATGTTATAGTGAATAGAAAGCTTATCAAGTACTTTACCTTCACAGTAGTTCCACTTACCAACCATGGAATCAACATATAAAGAAGTGTAAACCACACATTCTTTAGAGTCATACTGTGTATGCAAAGGTCCAAGACCTAACTCAACTTGCTTATGAAGCGCATCTTTCATACCAATAATGGGGATACCATATGGGTCTTTGCCTTCAAATTTCTTAGCATCAATGGCTTTCTTGATTTTCTCAAAGCTATAAACATAACCATGACTATCTAATTTACCAGAAACAATGATGTATTTACCATCTGGAGAAACATCAACACCATGAGGACTCTTAGGCTCTGGGATTAAGTACAAGGCATTGTTCTTAACCATTGTGTCCATCATTAAGACATCATGACCATTGATTTTCTTAGCTTTACCGGCCTTAACCAGCTCTGCTGCTTTCTTCCAGTTAACCACGTGCATGAAGTCAGTATCTTTTTGAGAACAACCTGCCTCATAAGGAGGACGTCCTTTCTCAATACCACCGACATAACGCTCAGAACAGAATGAGTTAGTGAAAGACCAGCCTTCTGATGCGCCTTTACCAAAGTCAGATAAATCCTGAGAATATGGAGGAGCCATTACAGTAAAAGACTGCTTAGGATCAAGACGACCCGCTTTACGGTCAAATTTCCAATAAGTCATACCACCACGGTATTTCTCATTGAATTCTTCCAGAGGAACGTAATTATTTTCAAAAGGTGCGGGATATTGTGCCGCTTCAATAACGTACTCAGTATTTGTTGATACGAAAGCACCACCATGAGACGATTTGAACACTGGATTGATAACAATCTGCTTGGTTTCAAAGTCATGCAGATCAATAACGGCTATTCTTGGATTGGCTTTATCATTAATAAACAGATATTTACCATCATATTCACCATTAGTTTCTGAAATTGCCGGATGGTGAGTATCACCATAGGTCAGTTCAGTCGGGTGCATCTGACCCTGTGCTAATACTGCTTTTGACTCATCATCAAAGCCATAGCCCTGCCATGGTTCCGGTGTGAATACAGCAATATATTTCAGTATACGCATTGAAGGTATACCATAGACAATCACGTGTCCACTTTGACCACCAGAACTAAAGGCGAGGTATTCATCACGTCCACCAGTTGGTGTGTAAGTCTTTGCTGCAGCCAGCAAATCCTTCTGAGTCAGTCCTCTTGCTTTCATCACATCTTCAAGTGAAGATGTAGCGGAAGCACTGGACATGGCTCCCATAGCAATACTGACACCAGCTAGCAATGAGACAACGCTCTTGCTTACTATTTTCATATTTGCACCCTTTTTTTTGTTAAAACTTTTTTATAAAAAGTGTTTTCTTAAAGAAAAACTACAGCTATAAGATAGCACAAATCATGTGAAATAAAACATAAAGTGTGTCATATGACGCAGTTTTCGTTAATAAGAATATAAAGCTACCAAGGTTTAATAACATTGATCTACATCAAATAGCTTATTTTTAGCTCAAAATGAATATCAATAAGTATGAGATTCTGAATGATTTCTAAAAAAACAGGTTCATCAAACGAGTTACGTTGATCAATAATAAACACTTGAGTATTAAACTGGGTTATAATAACGGAACAAGGTCATACAGACCTCTAAAGTTATTGAAAAGTTATAATAAATAAATGATTGATGCATTAATTAATTCACTAAAAGCTCAATTAGCATCTCTTGAGACTAACATTGAACGTGATCAATCACATTGCCGCTACGCCAGCCTGGAAGTTCCACTGGAACAAGCTATTCCTTTATCACCTCTGGCAATTAATCATAGTTTTTTCCTGTCTCAGCCTGAGTCTGATTTAACAATACTGGGACTTGGCTCACTGATTCATCTCAACGCACAGGGCAAGGATCGTTTTAGCACTATAAAAAAAGACTTTTCTGATCTAATAAAACTCTGGCATCAAACCCTAAAAACAGATACGGCTCATCCCTTTGCATTTATGGGCTTTGCTTTTGATGAAAATGATCCCATGGAGAATCAATGGGATCATTTTCCAAATACTCTCCTGACCATACCCAAGGTACTTTTAATAGAAAAACATTCAAGCCAGACTTTATGTATCAATGTAGAGCTTAATCAATCCAGCTATAATTCTTTTTTTAATGCAATAAGAGATTATTTAGCGCCACTTTTTAAATCATCTAAAACAACAGGCAATATTGCTTTAAATACACATGTTGATCGTCTAGAACAAAATAACTGGGAGACTCTGGCTAGAAAAGCGATAACACAAATAAAGTCGGGTCAATATGATAAACTGGTCACAAGTCGTCAGCATTCATTACAAACAATGACTCCGGTTTCAATCCCACACCTCATTCAGAACTTAATCAATCATTATCCCTGCTGTACAATTTTCAGCTATTTCAATTCTGGAACTACAATGGTTGCCGCCTCACCTGAAAAGCTGGTGACACTAAATCATCCTGACATTCAAAGCAATGCATTGGGCGGTACCATTATTCGTTCCAAGCAGAAAAAAATGAATCCGGAAGATATTTCCTCAATTGCATCACCTTCAACACTGCCTTTTTTTCTAAAACAGCCAGGAAGCCAGACAGATATTGAATTATCTGAAAGTGAAAAATTACTGAAAGAACATCAGTTTATCTCTCAGACAATTTATCAGAACCTTGATCCACTATGCCTTACACTAAAAATGCCAGTCTCCCCTTTTTTGATAAAATTACGCAATTTATACCATCTGGAAACCCCGGTTCAAGGTAAGTTGATGGCTGATTATGATTTATTTGATGTCATCAATGCACTGCACCCAACCCCAGCGGTCGCAGGCTTACCCACTCAACAGGCAAAACATTGGTTACTGGAGAATGAAGATTACCACCGCGGCTGGTATACTGGTGCCTTCGGCTGGATAGATGGTCATTCAAATGGCGACTTATCCGTGATGCTGCGCTGTACTTTGATTAAGACAGTTGAAAACAGTCAGCAAGCAAAAGGTTCACAGCTGGATTTATTTGCAGGAGCAGGTCTGGTTGCTGAATCAACCCCCGAGGCTGAGTGGCAGGAAACTGAATTGAAAATGCGTACTATACTGGAAATGCTGTAAACTCTTAACCCATGAAGCAACATGACAAACAGCCCAATCATTCCATCGGCACTCTTAATTATCAATGGGCATTCACCCTGATTCATTATTTTTCCCTGCAGGGTGTTACTCAGGCTGTCATATCACCTGGTTCACGCTCAACACCTCTTGCACTGGCCTGCGAGAAACACCCTGACATCAACACCTGGGTTCAAATTGATGAACGCAGTGCCGGTTTCTTTGCTCTGGGTCTGGCTCAGAAAAAACACAAGCCTGTTATTTTAATTTGCACTTCCGGTAGCGCTGTAGCCAACTGGTTCCCTGCCATAACCGAAGCCAGCCATTCATACACACCATTACTATTACTTTCAGCTGACAGGCCCAATGAGCTGCAATATTGCGGGGCCAATCAAACCATTGATCAACAAAATTTATTCGGCACTTTTGTGCGAGAATTCATTAACCTTGAGCATGCTGACGAAGCTCTATTAAAGGGAAGCTATTTAAAAAAAGCAGCCATACAGGCTTATAGAAAAACCCAATCCCCAAAGCCAGGGCCCGTACATTTAAACCTGCCATTAAGAGAACCTCTATTTCCCAGACGTTTTACGGCAGACGAACTAAACCATTATATCAATCGACTGGGACAGCAAATCATTGAAACTGCCATGCCAGTGATTCAAACCTGCTCCCCTGCCCCTTTTATTTCGCTCAAACAATATGAGGCATTATCACAAATTATTAATAGTGGCCACGGGCTGATTATCTGCGGGCATTTAACTTACCAGGAAAATAAGGGGTTTAAATCATTATTAATCAAATTAGCCCGAAAATTGAATACTCCGGTCATTATTGATCCCTTGTCTAACTTACGACTTTCCGGTTCACCAGACAGCTCTTTTATTTATAATTATGACTATTTTCTTAAACAACACTTGATTCAACATGAAAGTGATAATGAAAAACAATATTATCCTGACTGGATCCTTCGATTTGGGCAGTTTCCCATTTCAAAAACACTGATGCAGTATTTACAGCAATCCGATAGCCGCACCATTCTTATCAGCAGCTATGGTGATTGTCTCGACCCGATTCATAAAGCTGAGATGATAGTACAGACTTCCCCCAATCTGCTTTGTAAACAACTATTAGACTTCTCTGTAAAAGCAAATACATCTGATTGGATTAATCAGTGGAAAACTGACGATGAAACAGCCGAAAAGCGTATTCATAATTCATTGAGTCGTTGTAGTGGTTTATTTGAAGGGCATGTTGTCAAGACCCTCCTCAATAGTATTATAGATAATAGTCTGTTATTCAGCGGCAATTCTATGGCAATACGGGATTTTGATACCTTTATTACCCATTCACTTGCCCAGAAAAAAAATATATCATTCCACTGCAACAGGGGCGTCAGTGGTATTGACGGCAACATCTCCACTTTTTTCGGACTGCTGAGCAGTGATGTAAACAGGAAAGGTATCGCCCTGCTGGGGGATTTAAGCTTTTATCATGATATGAATGGTCTGTTGATTGCCAGGCAGCTAAACAAACTGGGCTATAACGCAACGATTATAATCATCAACAATAATGGGGGTGGTATTTTTAATTATCTACCACAAGTCCAACTGGATGATTTTGAAAAGTTATGGAAAACAGAAATTGATCTTGATTTTCAACACAGTGCCCGCCTCTATGGTCTGGATTATTATCGAATAGAAAACCTGGACTCACTTGAGATAACATTACCAGAGGCAATATCAAGTTCAGGCATCAACATTGTTGAAATTATTATCAATCAGCAAACTAGTGTAAAATGCCATAAAGCAATCTACTAACTAGTGCCCATCCGTAAATAGCATTTTTTTGTGATTCAGCCTAAAAAATTCTATACAGGATTGTCATCAGTCTTTTTAAGTTTCAAAAAACTGAT
>JADGEM010000128.1 GCA_016744375.1 Gammaproteobacteria bacterium
TCATAGAATTAGGTTAACATTTAGCATTAAAAATGTGTAGCAGCTAAAGCCTTGCACTAAAGTGCATAGTTTTGACTAGCGGACTGAGACAATAAACAGATCATTGATGATGTGGTTAGAGAAGTTAAAAATAACAGAAATCCTATTGTTCTAACAGAGCGTAGAGAACATGCTTTTATGTTGGGGGAACTTCTAGCTGAACGAAAAATAAGTTCCCAGGTTTTACGTGGAGCAATGAAAGTAAAAGAACGAAAAGAAGCGATGGAATCGTTAAATGACATTCAGGTGGTCATTGCAACGGGTAAATATATTGGAGAAGGCTTCGACCTGGCAAAATTGGATACATTAATCCTGGCATTACCTATTTCCTGGAAAGGGTCTTTAGTTCAATATGTCGGGCGTATTCATCGTCAATTCAATGGCAAGGAGCGAGTTACTGTTTATGACTATGTTGATCAAACACTACCAATGTTAAGACGAATGTTTCAAAAACGAATCAAAGGATATGAAGCTATGGGGTATTCTCTGTCTTTTAAAGATAATGATGCTTTGATTCAGACGAAACTTTTCAAAAATATATAATGTGCAGCAAGACACAATCAAGGTTTTAGATTTTTAGTAAACTATCTATCTTTATTAAAACATAGGCTAATGTTGACAAGTGCCTATGATTTAATACAATATGAGTATGCAAGAAATTTCAAAAAGACAACAGGTTATTAATTTTGTTCGTGAGCACTCGGTGGTCAGACCACGAGACTTGAAAGAGTTGCACCTGCCTAAAGATTATCTACATATTCTGGCCAGGGAGGGGGTTATTGAAAAATTGGGACGAGGGCTCTATCAATGGCCAGATAATGAACCAGGAGAGTTTCAGTCTTTGGTTGAAGTGAGTAAACTTGCCCCTAAAGCCATTGTGACTTTGTTGTCAGCTCTAAATTTCCATAAAATGACAACCCAGAACCCCTATGAAATATGGCTTGCTATTGATCGAAAAGACTGGCGTCCAGTCATATCTTATCCACCTGTCCGTTATGTTACTATGTCTGGTGATGCTTTGCATGAAGGTGTGGAGAAACATAATATTGACGGTGTTTTAGTTCAGGTATATTGCCCTGCTAAAACTGTCGTTGATTGCTTTAAATATCGCAATAAAGTTGGTTTGGATGTTGCTCTGGAGGCACTTCGTGATGGTTGGTCAGCACAAAAGTTTACAATGGATGAATTACTTAAATATGCAAAAATTTGCCGAGTCAAGAAGGTAATGCAGCCCTATCTGGAAAGTCTAATATGACAGATAGGCTCATGTAACAGGAGAGAGACAATGCCAAAGGACAGAGCTGCATCAATTCGGCAGAAATTACGTGATCTTGCTCGAACTCGCTATGAAGATTTTGATTATGTACTGCGTCAATATGTCATGCAGCGTCTTTTATATCGTCTGGGGTGCAGTGGACACTCCAATCAATTTTTGTTAAAAGGCGCATTATTGTTTTGGATCTGGAATCAAGATTTTCATCGTCCTACCCGAGATATTGATTTACTGAGTTTTGGTAACAATGATGTGGCTCACTTAGTGAATGTATTTCATCAGATAATTAGTCAGGATATGAATGATGGTCTGGTATTTAATTTAGAATCTGTGACTGGTATTGAAATTAAAGAGGCAGCAGAATATCCAGGTGTACGTTTAACTGGTTTTGCCTTTCTGGCTAAAGCTCGGGTTCCTTTTCAAATTGATATTGGCTATGGTGATGCTGTATTCCCTATAGCTGAAAGGGTTGAAGTGCCATCTTTTCTTGATCTTCCAGCACCACTTTTACGGGTTTACCCAGTTTATAGTGTTATTGCAGAGAAATTTCAGGCTATGGTTATGTTAGGCGTTGCCAATAGCCGGATGAAAGATTTTTATGACATTCAGATAATTGCTCAAACGATGGAACTTGATGGTGCTCTTTTATCTCAAGCAGTTAAAGCGACTTTTGAGAGGAGAAAAACACTGATTTCAAAAGAACCACTTTACGTATTTTCTGATGAATTTGTTCAAGAAGAAGGCAGGTCTGTTCAGTGGCGGGCCTTCTTAAATAAAAATGGTTTAAAAACTGAGTCAGGGTTTGCCGAAGTTGTTGGAGAAATACAAATTTTTCTTCAGCCAATCTATCAATCCATTGCCGAAAAATACTTATTTCAATCATATTGGTCATATAATGAATTAAAGTGGAAATAAGTATAGTATTAGAAAAATAATGAGTTCAACGATCAAGAATATTATTTGTAATTTTTAATGACAATTGGTAGTTAAAAAATATCAATTTATTGATGTGGTAGAATAACTACCTTTCGTTGTTTTCGCAATTCCTTTGGTAGCAAGGTTTGTGGCTTATTTACGAAGAACTTAAAATCCCTCGGTGGCAACACCGTGCCGGTTCGATTCCGGCCCTGGGCACCATTTAAAATCAATCACTTACCTAGATTTTAATTTTTTCAAAAAAATATCATTTTTTCTTATGTAGACGTAATGTAGACACTTGATATATACAAAGTCTTCCATATATCCTTTAAACTACAGCTAACATCTTAGCATTTATACGTAATGCTGCGCACAACGCATAAATGCTAAGATGTTGGGCTTTCAAAATACCTCACAAAATCATACCTTGACTAACTGTATCCTAAAGGCTACACTTGATTTATGATTGAAATTAGAAGAACTGATGTTTACGCTAAATGGATTGATAGTTTACGAGATATTAAAGCTCGTGCCAGAATTCTTGTGAGGATTGAGCGTTTAGCCGCTGGAAACCCAGGTGATGTAAAAGCTGTAGGTGAAGGAGTTTCAGAGTTAAGAATCACTTATGGTCCTGGTTATCGTGTGTATTTCAAACAACAAGGACAAGAACTTATTATTTTATTGGCAGGTGGAGATAAAAGTACTCAGTCAAAAGATATTAGTGTAGCCCAAGAACTTGCACGAAATTTATGAGGTATCCCAATGAATAAAACCACAACAACCCTTTATGATGTTGCTGAACATCTTAGAACACCCGAGGAGTCAGCAGCCTATCTCGAAGCATGCTTTGAAGAAGCAAATGGTGATGCAGCATTTATTGCAAAAGCTTTAGGTGATATTGCAAGAGCAAGAGGAATGTCCAAAGTTGCAGAAGATTCAGGCTTATCACGTGAAAGTCTTTATAAAGCTCTTTCTGGTGATAGAAACCCTAGTTTTGATACTGTGCTCAAAGTGATGAATGCTCTTGGCCTTGAACTTCATGCTAATGCAATCCTTTCAAATAACAGCATTGCCCAACAAGGGCATTGAAGCGGATCAAATTATCATTGGCTGAAAAAACGCCAATGATAATTTGACCGTTCATGCCGGCGTTGGTATGACTCCCCATGTCAAGTAAAACGTACGAATCCATTCTCTTTTATTCAGAGTGCTTTAAAAATTAAATTGAGTTCAGGTGTCAATTGAA
>JADGEM010000129.1 GCA_016744375.1 Gammaproteobacteria bacterium
CCATGTGTTCATGTATTGCGGGAAAACCAGTCTGCTGCATTAACTGGTTTTCAGCTTCGAAATGCGCATTAGTATGTTCGAAGAATTTCTGAAAAAGCTTTATAAAATGGTTCTTATTTTCAGCTTCACCCAACTGATTGACTAGATCAATAAACTCAACATGAGTTTTATCCATTGTAGAGATACCTAGAATATATGCTGGATTATTCTTATTAATCAATTGAGTCATGATTTGATTTCCTTCGCCTGCTGCTGATGGTAAACAATTGACTTTTCCAACTTTTGAGCAATATAAGTACTGTATTCATTTATATTTTCATAGTCGTAATCAATAGCCAGGGCTGTTAGTTGTGCTATTAAATCACGCAGCTGAACAATCTCTTGTAAACTTCTACCACAGGTGCGGCAATCTTTACCATCATCACGACAGGCCATTTTACCTTGACAAGGTTTAAATTGACTCATGAATTAATGACCCCTATAGACTTTCAGCAAGCAATAATTCTTCTGATGATTTCGTAGTCGCTAAAAGCTCTTCAACATCTGCTTCAATGATTTCAATGTTTTTTCGTTCACAGAAACGTTTCTCTTTATTACTCGGTTCAGCAATCAAAGCCCATCCTGCAGGTTCATCAGCCGCATAAATCATATCGGATAGTACCATTCGTTCGGTATCTCTGGTCATACGCAGCCCAAGAATAAGATATTGTTTGCCCTGACGATAAGATTTAATAAAATCCGGAATGGCAAGTCCGCCCATTAACTCAGTGATGTAATCCACATAATCTGCATCAGATGCAATATAAGTGGCATCGGGCAGAGGACTACCCATGGGTTTAAATAAAACGGGCAGGCTGGTATCTACTTCTGTCTGGTCAATTTCTTTGTCAGAATATTTATCGCCATCATAATGATGGATAAGGAAACGATAGTCAGTACCCGCAGTACGAGAAATACCTCGAATTAGAGTATGCGGTGTTTTGGCATAGCTATTTTGTAATTGTGTGTCACGGTTGATGTCAATGACATAGGGTGGTTTTATACTGGCTAACCAGTCATGAAAGGGTGACCGTGTCCATTTAGTCTGACCATAAAGCGTATCTAAAAAACGATTAACGGCCATACGACCACGCTTTAACTCAACATCCATAGCGGCACGAGGAAATTCATACATTAGTCTGGGAGCCATTGGTTTGCCATCGTTCATGGCTAAAATCAGGCTGTCGCTATCAGCAGGGATAGCTTCACCCGTTTGCGTATTAGTACTTCCAGATAAAACGCCTGAACCCAGATAAGGTACAATATTGCCAGCCTTTATACCTGCAATTATATCTTGCATGGTCTCTTTATTCATCACTTCACTCCATAAGATGTCTATTTTATTAATAGTCAGCAAAATACATACCAAATACGTAAGTAAATGATTTGTAAGAGTTTGATGAATTTAAATGTCGTATTTCTTACAATTTTAATCATCTGTAAGAACATATATTACAATTTAAGTGAGTTTTAACATATTATTGGACTATAGTAGAATAATACCGAAAATAATTAAAACTCAAGTTGGATTTTGTTTTGTAATTAATTCCTCCAATTCTTCATCATCAACATGAATATAAAGCATAGAAGTTTGAATATGTTCATGACGACCAAAGCGCTGTACCAATCTTAAATCTTTAGTCCGTTTTGCAGCATGAGAAAGTGTGTGTCTGATCCAATATGCAGTAGCTTGTCTGATGTTTTCAGCTGAATGATGAAATTTATTCTCATTTTTTTGTGCAACGTTGCTGAAGAAACTATTTAACAAACGGCTGAGTTGGCGTGCTGTAACTCCTTTATTTCCATTTTTATTCAATAAAAGGGTAACTGCTCCGACGTTATGCTGACATCTTTCCTATGTAAATGAATTGTGATCCCTCGTTTTTCTGCCAATGGTGTCATCAGTTGTAAGGAATCTCTAAGAACAGCACTCAATGACACGGATTCCATTAACAGTTCAAAATTACCTGACTCAATTTTTGACAAATCAAGGATCTCATTAATCAGAGTTAAAAGATGCTTGCCTGCTTTTGTGATTTCATTCACATTATTCTTTTGTAATTGATTTAAGGAGGTTTCCTTATTCATACACAGAAGCTGACTAAACCCTAAAATGGCATTCATTGGGGTGAGAAATTCAGATTTAGCTTGGTTAGCTTTAATCGCATCCTCTTCAGTCTGTATATGATTAGTAATATCCGTACGAATAGATATATATATTTATTGGGTTTTCCATGCTTACCCATAAAGGGTATAATACAGGATGACACCCAGTAGTGACTGCCGTCTTTCGCAAAGTTTTTTATGTCACCATGCCAGATCTGGCCATTCGTTATGGTATGCCAGATTTCCTTATAGAATTCTGCAGAATGTTCATCGGATTTCAGTATTCTATGATTTTGACCAAGAATTTCATCACGATTGTATTTGCAAATTTCACAGAATTTATCGTTTGCGTAAATGATATTACCTTTAACATCAGCGATACTGATAATGGCGTGTTCATCAAGAGCAATCTTTTGAAATTCCAGTTCTCTATTCGTCGATTCGAGTGCATTCTTGGTCTTGATTAATTCACAATGGTCTTTACTTTTGTCATGCACTATTATTGAAAGAACTATCCATTCAAAGACAACCATTGCTACATGAAACAAAACAATATCAAGACCACAGCCATAATTAAAAACAATGATGGGTGTTTTTAATAATTCTATATTAAATTGTTGTAAATAATTAAAAATCACATGATGAAGTACTATAAATACTGAGGCCATCGTAAGGATTTTTTTATCTGTGTATATAATCAAAAAAGAGAGTGCCACAAAAACATGAAAGTGCATCTCTATTCGTCCAAGACTCTGCTGGATACCTATAATGGAGAAAGTTAACAGGACAAGACTCACAACATACCTGAAAAGTTGTGATCCCTTATAAAAATGATAGGTAAAGAGTGTCGTAAAATATAAAACTCCACCCATGATAAAACCCAGTAAAAAACCATTAAAAAGATAAGCTGTGACAGTTGATACCAGTACCCAGTGAATTAAGATTAAATTCAACATAAACTGGTCGGCTTTAAGATATTCTTCAAATGTCAACGAGGCATCGCTACTGGTATCAAAAATTAACTGCATGACTTTATTCATACATCAATCCTTTTATATCATCTGATATTTGTTGGAAATTAAAAGGGTAGGCATTATAAATATAACGAATGACTTTACTATTACCATCTTCTCTTTTTACTAAATATAATTTTGAACTATGAGTCAAATACCTCCAGCAAAGCTGGAGGCTTGAATTTGTTAACCGCTCAAAGCGGACTAATTTATTAACCACCTAAAGGTGGTAACGCTTTAAAAAAAGTTCAGTTGATCAATTCTCTGATC
>JADGEM010000016.1 GCA_016744375.1 Gammaproteobacteria bacterium
TTTCTGCTTTCATCGAGAGTCCTCATAATAAATTAGTGAGGATCATTATGAAGCTGAGAAAATTGTTTGGGAATAACGGTAGTTGATTAAGCGCTTACGATTAATTGTTTTTAGTAGCTTACTTGTTTTTTGTTCAGTCTCCTCATCTAATGCTTCATGACTGCTAGCTTGTATTTCATTTCTATCACTAATAAGTGATTCAATGGTTTGATTAATCTCACGAATCTCATTATATAAAGATTCTCTATTAATTGAAGAAGCATCATTGCCAAACATTTTATATATAGCTTTTAATTCACCATTAATCGCTTCAAAATTCTTATTGGCCAGTATTAGGTCTTGTCTCAAGTTATGAGACTCAAGATCATCTAGTCCTAATAGGTATTCTCCTATTGCACGGCGAATTGTTACATTATCATACCCTTCATCTGATTTTAATAACTTATTGGTAGCGGTTAATTGATCAACATATAACAATCTAAGAATTTGATGCATAGTAAGGTTTGCATCATCATTATTTTTATGTTGTGGGAGTCCAAGGATTTCGAATAATTGTTGTGAGTAGCTGTGACGTTCATGTGTTCTTCGACTAGAATATTTTGTCCAATTAATACTATCTTTTGCTGAAGTATCAAAATCTCCTTCAAAAATATACATGGGTGCTTGACCTGTTTCCGTAATATCTCTCTTTAAACACAGCGGAATATTATTGATAAAAACCTCTGCAACAACTGAATCACACATTAGTTGTTCCTCAGTCCATGACGTAAGTTCGTAGCCAAGTGCATAAACAAAAAAGTCCATAATCGTAGACTTCCCAGTAGAATTCCACCCCCTTATTATATTAACCCCTTTGTGGAAATATTGGTCATAAACATGATGTGACCTACGTAAAATAACGAGTCTGTTTAATCTCAATGTGGATTTACTCATACAAGCTCCATATCATATCTAAATTCCATTAACCCACTTCTTGCTTTAAGACCTTTTTTCCCTAAAAAATTTATTGTAGGAAACTCATTAATGAGCATTCGAAACCATTCCTCTTTTACAACATCGCTATTTATAATTTCTTCATATATAATTTCAGGTAATAACTCCTTAGTGCGTTTTAAGATTTTATTGTTATAAGAATCAATTTCAATTATATTCTTCGCCATTAAATTTTGTATTGCTGTTGTTTGAATAGTTTCAAGCTCATACATAGTACGCTTTACATTACTAATGATCTCGTACGGTTCAGATATTTTTTTTATGACTTTTCTAAAACTTGCGAGTTCTGCAGGAAATGGTTTAATCTCCTTAATGAGATGAGGAAATAAAATATAAAAATCAATAAGTCTAAATAACTCTAAATCAATATTACTATGTTGTGAGTTCTCAAGAACTAAAAGAACCCGATAGACACAGTGATTTACATCATGAATTGGATGATAGATTAACATGTTTTATCCCATACAAGATGACACTTACCCGTTAGAAAAAATAACATTCCCAATATAAAATCTTTAGTTATAGTCTTGTCAAAGTCAATAATTGCTTTATGAGCTGGTTCAATAATATGTGTGAATACTAAAGCATCTATTTCTGATGCTGGTGAATTTTCAAGAATTTTTGGTCGAATAAACTGATTGAAACTGATACGTATATGTGAAAGAATTTGAACATATACTCTTTGCTCTGTTAAAGACATTTGTGATTTAGCAACTCTTCTTGAAAATTTGTTTTTAAAAAACATAGCATCGCCCAGTAAATCCATTCGATCACCATTTTCTAATTTCTTCGTCAACCCAATAATTTCTCTGTATGGGTGATCAGTAATATAATCGCTCAAATCTTCAATAATATCTATTAATTCTGGATTTACTTCAGCAGAAGCAATTATTAGCTGAATTGCTTTTTCCAGAGACGAATTATCGGGTTCATAAATATCACCTAGATAATTATCCCCATTATGATCAGCTTTATCTGTGTAATTAACTTTTTTAGACATTTCTAAAACCTATTATCTCCCTGATGTTTAGCATTATCCTTATAAACTACTGTTGATGACCTATCTTTAGGTTTATTCTTATTAAGAATAGCGAAAATAAATGCGATACCAATTATACAAATAATAAGAATGCTAATATAAAACATTCGATCACTCCCAAAAAGAGTGATAATTTCTTGTTGGTATAATAGCTTGATAACAATACTGAAAAGTAGACCTACAACACCTACAGATCCTGTTACTTTAATTGCTGTTTTCCACATATTATCCATTACGTAACTGTTCCTATATTTATAAATTAGTGGCTTAACCTATACTTACTGATATGGCTGTTTGGCCGTAGTGTGAATAGAGTCCATTTAAAACCAATAAAAATATTAGAGACCATTAGTACTCCTTTTGGAATGGTAAACAGTCATTGGGTTAGTATAGTTCAAAAAACCAACATCCATGTTAGAAATATCATTGTTCCACAGCTCAAACGATCTCAACTCAATTATGTTAAATCAGGGCACCTAAAATGCTCTGAACCACCTGAAAAGACAGCTTTCGATCCACTATTTTCATCAAAAAAAACTGACTTTAGCCTAACAGATTTTTTAAATCGATAAAAATAACGGCTTTTGGGCAAACATTTTATTTTCAGCCTGAAAGTAATAGTTTCATGGACAGTTATCCCGTCTAATTGTTATTCAAATATCGTCCAAATGTAGATCAAATAATGGTTACTCGGTTGAACTGAGCTAGTCAATGATGTGCTTTGATGGCTCCATGGCCTGATGTAACACATCTATAATGTCAATATGGGTAGTTTGTAGTCGATAGTAAATTGTATGAGAACCCACAAAATCACTGTGGTACCCAACTTTCAAATCTTCTCTTATTATTCCGAGCAAAGGTTTTTCAGCAAGTGTCTGCATCCGTTTGCGAATACTTTGAAGGTATGTTTTTGTTCTCTTGGTACCGAACTTTTTAATTGAGTATGCCCGAATATTTCTCAAACTCTTCTGAGCTTCAGGTGATAGAATATATTTTGCCATTATCCAATCAATTCTTGCATAAATGCATCACCATCAACCCCTTCGCCTTGATCGAGTTGTGCTTCACCAACAGAAAGTTTCTTTCTTAGCAGGTCTAGCTTAGCTTCATGCTCTTCAAGAAGACGAAGACCAGCTCTCACAGCTTCGCTGGTTGACTCAAATCGCCCTTGCTGGATTTTATTTTCAACAAATCCGCCTAAATGATCGCCTAATGTCACACTGGTATTTCTTTGCATCGTTCACCTCTCTTTTCTGTATTACATATTAATACAAAGGATTCTAAGGTGTCAATTGCTTAAGTTGGTATTTCTGATCGTTATTTCCTATTTGTTTCAAGACTTAAGTAAATCAACTTATTTCCTCATAATCATACTGCTCTGAAAGAGAGAGCGCGAATGATCCGACTTTTGATGTGAATAAGATATTGTCTTTGACTATTTAAACTGTAGCATTGCTAAATTCACATCAAAAAATGGGATGCCTTTTCTTTTAAATTCATATAGATAAGCGCCACGAATGGGCGTTTTTGTCCGCTTTTGTAGTTAGACCCTAAGCAGTAATAATTCATGAGAAATTTGAAGTGCCCAGGCTTCCTTTTTAGCACGTTCGGCAATACTTAAAAATTTAAAAGTAAGGCCATTACTGCTTATAAAATCAGCATTAAGCTTTGAATCAATTGACCAGGTTCCAGTTACACTGCTGTATATTTTTTTGTAAGGTACATTTTTTTTATGTAAAGAATTAATATCTTGTATTACAGGTCTGTTAAAATACTCACGACAATCATTTTGTTCGCAAAACACGTCAACAATTTTATGTTCAATTTGTTTGTCCCCTCCTGAATTAGGTCCAGAAATAATCACAGGCTGTTGACCAATTAATATCAGAATTTTATTTTGTTTACTGATCATAAATTCAAGAGGAACACCAGAATCCATTTGAAACAAATAATGATCCAGGCTTTCAAGATAGGTTTGCGTGGCAAACTGCCAGCGACGAACTTTAGCTCGTCCTTTAATGGTTCTAGGTAAGTTGTGTTGTGAACGAAGCAGTTCTTGCTCAAAGCTTTGAATCATTTCAATAATGGCAATGCGGGTAAAATCATATTGCAACTGCTTATCAGCGACTTCCAGATGAAGAGTTAGTTGAACCAGTTTAGAGCGGGTTAAATTAATTTCCGAGGCTGAATGGGCAACTGGCATCCAGCATTGCAATAAAAGACAAATAAATAGGATAAAGACATTCTTATCAGGATACATTATATTGATTAAAAAGTTGTAACATGCCTGCTTCATCCATTATTTCAATGCCAAGCTGTTCTGCCTTTTTTAGTTTTGACCCTGCTTTTTCACCGGCAATCAGTAAATCTGTTTTCTTTGAAACACTGCTGCTGACTTTTGCTCCCATATCAATTAAACGTGCTTTTGCATCATTTCGGTTCATTTCTGATAAAGAACCTGTTAAAACAATTACTTTGTCAGCAAGAGGTAGCTGATGAACTTCTTTTTTTATAATTTCAGGCCAATGTATACCTGAGTCCAGCAGACTTCTAATGACCTCTACGTTATGTTCCTGAGCAAAAAAAGTTTCAATATTGTGAGCAACTATCGGGCCTACATCCGGCACGTCTATAAGTTCCTCTGCTTTTGCAGATTGTATAGCAGGTAGGAAACGATAAAAATTAGCCAGAGCTAAAGCTGTTGCCTCACCAACTTCACGGATACCTAATGAATAGATAAAACGGACAAGAGTGGTCGATTTACTCACATCAATAGCCTGAATTAAATTGACAGCAGACTTCTCACCCATCCGTTCCATAGCACTGACTTGTTTAATGGTTAAAGAAAATAAGTCAGAAATATTATGAATCATTTCTGCATCAACCATCTGCTCAACTAATTTATTCCCTAAACCATCAATATCCATCGCTTTTCGGGAAGCAAAATGCTTAATGGCTTCTTTACGTTGTGCAGGACAAAAAATTCCGCCGGTACATCGTGATTTAGCCTCATCATTAACACGCTCGGCCAGTGAGTGACAAATTGGACAATGAGTGGGCATAATAAAAGCCTGGGCATTGTCTGGTCTTTCAGAGAGTACCGGTTTGACGACTTCAGGAATGACATCACCTGCACGTCGAACAATGACAGTATCACCAATTCGGACGTCTTTTCGGTCAATTTCATCTTGATTATGTAATGTCGCATTAGTTACTGTGACGCCGCCAACAAAAACTGCTTCAAGTCTTGCTACTGGAGTAAGAGCACCCGTCCTTCCAACTTGTACATCAATATTTAACAATCGGGTCATGGCTTCTTCGGCAGGAAATTTGTGTGCAATTGCCCAGCGAGGTGCGCGTGAAATAAAACCAACTTTTTGTTGTTGCGTCAGATTATCGATTTTGTATACTACTCCATCTATTTCATAAGGGAGCTTGGAACGCCGTTCAAGAATGTCATCGTAATAATTAATACAGTCATGCCAACTGTTCACTGTCTTAACTTCAGGACAAATTGGAAGGCCCCACTGTTTCAGCTGATTTAGAATATCGCTATGATGGGTTTTCATCGGATTATCAGCGTGTTCCTGAACCACGATGCCAATACCATAACAAAACATATCCAAAGGTCGAGATGCTGCTATTTTTGAATCAAGCTGCCTCAAACTTCCAGCCGCTGCATTTCTAGGATTTGCAAAGGTTTTTTCACCCCTGGCAGCCTGAGCTTGATTTAATTGCTTAAAACCAGACCGAGGCATAAAAATTTCACCCCGAACTTCAATAATTTTTGGGTATGAAGTGCCGGATAAATGTAAAGGAATGCTTTGAATTGTCCGAACATTAAAGGTGACATCCTCACCAGTCGTGCCATCACCGCGAGTAGCAGCCTGAGTGAGTAAACCATCTTCATAGCGCATGCTGATAGCCAGGCCATCAAGTTTAGGCTCAGCAACCAGCTTAAAATGTTCATGCGATAATCTTTCATCTATTCGCTGTGAAAATTCTTTAATTTCATCTGTTGAAAAAGCATTAGAAAGTGACAACATCGGCAGTTGATGCGTTACCTGTTGAAAACCTGTAAGAACCTGACCGCCAACTCGTTGTGTCGGTGAATCCAGAGTAGCAAGTTCTGGATATTGAGATTCCAGTGTTTCAAGCTGACGAAATAGCTTATCATATTCTATATCAGGTATTTCTGGATCATCCAACACATAATATCGTTGACTATGGTAGCTGAGAACTTTACGCAGTTGTTGGAACTGCGCAAGCAGTTGTTTGTCATGTTTAGGATTCAATACTATGCTCAATGATTTGAATCAGCCAGTTTTTCAGCTTTTGCCATGTTGAAGTTGAGTTTTCTGATTTGTTCTTTTTTGTAGCTGATGGCTTGTTGAGTCAGTTGGCTGCGGGTCTCATCACAAAGTTCTCCATCAAGTTCTACTGCTATCATTTGAGCAACATGAATAAACTTCTCATAGGCTTCATAACTACCCATACGGGTAGGAAGACGCATAAACATAGAAATCCCGGGAGTTTTTAGGGATTCAGGATCGGCAGGGTTGAACGTACCCGGTTCAACCACATTGGCAATGCTGAACAAGGCAAATGTGTCATTTTTTTCACTGCCAGGATAATGATAAATGTCCATTTCACCATAAGACAGTCCTGCAGTTTCCAGTGCCTGAAAAAGTTTTGAACCTGAAAAATGCCTCCCTCGGGCAAGAATGGTATGTGAAATAATTAACTCCTTAACACCATCCGGCAATGGATCATAAATAATACGTATTTTTTGTGTTACAGCAGAAGCACCCTCTTTCTGCACTGGTGTTATTGGTATCTGCACTTGTGAAGTTCCAGCATCAGTATGTCCTGGGATTTCATCAGAATTGAGTGATTGATTCTGCTTGGCTATTTCAGCGGCTTTTATAACTGAAGTCTGCTTCTTTTTCTCTGTAACTGCTGTTGTATCATGTGTTGGCTTTAAGGGAGCAAAAGGATCTAAAGGTTGTGAGCTGCTTTTGACTGTGTCGACAGGTTTGGAATCTGAGCGGTTGATAACTCGTACGCTGTTAATATAAACTCCGTCAACAAGTTTACGTGAATCATTTTTTGTATTCTCTTTATTACGTTCTTCTGAAGCACCGAGTACGACTGTTTGGTCATTGCCATTTGATTTTTGGTCATTGCTATCTGATTTATCTGTTTTACTTGTTTTTTCAAAATCATCATGCTTTAAAAAAACCTCATCAATATCAAAGCTATCCTGTCTGGAAGCCGAAAAAGAATCAGGCAAATCCTGAACAAATGAGTCAGTCTGACCTTGGTTCTCAGAGTGTTCCTGCAATAAAACATCATCAATATCATTGGTATGATGATTAAAATCATTAATTTCATCATTGATTTTTTTATGATGTTTATAGTAAGTAAACATCGAAACAAGCAGTATGACACCGATTCCAGCAAGTATAAGTAAAAAAGTAAGTTCGTCCATAAGGTTAGCTTTCCACCATTTCAACAGCTTCGTGTATATCCACATCAACAATACGAGAGACACCAGGTTCTTTCATTGTAACACCACAAAGATGATCTGACATTTCCATTGTCGTTTTGTTATGTGTAATGTAAATAAATTGTACGTTCTTTGACATTTCCTTAACCATAGCGCAAAAGCGCCCGACATTGGCTTCATCAAGAGGCGCATCCACTTCATCCAGCATACAAAAAGGTGCTGGATTTAATTCAAAGATAGCAAAAACCAATGATACTGCAGTCATCGCTTTTTCACCACCCGATAGAAGGTGAATTGTACTATTTCGTTTGCCGGGAGGTCGGGCCATGATGGTTACACCGGTGTTTAGTAAATCGTCACCGGTCAAATCAAGGTAGGCATGCCCTCCGCCAAACAATTTTGGAAAAAGTCGCTGTACGCCTGTATTTATCTTATCAAATGTTTCTTTAAAGCGAGTCCTGGTTTCTCGATCAATTTTTGCAATAGCGCCTTCCAGAGTCTCTAAAGCGCTGAGTAAATCATCATTTTGAGAATCCAGATATTTTTTCCGTTCAGACTGTTCTTTATACTCATCAATTGCGGCCAGATTTATTGAACCTAATCGTTGAATTCGCTGAGCCAAACTATTCACTTCAGACATCCAGGTGGATTCATTGGCTTCTTGTGGCATTCCCATAAAAAGTGCTTCCAGTGAAAAGCCTGATTCATCGATCTGTTCTTTCAGGGTTTGGCGGCGAACAATTAATTCCTGAGAAGCAATGCGAATTTTTTCGAGTTCAGAGCGATATGATTCCAATGTATTTTCAATCTGTGCTCTATTTTTATCAAATTCACGTAGAGAATGATCACCTTCCTCCACCTTTTGACGTGCTTGAGTCAGTTGTTCCTCAACTAGAATTCGAGACTCCAGGTGTGTCTCCAGTTCATCATCCAGTTGTTGAATTGAATCACCGTCATCATCTGTCATCATATTAAGTAATTGTTGACGACGATGTGAGAGTTGTTCCAGTTGGCCTCTAAGGCGGGTCATTCCCTGTTCAGTCGAATTGAGTTCTGTTTTTATACCACGCAAGCGAATTTCAAGTGCATGACTCTGCTCTCTGTTTTCTCGGGCTTTAATCCGAATTTCTTCCAGTTGACCACGGTGTGAATCACGTTCCTGAGTCAATTGCTCTCGCTGGAGTGAAAAGTCTTCAACCATTTCTAACGCTGCATGTAAACGTTCGGTTGACTCTTCAATGGCAATTTTTGAATCACTGATCTGCTGATTAACTTCTTCAATTTCATTGTGTACATGAGTTTGACGGTGACTTATTTGCTCAAGTCGTGATTGTTTAGCACTTGTTTGAGAACGAAGTTCTGATAGCTTGCGGTTGTGTTGATTGAATTCTGTCTGTAGGTTCTCCCGACTATGCTCTATCTCGCGTAGTTGGTCACGGCCCTTCTCAATAAGCTCACTCTGCTCATCAACCAGTTGCTGTGTTTGCAGGAGCTGAACATTAAGTTCTTTAATCTCCTGTTCTCGAGCCAGCACACCACTATTTTGATCGGTTTCTTTTATCACTCGCAACCAGTTGGGGCCAAGCCATATTCCATCTCTAGTAACAATTGACTGATGCAATTTGAGCTGATTACGTAAAGAAACAGCAGTTGTTAATTCATCAGCAGCAAAAACACCATTTAAACCTGGTTGAATTGATAGAGATACACCATCAATGAAAGATTCCAGCAATGGCAGCTGTATATTTGAATTTTGCTCAACAGGATGAAGATTAGCCTCACTTAGATTTTCAACCAGTGTCAGATTTGATTTATCAAGACTCATTAATGAATCAAACAAAGGCTCAATGGTGTCAACACAAGTGGCTTCAAGGTAGTCACCAAGTACACACTCTACGGCGGTATTCCAGTTATCATTAACGCTAATTTGTTCAGCAATTCGAGGTTTATCAGCAATATTCTGATTGCTCATCCACTGTTGAAGTGAACGGTCATTTTTACCAAGAGCTGCTTGTTGCAAGGCTTCGAGCGAAGCTTTACGTCCCTTGAAGGACTGTAAGTTACTGCGATGACGATCCAGTTCATTATTTAAATGATGGTTTTCATCACGAATATTTTGAATCGATTCACGTTCAAGCTCTAATTGCTTCTGTAAATTTGTGGTAATTTCTTCAGATTCTAAAACTTCCAGTTCCAGTGTCTGCAGAGAATCTTCCAGGTGTGTTGTTGAAGATTGGCTGAGTTCATTCTCAAGTTTTTCAATGCGCAGCTCCTGATTACTGATGTTCTGTTCAACCTGACTTATTTTTGTTCTTTCAATTTGTGCTGTTTGTGACGGTTCCTGTGAAAGTTGGTTAAATTCATCCCAACGCATTTGCCAGTCCTGCATTGAGTGTTCATACTCAGATAACATTTGTGCTGATTGTTCCTCAAGTTCACTGGCTTGTTCAAACTCAGGTTCAATTTCTTCTAATTGTGTGTTTAATCGTTGAAATTTCTCATCATCTTCCTGCAAATGAGTATTCATATTTTGGTAAGAACGTTCAGCCTGTTCGAGATCTTCTTTTAACTGCTGGTTTTTTTCTTTGGCATGACTGATGGCCTGTTCTACTCTGGCAATATTGGCACCGATGCGATAAAAATTACCCTGAACCGCATTAAATGCTTCATTTGCTTCAATATTGATTTCACGTGATTCCTCAATTCCAGCTTCAACGGCCCTTAATTCAGAAATTTGCTGTTCAACAGTAGTTTCTTTCTCCTGAATCAGTGCTCCCTGCTGTTTTGCCTTGATATCAATAGTATCCCAGCGCAATGCCTGTAGCTGAGCCTTTTTTAAACGTTCTTCTTTTTTCAATTCCGTATAACGCTCGGCTGTACGCGCCTGGCGTTGTAAATGCGCAATCTGTTTATCCAGCTCCAAGCGGATATCATCCAGTCGCTCAAGGTTCTCGCGGGTATGCCTGATTCTTGTTTCAGTTTCCTTCCTACGTTCCTTGTATTTAGAAATGCCTGCTGCTTCTTCAATATAAACTCGTAATTCTTCAGGCTTAGATTCAATCAGGCGTGAAATCATGCCCTGTTCAATAATAGAATAACTTCTTGGTCCCAAACCTGTTCCTAAAAATAGATCTGTGACATCACGACGCCTGCAACGAACATTATTTAGAAAATATTGTGATTGAGCATCACGATTAACGGTTCTTTTTACTGAAATTTCATTATATTGGGCATATTCTCCACCAATTGTCCCGTCGGAATTGTTAAAGAGCAGTTCGACTGTACATTGACCGACCGGTTTTCGACCTGATGAACCGTTAAAAATAACATCGGTCATGGATTCACCACGAAGATTTTTGGCTGAACTTTCTCCCATAACCCAACGAACAGCATCAATGGTATTAGATTTACCACAGCCATTTGGACCAAGAATACTTACCAGATCACTCGGGAAGGATAAAACAGTCGGATCGACAAAAGATTTAAAACCTGAGAGTTTGATTTTGCTTAAGCGCATTCCGTTACTTTAATATAATGTAGTGAATAATGATTTCGATCAGATCATTTTACCCAATGTGATCTTCCTTTACCAGTTTGTGTGAATTTTCCTTCTAATAGTGTAAAATTTGCCTCTTTTATTCTGGATTTACCACTATTTAGGAACAGACAATGTCTACACAAGCCAGGTCCACACAACCCAGTAAAGAACTTGAAACTTTTGACAATCCAACACCAGAGCGTGATTATACCATTCGCATCAAGGTTCCGGAATTTACTTGTCTATGTCCTAAAACAGGCCAACCTGACTTTGCCACTATTAATATCGAATATATTGCAGAGCAGCAATGTGTTGAGTTGAAGTCATTGAAGATGTACATGTGGTCATTTAGAAATGAAGGTGCTTTTCATGAAAAGGTGACCAATGATATCTTGTCTGATCTGGTCAAAGTGAGCAAGCCTCGCTTTATGCGCATTTGTGCAGAATTTTATGTCCGAGGCGGAATTTATACCACAGTAATTGCAGAACATCGTGCAGATAACTGGACGCCTCCAGTTCCAGTCCATTTGCCTTAATACAAGATAGCTATGTTCTGTTCAGGGTATAGTTTAGGTATAGACATTGGCACATCGGGTGTTCGTGCAGTAATTATGGACAACAAGCAGTGCATTATTGCCCAGGCCAATCAATCGCTTCCCCCAAGTCAGCCTTTTTATTCTCCCGCTGAAGCCAATGAGTCCAATGAAAAAGAACAGCCAAAGATAATTGGCTATTCACAAACTCCATTGGACTGGTGGACAACGTTGGAAAGTGTGCTCTTTCACCTATCAGAAAGACTTAAGGAAAAGAATAACTTAAGTTTTGATATAATTACCCACCTGGCTATTGACGGCACGTCAGGTACCGTTCTGTTGTGTGATGCTAATGGTAAACCATTGACTGAAGCTCTTATGTATAATGATCAGCGTGCTGTTCATGAAGCAGTTCAGATTCAACGACATGCAGCAGAGAACACGGCAGCAATCGGTGCCACATCAGGTTTGGCCAAAGTTCTCTGGCTCTATAAGCACAATAATGAAATGCTGCCCCAGGTTCATTATGCCCTGAATCAATCTGACTGGCTCAGTGGTATGTTTATGGGACAGTTTGGTCTGAGCGACCACAACAATGCATTAAAAATGGGCTATGATGCCCAGACTCATTGCTGGCCCGAGTGGCTTGTTTCTTTTCTACAGAAATCAAAGTTCCCTATTTCATTGCTTCCCGAGGTTCTGGTTCCCGGACAGGTTATGGCAAAGGTATCTGTATCAATTGCACAGCATTTCGGTTTTAATCAACAACTTAATATCTGTGCAGGTACAACTGATAGTACCGCAGCAGTCATTGCTGCTGGTGCCGAAAAAGCAGGTGATGCAATTACATCTCTGGGATCCACTCTGGTCATGAAAGTTGTTACCGAAGAAGCCATATATGACAATAAGACTGGTGTTTATAGTCAACCTTTTGGTGATTTATGGTTAGTTGGCGGAGGTTCGAACTCAGGTGGTGAAATATTTAAGAAATACTTTAGTCAACAAAAGCTGAATCAACTTACTGAGCTATTGGATAACAAGGTAAACAATAAAACTCTGACAATGCTTAACTTAAACTATTATCCACTCTCAGTGCCTGGAGAACGTTTTCCTATTCAAAACCCATATCTGGAACCTAAGATGTTACCAAGACCGGAAAGCGATAGTGATTTTTTTCAGGCTTTATTGGAAGGAATGGCTGATATTGAAACAATGGCTTATAAAAAACTGGTTGAATTAGGTGCTCCTTATCCCAAACTTGTAAAGAGTATCGGTGGCGGTGCATTTAACCAAAGCTGGAGTTATATTAGAGAGCAGAAGTTAGGAATCCCTGTAAAAAAAGCAGAACTTGAACAGGCGGCTTGCGGTACCGCCAAACTAGCTCAATCCAGCTGGCACTAATAAATTTAACATTATTACTAAATAAAGAAGGTCTTTTTATGGCTCAATGCAATAACCCTGTCACCGGGATTTCATATTTATTTAAAGCACTCCCGCTATTAACCAAACCTGGGATTAAGAGTTATATCATCATCCCTCTTATTATTAATATTTTCTTTTTTTCAATCGGTATTTATTTTGGTTTTGCTTATTTTGCAGAATATATGGATAAATTTCTTGATACTTCTGGCTTATGGTCATGGGTTGCTGATATTGTGGACCTAATAAAACCACTGCTCTATTTAATTTTTGGCCTGGCTCTGCTGGTTTTGATTTTTTATACTTTTTCGATTGTTGCAAATATCGTCGCTGCCCCATTTAATAGTCTTTTAGCAGAAGTCACCGAAAAGTATCTAACGGGACAAGCCATAGAAGATTCTGGTGATTTTAAACAAATAATGAAAGATCTTATACCAACAATAATGATGGAAATAAGAAAGCTGATTTACATGGTACTCTGGTCGATTCCTTTTTTAATTATGTTGTTTTTTATTCCTATTCTTGGCCCTATCATCTGGTTTTTATTTACAGCGTGGATGATGTCATTGCAATATATGGATTACCCAATGGGAAATCATAAGCTCAAATTCTCACAACAACGGGCATTACAGGGAAAAAATCGATTGTTTTCTATGGGATTTGGCGGCGTTACCATGGGGGCATCAATGATTCCCTTTATCAATTTTATTATAATGCCGACAGCCGTTATTGCCGCAACCATTATCTGGGTTGAACAATACGCTGAATGTGAACGTTAAATAATAGAATTAAGCATTAAGATGCCTGTTTGTTTCTTAATGCTAAATTATTTACAACGCTAATTTCTTTTTCTATCTTCCTATTATTTTAAAAATTTTCTTTTATACTGTATCTATATAAAAAAAATGATAATAAATATGCCTTTAGATAGCAAAAAAGCTCGACTTCTTCTCTTGTTCTCCTTTTCTTTCATCATAGTTCTGACTCTGTTATCAAACATTCTTGGCTTTAAACATTTGAAAACTGTTCAGAATGATATTAATCAAATCATTGAAACTCAAAACACTCAAACAGCGTTTATGAATAAAATGCGCTCACTTGCGCGTGAAAGAGTTATCAAACTTCAGTCATTAACAAATGAATATGATCCCTTTGAGCAAGATAATATTATTTCTCAATTTCATGAATTAGGTGGTCTGTTTTTAGAAAATAGAGAACTTCTAATGATCACCAATCTTACTGAAGACGAATTAACTCTACTAAAACTACAAAGAGGAGTTGCTCGAAATGTTGTTGCCAGCCAGTATAGGGTCATAAAACTCATTAAAGAGGGTAAGAATGAGCAATCATCCCGCTTCCTTATGAGTTATACAATTCCAGCACAAAATGAAAATATATCCTTGATGGATCAATTTATACTGTACCAGAACCATCAAAACCTTTTTTTAAAATCAGAAGCTCAAAAGAAAATTAAATCAGCCTCAGAAACTGTTTTATTGCTATCATCTTTTACTATAATATTAACGATAATTGTTGCTGCTATTGTCATTAGAAATATTACATCAATGCTCAAAATCCAATCCCAATCCATAGCAAAACATAAAATAATAGAGAAAAAACTAGCAGAGGCTCAGGAAATACTTGAGGTAAAAGTTGAGCAGCGCACTAAAGACTTACAGAAAGCTAATAAAGAATTACAGTATAGAGCTGATCATGATCCATTAACTGGCTTAGCTAACAGACGCTTATTTAATGAGTTATTGTCTCATGAAATCAATAAAGCTGAGCGCAACCACTATAGCCTGGCCATTTTATATGTGAACCTTGATGACTTTAAAGCAATTAATAATACTTTGGGGCATGCAATGGGGGATAAACTTTTAGTCAATGTTTCTAAGCGATTAAAATCATCTTTGCGTAAAGAAGATCTGATTGCCCGTCTTGGTGGTGATGAGTTTTCAATTTGTTATACCAATATCAAACACCCAGAAGACATTGTACTTCTCTGTCAGATATTGATTAATAAGGTAAGTCAGCCAATGTTTCTTGATAAGCATCAGTGTAAGATTAGCATAAGCATAGGTGTCAGCCTATACCCAGAGCATGGAAAAAATTATGACACCTTATTACGTGTTGCAGATAACAGCATGTTTCAGGTTAAAAAACAGGGTAAAAATAACTTCGCTATTGGTGATTAAGTTTCAATATGTATTTGTCCAGCTTTAACCTAAATAATCGTTTGAGAGTCTATCTGGGGTAAGTTGAATTTTTCATCATAGGAAATATGGGTGAGATATAAACCTCCAGAAGGTGCCGTTTTACCAGCTTTTGTTCTGTCACGTGAATCCAGGACCTGTTGTGCCCATATAGGCTCTTTCTCTCCTGTGCCTATTAACATGAGAACTCCAGCAATATTTCTGACCATATGATGCAAAAATGAATTTGCTTCTATATCAATATAGAAATACTCACCATGTTGTGAAACATTTAAGAAATGGACTGTTTTAACAGAACTTTTTGCCTGACACTTAACGGTTCGATAAGCATTAAAATCATGTTCACCTGTTAAGTAAACAGCTGCTTCCTGCATACGGGGTAAGCTCAAGGGGTTACGATACCAGGAGACTTGTCGGCGTAAAAAGCTGGGCCTGATTGCCCTTGAAAAAATAATATAACGATAACGCCTACGCTGTGCAGAAAAACGAGCATGAAACTCTTCCGTTACTATATGCGCCCAAAGGATGCTGATATTTTTATCAGTCAAATATCGATTGACACCTAAGACCCAGGAACGCATCGAACGGTTTGCTCTGGTATTAAAATGGATGACTTGCTCTGTTGCATGAACACCAGTATCTGTTCTTCCAGCCACCTGGCATTTTTCGATTTTTTCATTAGCTATTTTGCTCAAGGCGGCTTCTAAAGTACCTTGAACGGTTGCATAATCACCCTCCTGAATCTGCCATCCTGAAAATGCAGAACCATCATATTCAATCCCTAAAGCAATACGCATAAATTAACTACCAATTGTTATAAATAACTTAGACTAAGATAAAAAAACAAACATAAAAGCAAAGGAAACAGGTATTGGAAAAGCTCTGGAGCGGGCTGGGATTCAATCGTATAAGCTTGTCCCGATGTTGTGTCTGCTTCTTCAAGAATTTCGCGCAAAATTATACCAGAATATTGTATGAGTTGAAAAAAAACGAATTTCTTTTTTTTATTATCATGAGACTGCTGAGGTATTTTATATTTTCTTAGGCGTTCAGACAATATCTCAATATACTCAAGTGTTAAAACAGCTCTGAGAGAGATTCGCTCGGTTTTAACATTAAAAAGTTTGAGTGGGGATGAAATAAAGAGCAAAGCAGATAATATATCTTCTTTAGTCGTCGTTTGAATGAATAAATTTACAGAAAATAGAATAAATATAAGTACTGATATACGAAATAAGCCCGGAGTAAGCTGTTGTAAATATTGTAGCAAAATAGGGATTTCAGTGTCTTGAATGAAGGGAGTATAGTAATAGTAAATGAATAAAATTGAAACAAAAAACCATTTAAGCCTGTAAAGCATTTTTACAGCGGGGGACCATAGTTTATTATTCTTAAGATAAAACGGGAGTAATAATGCAGCAGTTAAAAGCAATGTAGCCCAACCACCCTGTGTGAGAAAGATTGATACAACAACAAGGTTAACAATCTTTATTACAGGGTGCATGTCTTCATCTAGAACAATTAGGATTCAGTTTGATCCAATAATGACTGAGCTTGAGATTTTTGCTCTTCATCTCCTTCGTCAATAACTTCATTAAGAATGCTTGATGCTGATTCCATATCTCCCATATCGATATAGGCTTTTGCTAAATCCAGTTTTGTGCCAACGGCATCAAGTTCAGGGAAGTCATCCTCCAGCTCATCAAAATCAAGATCATCATCAAGTAAATCTAACTCGTCAGATTCATCTTCAGTAGCAAGGGAATTATCAACATCAGAATCCTTATCTTCATCTTCATCAAGACTAAGTTCACCAAGATCACCAAGTTCAAGACTGTCATCTAATTCAAGACTGTCATTTTCCAGTTCAAGACTGTCATTTTCCAGTTCAAGACTGTCATTTTCCAGTTCAAGACTGTCATCTTCTAGCTCAAGGCTGTCATTTTCTAGTTCAAGGCTGTCATCTTCTAGTTCAAGGCTGTCATCTTCTAGCTCAAGGCTGTCATTTTCCAGTTCAAGGCTGTCATCTTCTAGTTCAAAGCCTCCATCTTCCAGCTCAAGGCTATCATCTAAATTTAGGATTGATTCATCCAGATCTGAAGCTTTATCACTTTCTTGAGAATCGTCACTGGTTTCAAAATCATCCAGGCTGAGCTCAAAGTCATCATCTGAAACATGCGAACTGCCAGTATCATCTTCTAGAATTGAGTCATCAAGAGAAAATTCAGAAGTATCCTCTTCAAGTGCTAAATCAGAACCAACATCCGAATCAGTGATATCACCTAAAATTGAATCTTCATTTAAATTAATTTCTTCACTATCCAAAGAGAGTTCATCATCCAGTGACTGGATTTCATCAGTCATCGAGTCTTCAGAAACAGGTCCATCTTCATCAAACATATCGGGCATATCAATATTAATACCAAGCTTCTCAGCCCAGGATTTGGCCTTGACCCATTCCGTTGTCAGCTCAAAGTCATCATTGTCCTTTTTCAGCAGTCCCTTAACAACATCAGCTTGCACTGCAAATGAATCTTTTAAATTATCGCCATGATAAACCTCAAGAAGTTTTAACTGGAAATCGAGACGTTCAGGTTCGGATTTTATGGCACTTTGCAATAATTCCTCAGCTTGTTGATATCGGCCATAGACCATAAAGACATCTGCTTCTGAAATTGGATCAGCTTCTGTATCATCAGGCTGTAAAGATTCCATATCATCTGCAGAAAAATCACTTAAGAATGAAGTTTCTGTGTCTGAAGCAAGGACTTCAGTCGAACTAGCAGAAGAATTAACTAATTGAGAATCTTCAATATTAAACTCACTATCATCACCTTCTAGTTTAGAATCAAGGATGCTTTCTTCAAACTCATTCTCCTTTTTACCACGTCCACGCAGACCTAACCAGGCTAGCAATCCAAGGAGTAGCACTCCACTACCTGCAGTATAAGGCAACATTTTCTCATTCAGGAGAACATCAAGAACAGTTCCAGTTGGAGGAATTAAGCTTTTTGGTTTGGGTGCTGACGCCGGCTTAGGTTTAGCAGCCTCTTTTACCATTGGTTCTGGTGAAATAGGCTCAGCTTCAGTAACCTCTGCAACTTCTGTTATTGTTTCAGATTGAGTGATTTCAGGTATGCTGATGACTTCATCAACATTGACTGGCGCTTCTGATTCTAAAGACATTTGCTCGTCTTTACTCAATTCAACAGATGGGTCGATATGCTCTGCAAGCAGCATCTCAGTTTCTTTGTAAACGTCAGTTTCAAGTACTTCTGTTTCTGTTGTAACAATTTCATCTGCTGGTGCTGGAGAGTCAACAGGCATTATTTCTGTTGATGCGTCTTCTGGTGATTCCATGGTCTGCATTTCTTTTTGTTTTTGCAATGCAGCCAGACTTTCATCTTTTAATTCAACCAGAGATGTCTTCGTTTTCAGAAGCTCTTCAAGCTCCTTAATACGGGCTCTTAGTTCCTGATTCTCAACTTGTTTTGACTCAAGTTCCTCCCCAGCCAGAGAGAGTTTTTCTTTTAGATTCTCTGATTTAGAAGATAAGTCACCCTTCATATCAGCACTGTCTTTATCCCCGGAAGCAACCAGAGTAAGCTGACCGTCAGAGGGAGCTTCTGCAGAACTGCGATCACTTCGATCAACTAGATTTGCAACAGGTTTTTGCTGTCGGGTTTCTTTCCAGCTTTGATATTGGTCTCTGACTTGACGAGTAGCATTAGAACGGCTTAATTTATTTAAACTTTGTTTGTCTTTAATTCTCAATACATAACCTGATTTCAGATTATTAATATTGTTATTGACAAAAGCTTCAGGATTATCACGCAATAATGCAATCATCATTTGGTCAATGGTTACATTCTCGGGCGCTATGCTCTTAGCAATATGCCATAGCGTATCGTTGCGTTTGGTTGGTCCATAACTAATCTCTCCTGATGGTGTAAGAACATAGTTTGAACTCTGAGATGATGAAACAGGTTGACGTGTAGATTGCTTTATCGGCGTCCGTTTTACTTGCGATGAACGTGCTGTGCTCGCAGTTTTAACAGGACGTACATGCTTTTTTATGAATTCAGGTGGATCCATCAGCATGGTGTATTCTCTGAGCAGGCGGCCTGAACTCCAGGAAACTTCAACCAGGAAATTAGCAAATGGTTCTCTAAAGGGTTCTTTTGTTGTTACTGATACATAATGTTTTCCATTACGCTCAATCAGCTTAAAACGGAATTTAGACAGATAATAACTGCGTTCTATATCAGCACGGGCATAAATTTTCTTTGATGCCATTTCAATATGCAATGAATCAAGATCTTTTTTCGTCACCGAGTGAAGTGCAATTTCTGCATTCAGAGGTTGATTTAAAGATGAGTTTACCTGTATATCCCCCATTCCCAAAGCCCAACTG
Source organism: Gammaproteobacteria bacterium (assembly GCA_016744375.1). Lineage (GTDB taxonomy): Bacteria > Pseudomonadota > Gammaproteobacteria > GRL18 > GRL18 > GRL18. Next base: position 19,662 of record JADGEM010000016.1, read on the forward strand.
GCTATAGGTGACATTAAGAATGATACGGTACATGCAAGGATTGATTTCCGCACGTGCTGGCTCCCTTTTTTAATATTAAGATCTGGTTGATCTTTTGTTAATTGCTTAAAAAATGCACAAATAAGCAGGACTTTGTTCTTTCCTACCCATTGAAATAATAACTTAAATAAAAGATTTCAGATTCTTTTAAAAATAAAAACAATCTGCAAATTTATTAAGATGTTTATATTATAGTAAGTATTCACTTAGTTTGTTAAAAAAACATGACTTTAGAAAAACTTAACTTATTCTCTATTATTATTAGTATGTTAAATTAAAAAATTCAAGAAAAACATTAACTAGTTTGCAAAATAATTAAAAATTGTTAAACAAATCACGATTTCTTGAATTTCCAGGGGAGTTTTTTATAAATAATCGTTAATGAGTATTTCCGCAATCTGGACGCTATTTAATGCTGCACCTTTGCGAACATTATCAGCAACAACCCATAGATCTAAGCCTCGTGGATGTGAAATATCTTCTCTGATTCGACTCACAAAAACTGGATCACTACCTGCACCTTCAGTCACTGCAGTTGCATAACCACCATCATTGCGATCATCCATGACTTCAATACCATCAAAGGCATTGAGTAATTCAGTTGCTTTCTCAGCACTGATTTTTTCTTTGGTCTCAATATGAAGGGCTTCAGAATGACCATAGAATACCGGTACTCTTACGGCAGTAGGATTGACCAGGATTGAATCATCTTCAAATATCTTATTGGTTTCCCATACCATCTTCATTTCCTCTTTGGTGTATCCATTATCTTTGAAGACATCAATATGAGGCAAAACATTAAATGCAATTTGTTTTGGATAAACTTCCACTTTTACTTCTTTTGCGTTAAGAATGTTAGCAGTTTGGCCTGCTAATTCTTCAATGGCATTTTTACCAGTACCAGAAACAGCCTGGTAGGTACAAACATTTATGCGTTCCAGGCCTACGGCATCATGAATTGGCTTTAAAGCCACCAGCATCTGAATGGTAGAACAATTAGGATTGGCGATAATACCACGGGTTTTATACCCTGCAATGGCATGAGGGTTGACTTCAGGTACAACCAGAGGGATATCATCGTCATAACGGAAATGTGCTGTATTATCAATAACGACACAACCTGCTTCTGCCGCCTTAGGGGCGTAAATTTCTGAAATGCTGCCGCCTGCAGAAAAAAGGCCAATCTGTACCTGAGAAAAATCAAACTCACTCAGATCCTGTACCGTATAATTTTTTCCTTTAAATTGTATTTTACTGCCGGCAGAGCGCGCACTGGCCAGAGGGTAGAGATTTCTCACAGGGAAATCACGTTCTTCGAGAATTGCCATCATAGTTTCACCAACAGCACCAGTAGCACCAACTACTGCAACATCATATTCTTTGCTCATTTGTATTGTCCTGACTTTTAAATTTTCCAAGTTTTTAAAATAATTGTGGGGCTTTATGCCATCAGCGCAGTAACCACTGCATCTCCCATGGTATTTGTACCCACTTTCATATCATTTTCAGTATAAATATCAACCGTTCTAAGCCCTTTATTCAAAACGGCTTCTACAGCACTCTCCACTTTAAGCGCTAATGCTTCATTATTGAGAGAGTAGCGTAGCATCATTGCAACCGATAATATGGTGGCCATAGGATTTGCAATATCCTGCCCCGCAATATCAGGCGCAGAGCCATGAATCGGCTCATACATTCCTTTCTGATTTTTATCCATAGATGCTGAAGGCAGCATGCCAATTGATCCGGTCAACATGGCAGCACAATCTGAAAGGATGTCACCGAACATATTCGTAGTGACCATGACATCAAATTGTTTAGGTGCTCTAACTAACTGCATAGCTGCATTATCAACATACATGTGAGTTAATTCAACATCTGGATAATTTTTGCTCACACGAATGAGTACTTCACGCCATAACTCAGTACACTCAAGAACATTTGCCTTGTCAACAGAGCAGAGTCTTCTATCACGTTTCATTGCAGTTTCAAAGGCAACATGAGCGATACGCTCAACTTCAGATTCTTTATAGATAAGTGTATTAAACCCTTGTTTTTCATTATTTTCAAGTATTCTTATCCCTCTAGGTTGACCAAAATAAATACCTCCGGTCAATTCACGCACAATCATAATATCTAAACCTGAAACCACATCTTCTTTTAAAGTAGAAGCATGGGCGAGCTGAGGATATAAAATTGCGGGCCTCAGATTAGCAAAAAGTTCTAATTCTGAACGCAAACCCAGCAATCCTTTTTCTGGACGGACAGCAATATCGAGAGATTCCCATTTGTAGCCACCAACAGCCCCGAGCAGAATAGCATCTGACTCTTTTGCCAGTTTTAATGTTGCTTCCGGTAATGGTGATCCGGAATCATCAAAAGCCGCCCCCCCCACTAGACCCTCTTCCATTTCAATATCAAGATCAAACTCATTTTTTAAACAATTCAGGACTTTTACTGCCTGAGTGACAATTTCAACGCCAATCCCATCACCGGGTAACACCGCAATTTTTTTACTCATAATCTCTTCTCAATTTGTAAATTAAACAATAACTCAATACTTAATAAAGCCATGGGGTTATTTCTTTTTGCTTCTCTTCATAAACACTTATATCCTGCGCATGTTCAAGAGTCAGGGCTATTTCATCCAAACCTTCTAATAAACAATGACGACGAAATTCATCTAGTTCAAAGCTGATATCAATGTTTATTTCTGAACCTGAACCTGTAATTTTTTTATGTTCTAGATCCACTGTCAGTTGGAAACCGTCATTATCTTCAACGGTACTAAACAGCCCATTAACTTCTTTTTCAGAGAGAATGATGGGCAATAAACCGTTCTTGAAACAGTTATTATAAAAGATGTCAGCAAAACTTGGTGCAATTATGACTCGAATTCCGTAATCTTCCAATGCCCAGGGGGCATGTTCACGTGACGAACCACAACCAAAATTATCTCGGGCAAGCAGAATTTTGGCACCTGAGTAACGAGGCTTATTTAATATAAAATCAGAATTAACCGGGCGCTTAGAATTATCCATCCCTGGTTCTCCATGATCCTGATATCGCCATTCATCAAACAAGTTAGGTCCAAAGCCACTGCGTTTAATCGATTTTAAAAACTGCTTTGGAATAATAGCATCTGTATCCACATTTGCACGATCCAGAGGTACTGCAATCGCTGTCATTATTGTAAACTTTTCCATAACAGGTTCCTTTTATACTGTTTTATTCAATGACTGTACATCAACAAAATGACCGGCAATAGCAGCAGCAGCAGCCATTGCAGGGCTGACCAGATGTGTCCTGCCACCCTGCCCCTGACGTCCCTCAAAGTTACGATTTGATGTCGAAGCGCATCTCTCCTGAGGCTCAAGACGATCGGCATTCATTGCTAGACACATTGAGCAACCGGGTTCACGCCACTCAAAACCTGCATCGAGTAAAATTCTATCCAGACCTTCATTCTCAGCCTGCTGTTTAATCAACCCAGAACCAGGAACAACCATGGCTTGCTTAATAGAGTCAGATACTTTCTTGCCTTTTGCAACCTCGGCTGCAGCGCGAATGTCTTCAATCCGTGAATTCGTACAAGAGCCGATAAAAACAACGTCAACTGAAACTTCAGAAATGGGCTTACCTGCAGTTAAGCCCATGTATTTAAGAGCTGCCACCATTCCTTCCTGCTTGACCGGATCAGACTCCTGTAAAGGATCTGGGATGGTTTCATCAATCGCCATGGTCATTTCAGGCGAGGTGCCCCAGGTCACCTGGGGTTTTATCTCACCTGCACTAAGAGTAATAACTTTATCAAACTTGGCATCACCATCGGTATAAAAAGTCTTCCAGTATTCGACCGCTTTTTCCCATTGCTCTCCTGTTGGAGAGTAGGGTCTGCCTTTAACATAATCAATTGTTGTCTTGTCCACTGCAATCATACCTGCGCGGGCACCTGCTTCAATTGCCATATTGGATAACGTCATCCTTCCTTCCATTGAAAATGAGCGGATGGCATCACCGGCAAACTCTATTGCATAACCTGTTCCACCTGCAGTACCAATTTTACCAATAATGGCCAGGATGACATCTTTTGCAGTGACATCAGGATTTAACAGGCCATTCACTTCAACGAGCATATTCTTTGATTTTTTTTGAATCAAACATTGAGTGGCTAAAACATGTTCTACTTCAGACGTTCCGATACCAAAAGCAAGTGTACCAAAGGCACCATGAGTTGAAGTATGTGAATCACCACAAACAAGTGTCATTCCAGGTAAAGTTGCACCCTGCTCTGGACTCACAACATGAACAATACCCTGTCGGATATCATCCATTTTAAACTCAGTAATACCAAAGCGCTCACAATTATTATCTAAAGTGTCAACTTGAAGTTTAGAAATCGGATCGGATATTCCTTTATCTCGATCGGTAGTTGGTACATTATGATCCGGTGTTGCCAGGTTGGCTGAAAGTTTCCAGGGCTGACGATTGGCTATTCTTAAGCCTTCAAAAGCCTGCGGGGAGGTGACTTCATGTATTAACTGACGATCAATATACAATAATGATGTTCCATCATCATTTTCACGGACAGTGTGACTGTCCCATAATTTATCATATAAAGTTTTGGCACTCATACTCTTCTCCTGAGAAGCGGCATTTTTGATGCTCATTGTGATTAATTCCGAGTAAGCAACCAGGAACAAATTTGTTGTTTTAGTTGTGTTTATGGTATCGTTGAATTTAAAATAACTCAAATTCATTTTTTTCATGTTTTTCATAACTAAAAGTTATATGTTTGCTTTGCTACCAAAACAATGATTACCCAAGTTGCATTTTAAATACACAATTTCCAAATAGTAGCATTGGTATTAAAGCCAATAAAACAGGCATTGTCCCCATGGATATTCCATCAATTGAAACATTTTTAAGTGTTGCAAAAAAACAATCATTTTCTCAAACTGCGGAGTCTTTGTATCTCACTCAACCAGCAATAAGCAAAAGAATTGCTTCTTTAGAAAGTGAATTAAATTGTAAATTATTTGATCGGATCAAAAAGAAAATTATTCTTACTGATGCTGGGCGCTTATTTCTTCCTCGTGCACAAAATATTATTAATGAACTAAAAGCAGGAAAAAACTCGCTTGCTGAAATGGGTGGGGTCATATCCGGTGAGTTGTCTATGGCAACCAGCCACCATATTGGTCTGCACCATCTTCCCCCAATCTTAAAGCAATATGTTAACGAATACCCTAAGGTTAATTTAAAACTGGATTTTATGAATTCTGAATCAGCTTGTATGGCAGTTGAAAATGCTGAAATTGAAGTGGCTGTCATTACCCTGCCCAATGATCCGGTTCCCTTTCTTAATCAAGTGGCGATATGGTCTGACCCAATGACAATTGCTGTTAACAATAATCACCCTTTGCTTAAATCCATAGCAAAAAATCCAAGCTATAAAATATCAAATGAAATAGAATTTAATAAAGAATACCTTAAAGAACTGTCACAATACCCTGTTATATTACCTGAAAAAGGCACCTATACCAGAGAATTACTGGATGAGTATTTTCATAAGTTTGACTTAAATCTTCATGTTAAATTGTCGAATAATTATTTAGAGACAATTAAAATGATGGTCAGTGTTGGTCTAGGTTGGAGTGTTTTGCCAAAAACACTTTTTGATGACACATTAACTGCAGTAAAAACAAAGCGCTTTACCGCAAGTCGTTTTCTCGGAATTGTCACCCATAAAAACCGCTCCCTTTCACCCGCAGCTCAAAAAATGGTCAATTTGATCACAAAATCACAATAAAGCTCATATTTCTGTTACATCAATGCTATTGCTATTAGTAGAGTGATCCAGGCGCTCAAACTCCTGGATTTCATGAAAACTGCATTTTTACTTTTTCTTCCATTTTCCTGAATTAGATTGATACATCCATCCAGCAGAAATTTTATTTATCCATGTTTTACTGAATGTCTTCTGAATGTCTGACTTCCATTCAGGATGCCCATTAGCTGATGCAATCTCTGAGTACAGGGCTAAACGATCGTTATTTTCTGATTTAATTAATTTCTTGACTGTAGATTTTTGTTTAATAGACAAGCCAGAATGACTGACACTGGCAATCAAACCGTTATTAGTAAAACCAACCGCACCTGAATTATAATAAGGGCGAAGTTTTGCTTGCCTTTTTTCCATGCTCTTTCGAATTGAACGGATTTTTGGCGAATCAATGGAAATATTTGCCTGCCCCGCTTCAGCAACTGGAATAACAAAATTGACAATAGCCAATAGTGCACTTGTGGGTAATGCTTGTTGATGTTCAAGATAATCAGGCTCTAACCATCCTTGAGTCTTATTAATATCCCCATCAGAATTTTTCTTGTGTTCAATGTCTGACTCACCAGAATGTAAGACATCATCAACAATTTGTTCTGCTACCTTTTCTGCTGCAGCAGCAGGAAAATAAATATTGATGGTGACACAGGATATAACGGTTAAACTGAGCAACGCGATAGAGAAAAATCGAGAATAAACATCTTTATTCAGGAAAGAGGGATTTAATAATAAATCATTCGTTTTCATATTTTCAACCTTTTTAAACGTAATTTTGAGTCAGGTTACCATGAACCCGTTACAGAACAAGTACTTGATATGAAGTGTGGCATATTGCAACTGAATAACAGCTGAATAAGTGATTGATAAGCCTTCAGCTGGCATAATTATTCTATTACTGCTTCATTTGCCAGCTGAATGGCTTTAAGTCGAGAAGTTAATACTCCCCAGTTAACCTTGCGCTGAAACCCCATCACATCAATTCTTGGAATACCGCCGCCTTTTACAATATAGTAACTATTACCCTTGGCTTCAACACCTGACATATGACAAATATTATTCTTAAGTCTACAACTTAAACCAATCTTATCATAGCGAAAGGTTTCAAAAAAACTCAAAAAACTTCGAGATAATAGACCTGAAGCACCACCAAGACTGGATAAATTATCAATGGCCCTCTGACTGATACGATGGCTGCTATTATCGTTCTCCGGTGTACGAATATAGGCATCAAAAGCAACGGGTTCCCAGGCATCTAATTCTAAAGCATTCAGCTTCCCTTCTACCCTACCGTTAATTTCACCAAAATTATAAGTATTGGTTAACGATTTAAGATTGAGATTAATCAGATCGATGTTAGCAAATAATTGCGCATAATCCTGGAGAGGTTCTTCAACTTTTAAATCTTTAATAATAATTGTGCCATCGAAAACTTGCAGCATCATTGCTCCTCCAATTCGAAGGTATTTTTCATTATAGGTTGTTGAAGGAATAACCGCAGAGAGTGTACCGTCAAGCAATGGCCATTCAAAGTGTTGTGATAACAGAGCTAAAGAAACGGGTTTAATCATGCCATCGATGGTCAGTGTTAAACTATTAATACCTGAATTATCAGGTGTTTCAGATTTGAATTTATTAGATTTTGGATCTTGTGATTCATATAGTTGAGTCGAAAAAAGATGTGAGACTTCCAGACTATTAATATGAAGTGCTCCATCAAATATGGGAATATCAGTTTCTTTAAGCAGTTTCAGATAATCATTATGCAGTATAAACTGAAATTTAGAATGCCCTAATGGTAATTCATTCAATGTGAGTTCCTGCCATGATAATTGACTGGGTTCTATAGTCTCTTTTATTTGATTGTCATTATTCCAAAATACACTGCCATTAAGATCAATTAATGAAATTTGGTTATTTAAAGCCAGAGAAAAATCTTTAAAATGTGCATCAATCTTATAAGTGTTTTTTTTCTGTTCTAAATTAGAACTAAAATAAGCATTGAGTTCACCTTCCAGGATTAGAGCTTCATAATCAGTACCTGAGAGAATATTAGCCAGATATGTTTTGTTGAACAAAGACAGATTACTGACGTTTATTTTCGAGTCAATATGATGAATTTTTAATTTATTATTAATGGCAATTTGACCTTGAGTTTCAAATAAAAAAATCCCCTTCGAATTCAATGTTAGTTGCGAAATATCTATTATATTCTTTTGTTTTAAATTAAAATTAGTTCTAAGCCTTTCATTGCCATTAAAGGCAACATAGGTATCATCTTGTAAAACCTCACCACCGAGCGAATCTATCACCAATGCTATCTTTTGTACGTTATGTGAAATTGAATTGAGACTAAGATCAAAATTAAATTTTAGTTCCTCTGCCAGATTTTCACCATATTGATAATGAACATGTTCAACTTTTCCCTTAAGTTGCAAAGTATTCATTTTACCTTTATCTGTATCAGATAATGCAAGTATCCCTCCAGACCGACCGGTTAAACTTAAAATGCCCCCAGCACTTTCAAGCATAGCAATAAAATCATTCATTTTTTCCTGATAAAAATATGATTTTATATAACCAGATAAAAATTTATATTCCAGATTTTTTAGATTAAAATTTGACTGCCATTTATTCTTAACACGGTTAAAGTTTAATGATAAAGAACCATGACCCAAATTTATATTTTGCACTGACAGGCTTAGAATGTCATTTTCAGAGTTATAAACAAATGATAAGTCTGCTGCAGTACCTTTCTGTTCAAAAAGACCATTAAAAAATAATTTCCCTCTATGGCACTCAAAATTATTAAGATCAAACACAAATTTCTGACAGGTGAAATTAAGAGATCTTATTGCTTTATATGGCTTGGGTAGTTTAAGTTTAGAAAGATCTATCTTGAACTTAACCGGCTTAAAGGTTAAATCCATTATCACAGACAACTGGTTTAATTTTAATTGTTCTAAGAGCTCATTTTTAGGTTTTGGAAAAGAATTTTTATTCTGAGGTTGTGATAATAACGACTCAAACGTCATCTGTCCCATGGAAAATTCAATACTATCAATGGCAGCAGCATGCTTGGAAATGAGAAGGCAGGAGATGATAATAAGACAATAACACTTAAGCGAATTCATTCGCTTAACCCCTGAAACAACAAGTAAAGACTAAAAGAAAAGACATCGTTAAGCCGGAAAGACACCAGTGGAAAGGTAACGATCACCCCGGTCGCATATAATTGCAACTATAGTCGCATTCTCAACTGTTTTTGATAATTCGAGTGCAGCGGCAACCGCACCTCCAGATGACACACCGGCAAAAATACCTTCTTTAGCCGCCAGTTGTCTGACAGTTTCTTCTGCATCTATTTGACTCACAGAGATTAATTGATCAACTTCATCAGGATGGTAGATTGTAGGAAGGTATTCTTCCGGCCAACAACGTATCCCCGGGATCTTGGCACCATCTTCTGGCTGGACACCAACGATGCATACTTCAGGTTTTTTTTCTTTTAGAAAACGGGCTGTTCCCATGATCGTTCCAGTTGTCCCCATGGCACTCACAAAGTGGGTAATCTCTCCATCAGTATCACGCCAGATTTCTGGCCCTGTTCCAAAATAATGCGCAACCGGATTATCTGAGTTGGAAAATTGGTCGAGTACAATCCCTTCGTCTTTATCTTCCATTTGTCGGGACAGATCAATTGCTGCTTCCATGCTGCCTTCTGCAGGTGTGAGTATAATTTCAGCCCCAAAGGCCTTCATACAACCCCGTCGCTCTTCACTCATATTATCGGGCATAATCAAGATCATCTTATAACCCTTAATAGCAGCAGCCATTGCCAATGCAATCCCGGTATTTCCACTGGTTGCCTCTATAAGAGTGTCGCCTGGCTTGATATCCCCGCGCTGTTCTGCACGTGAGATCATACTCAGGGCAGGTCTGTCTTTCACTGAACCGGCTGGATTATTGCCCTCCAATTTGACTAAAATCTGGTTGCTGGTTTGACCAGGTAAACGTTGAAGCCTGACAAGGGGGGTATTGCCGACAAACTGTTCAATCGTAGGATATTTCATTGTTTTCCATAATATTTATTGTGTGAATGCCTGTTTTTTATCAAAAATCAGGAATTATTTTTATATTATAGCAAATAAAGGAAATTTTAATCTCACCATGTACTAAATTAAAAAATGTTGCTGAATCATGGGGTAACATAAATAAAGGATCTTTGACCTTTATGGTGATAAAAGGTGATTTATGATATATTTACAACGTCTTGAAGTTTTAAATTGTTCGGTCTTTTAGGAGTGTAAATGTCTGAAATCCTGCCCATACTTGATCATCAAAAAGCCATTAAACTTGTTTCAGGAAACAAGAAGCTGGCTGATGATTTACTAGCAATGTTAATTAAAGAATTACCGGATTATAAGCTGACAATAGAGATTGAGTTTAAAAATAAAAACAAACAGGCATTGCGTGATATTATCCATAAAATTCATGGAGGGCTTCGTTATCTGGGTGCCCCCGCTCTTATGGGCATAATTAGTCAAACTGATGTTGAATTATTTAACTTATCGGATAAGCAATTAGAAGCCAATATTGAAAAAATCTATTATGAGGTTGATCGACTGCTTGAAGAAGAAAGCTATTAAAGTTCATCATGTTATGGCAATCTTCAAGTATCAACATTAAGTGTTATTTTTCATGCTAAAATTTTTAATTACATCTATTAATGCAACCCCGGATCTTATCGAGCAACTCCACTTATTATCTCAATTTTCCATTTGAAATTAGTCGCATCAGCCAGTTTGTCTTCACTTAGTAAAAGATAACTTTCAACCTTCCTTGTCTGTTGAGAGGCTAATCGTATGTCTATTTTATGTTGTTTTTCTAATATAAACTCACACTCAGTAAACCTTGTTTCATTTTGAGTATCAAATGAATCCGGGCATTTAAAAAATTTTATATTTAGAATAATAGAGCGAAGAAAATAACGTTGAGAATTATTTTGTATTTCACTGGTTAGTTTATAATAATTACCATAAGATAAACTGTGAGAAAAACCTGATGACGTTATTTGCTCTACCGGGATTAAGCTTCTTTTCTTCTCAACCCGTTCATCCTTTTGGAAATAAAAAAAAGTCGATGCCATAATCAGCACAATGGAAAAACCAATCATGATTTCCCCAAACACAGGTTTCTTTACGGTTATATAAGCCAGCAAGAATACAACAATGAGTGCAACTACAGCACCAATGATAAATCCCATCAAATGACTCCAATTATATTTTATAAAACTCTATGAATCTGGCTGATTGACACGACGTTGTTGTACAGCACTGGATAATTTCGTTAAAACGTCAAAACCATCATCCCAATTGATGCAGGCATCTGTAATGCTTTGACCATAGACAAGATCTTCCTTATTAACACAATTTTGACGGTCTTCAACAAGATGACTTTCTATCATGGTTCCAACAATTCGATGTTCACCTTCAGATATTTGTTGTGAAATATTTTCTGCAACATCAAGCTGTTTTTTAAAAACTTTCTGGCTATTAGCATGGCTGAGGTCAATCATTAAATTCGGTTTTAATGAAGAATCAATCATTTCAATTGAGACTGCATCTACATGGGATGCATCGTAATTTGGTTCGGCTCCACCACGTAAAATAATATGGCAATCATCATTGCCTGATGTAGAAAAGATTGCTGATTTACCCTGTTTTGTAACAGACAAAAAAACATGTGGGCGGCTGGCTGAAGAGATGGCATCAATTGCAACCCGAACACCACCATCTGTCGCATTTTTAAAACCTACAGGGCATGATAACCCCGATGCTAACTCTCTATGAACCTGACTTTCTGTCGTTCGGGCACCGATGGCCCCCCAGCTGATCAAATCTGCAACATATTGAGGAGAAATGAGATCAAGGAACTCAGTTGCTGTTGGAACGCCCATATCATTAACAGCGACTAATAACTCACGTGCAATACCGAGACCTTTATTAATTTCAAAGGAACCATCAAGTTCTGGATCATTAATTAAACCTTTCCATCCAACTGTCGTGCGTGGTTTTTCAAAATAAACCCTCATGATAATCAATAAATCATCACTCAATTTTTCGCGGGCAGTTTTTAACAGGCGAGCGTACTCCATGGCAGACTTGGGATCATGAATCGAGCATGGACCAATAATAATGATCAACCGATCATCATTACCACTTAATATATTATGGATTGCTTGTCGAGTTTCAGAGACGGTTTTTTGAGCATTTTCTGTGCTAAGAAATTGTTTATGAATTTGTTCAGGCGCCACTACTTCAGTCATACCCTGAATGCGTAAATCATCCGTTATATTTGTCATACCGTCATTCCAGCAAACTCTCTTTATAAATGTAATTAAGTTTTCAATTATAACACACCATTACACGCTTTCATCATCAGGTATTATTAATTGATTGTATCCCTGAGCTAGCTGTCATAAAAAAACCGACATCAAGTCGGTTTATATTGAAGTGGAAGAAAAAAACTAAATAGTTTCATGATTATTGATTAGAAACAACCTTATCTCCCGCCTTTATCCAGCTTTTTATGCCTCTTTTCAGGTGATAAACCTGAGTATAACCTAATTTCTTATCTAAAAAGTTAGAAACTTGGCCAGTGCGGTTTCCTGAACGACATATCAGGATAAATTTTTCATTTTTGTTGGCAATTTTATCTAATGCAGACAGCCATTTTTCCATGTCATAGTTGCCACGGGAATCAAAAAAAGTAAGAAGATGGCTATTTTTAACTACACCAGTGGATTTCCATTCATCAGGTCTGCGAATATCAATTAAAGGTACATTTTGTGCCATTAATTGTTTCATTTGTTCATTGCTTAAATTCCCGACTTCAGCAGACACATTAGTGGATAAGACTATCGATGAAAATAATAATATCAGGATAAAAAAACGATTTATTATACTTTTAAACATATTAATACCTTTTAATCTGCACTTAAAGAACATTCATCGTAATTTTACCATACACTAATATTTGTTAGCAAAGAGGATTCTGTTAATAATAGCTATAGGTGAGTTATGTCACAAAAAAGTTTAAGAACGGCCTATAACGCCATACCTGTCATCAGTCGAAAAATCTTTCAATCGCTCGGAATAATGGAAATCGAGAGTGTAGTTTAATATTTATATAATTAAACCCCTAATAGGCTTTAAACAGTAATACACTTTAATGCTCCCGAGTCTCAAGAAATTCAATTTCAGGCCAACGTTCCATTGTCAGGTTTAAATTCACCCGGGTCGGTGCAATGTAAGTTAAATCCCCACTACCATCAATTGCCAGGTTATCACTGAGTTTCTTCCTAAAGTCATTGAGCTTATTTTCATCCTCACAAGTAACCCAGCGTGCAGTTTGAACATTAACAGGTTCAAAATCACAGTCAACCTTATACTCACCTTTGAGACGCTCTCTGACCACATCAAACTGTAGAATGCCTACAGCACCAAGAATTAAATCGTTATTATTCATGGGTTTAAATAGTTGTGTTGCACCCTCTTCACTCAATTGCTCAAGACCTTTCATCAGTGCTTTCATGCGCATAGGATCTTTAAGTCGAGCACGCCTGAAAAGTTCCGGTGCAAAGTTGGGAATTCCTGTAAATTTCAGGTCTTCTCCCTGAGTAAAGGTATCCCCAATACGAATTGTGCCATGGTTATGTAAGCCAATGATATCACCAGAATAAGCCGTTTCAACATGATTTCGGTCCTGTGCCATGAAAGTAATGGCATTGGCAATCTGAATGTCTTTGTCAATTCTGACATGGCGCATTTTCATGCCCTTGGTATACTGTCCTGAACAAATTCGCATAAAGGCCACTCGATCCCGATGTTGAGGATCCATATTTGCCTGAATTTTAAAAACAAATCCTGTCATCTTTTCTTCATCAGATTTAACCGTTCGGGTGGTAGTTGAACGATCCATTGGTGCAGGGGCATAGTCGACAAAAGCATCCAGCATTTCATCCACACCAAAGTTATTAATCGCTGAACCAAAGAAAACGGGAGTCAATTCACCCGCTAAAAAAAGTTCGAGATCAAACTCATTACTTGCTCCCCGAACCAGTTCGACTTCTTCACGCAGTTCTTCAGCCTGCTCACCAATAAGCTCATCCAGTTTTGGATTGTCTAGACCTTCAATGATATCCCCTTCCTGGATTTTACCTCCATGAGTCGCACTAAACATATGGACTTTATCATTGTAGAGATGGTAGACGCCTTTAAATCGTTTTCCCATACCAATGGGCCAGGTAATTGGTGCGCATCCAATTTTTAGCACATCTTCTACTTCATCCATGAGCTCAATGGGATCACGACCTTCCCTGTCAAGTTTGTTTATGAAGGTCAAAATCGGTGTATCCCTGAGACGGCATACTTCCATTAATTTAACCGTACGCAGCTCAACGCCTTTAGCAACATCGATTACCATTAAAGCAGAGTCAACAGCCGTCAGTGTGCGATAGGTATCTTCAGAGAAGTCTTCATGCCCAGGTGTATCCAGAAGATTAATAGTGCATTCTTTATACGGAAACTGCATAACTGATGAAGTTACGGAGATACCACGCTCTTTTTCCATATCCATCCAGTCTGAGGTTGCATGCCTGGAGGCCTTGCGTCCTTTAACCGTACCAGCCATCTGGATGGCACCGCCATAAAGTAACAGTTTTTCAGTTAACGTTGTTTTACCAGCATCAGGGTGAGAAATAATCGCAAATGTACGCCTGCGCCGTATTTCATCTAAAAATTCACTCATTTAATTTCCACATTTTTTTAATACAAAAAAGTCTTTAGCTTATGTCTTAAGCTTTTAGACTGTATGTTCTGTCTTCAATCTCTAAAAAGTTAACACCAGGCCAGTTCACAGGCAAAAATCTGCGCATCTTCTTTGCCATTTTTAGCTGGATAATAGTTGTGGCGGATACCCAACTCGTTGAATCCCATACTTTCGTATAGATGGATAGCAGCATGATTGGATGCCCGAACTTCCAGATAAAGGGTTTTACTGCCATTTTCTTGAGTATGTTTCATCAACCATTTTAACAAAGAACAACCATAGCCTTTGCCCTGATATTGAGGGTCAATGCAAAGGTTTAACAGGTGCACTTCATCAAGCACAGTACTGTAAATAACATAACCACGGACCTCACAATTCACTTCATACACAAAACAATGGTATCCAACTCTTAAACAGTCAGACATAATTCCTGTAGTCCAGGGAAACTCATAAGCCTCAACCTCTATGGCCATCACTGGCTGAAGATCAAACTGTGTCATTTTGCGAATAAATTGTTCAAAACCCTGTTCTGAATCAGAAGTTTTGCGGGTCATTTTAACAAGCTTTTCATCAGGATTAAATCTTTAAGTGCTTCTCTCTTATACTGGGGATTACGCAGCAAATAGGCAGGAGGATAACTGACAATAACAGAGTATGGTTGATTGTTAATGACTATAGAATGCACATTTCCTCTCAAGTGATTAAAGCTTTGTTTGGTTTTTAGGATTGATTGTGCTTGTTTTGCACCCAAAACATATAAAACTTTCGGCTGTATTTTTTGAATTTGACTCTGTAAAAAAGTGGCACAATGATTGATTTCATCATTACTAACAAGATATTCAGAAAAAGAATGGCACTTGATGATACCTGTAAAAAAGTAGTCATCAACTTTATCAATGGAATGCAGCATTAACTTAAATAGTGTTGAAGCTTGCCCGCTCAAATAAGAGCCTGCACGATCCTCTTCTGCGGTTGGAGGTTCACTGATAACAAAAATAGAAGCCTTGTCAATACCCTGCCCGGAAATAGGGTTAATGCGGGTTTGTCGCTTTGAGCATAGTCTGCAATCCTGTATTAACTGCTCTAAGTCTGTGTCTAATACGGTCCGCTCTTGAGAAGATGTCACCTCAGGTAATGGCTTAATAGTCATTGAGAGATCAGACTTTTTTTTATCTGAATGACTTTCAGAGTCAAGTGGATAATTCATCTGCTCAATATTACCATTAACCGTTGAAACTTCAGGTTCTGGTATGCTGTCAGGAACCGGTACAGGTGCTGATAGTTCCTCTTTTTCAGCTTGTAACTGGAGGGGCACTTCCGTCTTAAATTGTTGAGCTGCTATTTGCTCAGGTTCAGAACTCTTATGCCCAATTGGTGGTGGTGAGTAAGACTCCGTGTAGCACGCATCCTGGTTAATAAGTTCTGGTAAATCTTTATCCACTGCAGATTTTAGCTGCCAGCTTTGAATGCCAATCGCCTCAAGATATTGTTGTCTGATAAAATGATTCATAGTTTAGCCAGTTTATAAAATCAATTGAGTGGATTTTACAGTTACCGCCCCCTAAAGCTGTGGGTGAGCCCTTTCATCAACCAGAATAAATTTGTTTAATGCATTCAGGTAAGACTTTACTGATGCTATAACGATATCAGTGTCAGCACCTTGTCCATTAACGACTCGATTTGATTTTTCTAAACGCACAGTTACATCGCCCTGCGCATCTGTACCACTGGTAATATTATTAACGGAATATAGCTTTAGTTCTGTTTCACTTTGAATAATTTTTTCAATGGCTTTAAAAGCTGCATCCACGGGGCCGCCACCTTCAGCAGTAGCAGTCTTTTCTTCACTATCAACACTTAGAGTCAGACAGGCACTGGGTGTTTCACCCGTTTCAGAACACACTTTCATTGAGATAAGTTTAATATGCTCATCATTGCTAGAAGAAGTTGTCTCAGACACAAGTGCCTGCAAATCATCATCAAAAATCTCATGCTTCTTGTCTGCCAGGGCTTTAAAACGGGCAAAAGCCTGGTTTAAACTTTCTTCTGATTTAAATTCGATCCCCAGTTCTTTCAGCCGGCTTTTCAGTGCACTTCGACCAGAGTGTTTGCCAAGAATGATGTGGTTTTTAGACCAACCAACATCTTCCGCCCGCATGATCTCATAGGTCTCACGATTTTTAAGTACCCCATCCTGGTGGATACCTGATTCGTGAGCAAAAGCATTGGCTCCTACAATTGCTTTATTTGGCTGAACCGGAAATCCTGTAATTCCTGCCACTAACCTTGATGCGGGAATAATCTGGCTGGTATCTAGTGTTGTATTACATGAAAAGATATCCTGGCGGGTTCGTACAGCCATTACGATTTCTTCAAGTGCCGCATTACCAGCACGTTCACCAAGCCCATTGATAGTACATTCTACCTGTCGAGCACCATTTAAAACAGCAGACAATGAATTGGCAACAGCAAGCCCAAGATCATTATGGCAATGGACTGAAAAAACTGCTTTGTCTGAGTTCGGTATTTTTTCTAGTAAGTTATGTAATAAGGCACCAAACTGATGAGGAACGTTATACCCTACTGTATCCGGTATATTAATTGTCGTTGCACCGGCATCAATAACAGCTTCAATAACGCGACATAAAAAATCAAGCTCAGAGCGTCCCGCATCTTCTGGTGAAAATTCAACATTATCAGTATGCTGTCGAGCTCTTTTAACTGCTGCAACAGCTTGCTCAACCACCTGATCGGGGGTCATGCGAAGTTTCTTCTCCATATGAATTGGAGACGTTGCAATAAAAGTATGAATTCTGGAGGAGGTAGCCCCTTTTAATGCTTCGCCCGCACAATCAATATCTTTATTCAGGGCACGAGCCAGACCACAGACAGTACTTTCTTTAATGGTATCAGCAACGGCTTTTACCGCCTCAAAATCACCAGGGCTGGCCACTGGAAAACCAGCTTCAATGACATCAACCTTCATTCGTTCAAGCACTTTTGCTATACGAATTTTTTCTTCTCTGGTCATTGATGCGCCGGGACTTTGCTCGCCGTCACGTAAGGTAGTATCAAATATTATGAGTTTGTCAGACATAAAGCTTTTTTCCAATAAAGAGTGAATTCATTAATTGCATACAAAGAGTTATTTATTTGCGTTTTTTGATTTTCCGTATCATATGCCCGAACAGACCGGAAAAGCTGTATAATGCAAAAATTGTAAATAAAATGAATGGTGGATGGTAAACAATTGAGACAAAGATAAGTACCATGATCAATATAGTTACAAAAGGTACTTTGTTTTTTAAGTCCAGATCTTTAAAACTACGATATTTAATCGTGCTGACCATAAGTAGACCAGCCCCAGCAGTAAAGAACAGAACCAGATAACTTAGACTTGAACCCGCTATATTATTTTCAGTACAGAGCCAGACAAATCCAACAAGAAAGCCTGCTGATGCAGGACTCGCAAGCCCCTGAAAATAACGTTTATCGGCGTGGCCAATTTGGGTATTAAATCGGGCTAGTCTCAAGGCAGCTCCAACGACATAAATAAAAGAAGCAATCCAGCCAATTTTTCCCAATGTGGAGAGGGACCAGGTATACATAATTAATGCCGGTGCAATGCCAAAGGAAATCATATCAGACAGACTGTCATATTCTGCCCCAAAATCGCTTTGTGTGTTAGTCATACGTGCAACACGACCATCTAGCCCATCCAAAATCATAGCAATAAAAATAGCCAGTGAAGCACCTTCAAATTGACCATTCATCGCAGCGATAACAGCATAGAAACCTGCGAATAAAGCCCCTGTTGTCAATGAATTGGGTAATAGGTAAATCCCTCTTCTTTTAGTCGTCTGTTCTTTAGTTGGGACTGATTTGTCTGCGACATCAACCGGGTTAGAACCTTTTTTTCTGTTCGAAACTTTATTGTTTTCCATGTTTTATACTTTTATATTCGTTAACCTGCGTTCCAGGACTTCTCAGGTATTATAGCGATGGAATAGATGGAAAGCCACGGACAAAATAAAAAGTTTGAACTGATAGCTTTGATATACCTGGCGTATTGCAAAAAAAAACCTGCTTAAAGCAGGTTTTTCTTTGACACATGATTCAAGCTATTACTTGAATAATAAGAGTCAGCGTAAAAATGACTGGAATAGTTTAGTTTTTATCTTTGTCAACTAAAGCATTTTCAGTAATCCATGGCATCATTGCACGAAGTTTTGCTCCAGTTTGCTCAATTGGATGAGCCGCATTCAGACGACGACGAGCCGTCATTTCAGGATAATTAGATTGGCCTTCCAGAATGAAGCGTTTTGCATATTCACCATTTTGAATGTTAGCCAAAGCTTGTTTCATTGCTCTACGGCTTTCATCATTAATAACTTTATCACCTGTCACGTACTCACCATATTCCGCATTATTTGAAATGGAGTAGTTCATGTTTGCAATACCACCTTCATACATTAAATCAACAATCAGTTTTAATTCATGAAGACATTCAAAGTAAGCCATTTCAGGTGCATAGCCAGCTTCAGTCAGTGTTTCAAAGCCAGCTTTAACCAACTCAACTGCACCACCACAAAGAACGGCCTGCTCACCAAATAAGTCAGTTTCAGTCTCATCCTGGAATGTTGTTTCAATGATACCAGTACGACCACCACCAACGCCTGAGGCATATGAAAGAGCGACATCTTTGGCTTTACCGGATGCATCCTGGAAAATAGCAATCAAATCTGGAATACCACCACCTTTAACAAACTCAGAACGTACTGTGTGTCCTGGAGCCTTAGGTGCAATCATAATAACATCCAGATCAGCACGAGGAACAATCTGGTTATAGTGAATGCTGAAACCATGAGCAAAGGCAAGGGTTGCGCCCTGCTTGATATTAGGTTCAATATCATCTCTATACAGTTTGAACTGAAATTCATCTGGAGTCAGAATCATAACAATATCCGCATCTTTTACCGCATCCACCGCACTTTTAACAACAAGACCAGCAGATTCAGCTTTAGCTGCAGATGCAGAGCCTTCACGTAATGCAATAGTGACATCAACACCAGAGTCTTTAAGATTGTTTGCATGTGCATGGCCTTGAGATCCGTAACCAACGATGGTAACTTTCATGCCTTTAATAATGGAAAGATCGCAGTCTTTATCATAATATATGTTCATTAATTCAAACCTTATGTCATTTATGTAACTCACTGTCTTATATCATTAAGCTTGTGTGTTACTTATTTTAAAATATAAAAAAATAATCAGTTTAATCTTATTCATGCCCTTGTTAACAAAGAGCATAAACTTATAAATGCAATGCTGAGCTGCCCCGAGCAATTCCCATTACGCCAGAGCGAACGGTCTCCAATATACTGTCACAGTCAAATGATGCAATGAATGCATTTAATTTATCACTGGTTCCTGTTAACTCTACAGTATAAGCATCATCCGTTACATCGATGATATTGCCACGAAAGATACCACTTAAGCGCATGATTTCATCTCTTGCCGAAACGGGTGCTTTCACTTTAATCAGCATCATTTCGCGTTCAAGATGCTGCACATGTGAAACATTCAAATCATTGAGCTTGACCACATCAATCAGTTTATTGAGTTGCTTAGTGATCTGTTCGATAATTTCAGCAGAGCCACTGGTCACCAGAGTCATACGAGACAAGGACGGATCTTCTGTCGGTGCCACCGTCAAAGATTCGATGTTATAGGCACGAGCTGAAAAAAGTCCGGCCACTCTTGAAAGTGCACCTGACTCGTTTTCCAATAATATTGATATAATATGACGCATTTTATAACTCTTTATTTAACTGTTTCTCTAAAACTATGCCTCTAAAATCAGAGCAGTGAATTTTCCCAAAGAACGTTTCTTCAGACAAGTTCACTATCAGGAGCAAGTTCCATTTCATGTTGACCTTTACCCGTAGCAATCATTGGGTATACGTTTTCTTCACGATTGGTAATAAAATCGATAAAGACCAGTTTGTCTTTCATAGCAAATGCTTCTTTTAATGCATCTTCAACATCGCTGGTTTGATCGATCTGCATACCGACATGGCCATAACTTTCTGCAAGTTTTACAAAATCAGGAATAGAATCCATATAAGACATCGCATAGCGGCCCTCATAGAAAAATTCCTGCCATTGTCTGACCATACCGAGATAACGATTATTCAAATTAATAATTTTAATTGGTAACTGATACTGCATACAAGTTGCCAACTCCTGAATATTCATTTGAATACTACCTTCGCCTGTTACACAGGCAACCGTCTTATCAAGGTGAGCCAGCTGAACACCCATAGCTGCAGGCAAACCAAATCCCATTGTGCCGAGCCCGCCGGAATTAATCCAGCGCCTTGGTTCATCAAAACCATAATACTGAGCAGTAAACATCTGGTGCTGACCGACATCAGAAGTGATATAGGCATCACCTTGAGTGACTTCATGCAATTTTTCAACGACAAACTGTGGCTTAATGGATTTAGTCTTTTTGTTATAACGCAAACAATTTTTCTTGCGCCACTGTTTTATTTGCTTCCACCAGTCTTTAAGCGCCTGGCCATCACTACTATCTGAACCCTTTGCTTCAGAGCTAGAATCAGATCCCTTAAGCAGTTCAAGCATTGTAGTTAAGACATCATCCACATCACCTACAATTGGGATATCAACCTGAACAGTTTTTGAAATTGAGGACGGGTCAATATCAATATGAATAATTTTTGCATCGGGACAAAATTGCTCCAGATGTCCTGTGACACGATCATCAAAGCGTGCACCCACTGCAATTAATACATCCGTATCATGCATTGCCATATTTGCTTCATAGGTTCCGTGCATACCTAACATACCCAGAAACTGTTCATCAGAACTTGGGTAGGCTCCCAGTCCCATTAAAGTACTGGTAATAGGAAATCCCAGTTGCTGTACCAGCGAGCGTAAAGAAGCAGAAGCGTTACTAAGCACGACACCGCCACCCGTATAAAATACCGGTTTCTTAGCATTTAGCATAAGCTCTAAAGCTTTTTTTATTTGAAATGGATGTCCTTTCGTTACTGGATTGTAAGAACGCATATCAATAGATGCCATATGAGAATACGGAATTTTGATATTTGGATCAGTCACATTTTTTGGGATATCAACTACAACAGGACCTGGTCGACCTGTTGAAGCAACATAAAATGCTTTTTTCAGTGTTTCAGCCAGATCTTTAACATCTTTAACCAAAAAGTTATGTTTGACACAGGGTCGTGAAATTCCCACAGAATCAACTTCCTGAAAGGCATCACTCCCAATAACCGCCGTTGGCACCTGACCAGTTAAGACCACTAGAGGAATTGAATCAAGATAAGCTGTCGCAATACCCGTGACAGCATTCGTCATCCCGGGACCTGATGTCACTAATGCGACACCAGTACGACCCGTTGAACGTGCATAGCCATCTGCTGCATGTGTAGCAGCTTGTTCATGACGCACCAGAATATGTTTAACTGAATCGGCTCGCAATAATGCATCATAAATGTGCAGGACAGCACCACCCGGATAACCAAACAAATATTCTACATCCTCATCTTTGAGGAACTGTGCAATGATTTCAGCACCTGATAATTCCACTATTTAACTCCCGTATAACCTTATATTTAATAGTGTTTAAAGCCATTAAAATTTGATAGCACTCTATCAAAATGAAAACTTTATTATGATTTGTTTCTAAAAATTAGTCAGGCATTATATCGTGTCTAATTAATTGTTTCAGCAAAAAATATGACTTGTTGTCTTATTATTGTCAAAAAAGAGAAATTTAATTAAAAAAGGTAAGAAATGAAAACAAAAAGCAGGTAAATAGAGTGCAGAATTTAGAGCGAAAGTTATTATAATTTCCCCCGGACAGGAAGTCCGGGAGAAAAGCAAAAATAATAAAGCTTATAGCTTATCTGCTTCACTGGCCAGATAGTCAGCAACACCTTCAGTTGTCGCTTTCATGCCAGTATCACCTTTACTCCAACCTGCTGGACAAACTTCTCCATGCTCTTCGGTAAATTGTAATGCATCAATCATTCGCAGCATTTCATCAATATTACGACCAAGAGGCAGATCATTCACAACCTGGTGACGAACTACGCCAGATTTATCAATTAGGAATGAAGCACGGTAAGCAATACCGGCACCACGGTTATAAGCACCATCTTCACCAGCTCCACCGCCTACTTCAACATCGTAGTCATTGCAGATAGACTGTTTCAGATCAGCAACTAAAGGATATTTAACTTCACCGATACCACCATTGTTTATTGCAGTACTTCTCCAGGCTTTATGTGTGAAGTGTGAATCAGTTGAACAACC
Organism: Gammaproteobacteria bacterium; assembly: GCA_016744375.1. Taxonomy (GTDB): domain Bacteria; phylum Pseudomonadota; class Gammaproteobacteria; order GRL18; family GRL18; genus GRL18. The sequence goes on from JADGEM010000016.1 coordinate 42,736, forward strand.
AATTACTTCAACACCACGACTTGTGAATTCTTCAATACGGTGATCAAAAGCAATCAACTCTGAAGGACAAACAAATGTAAAATCAAGAGGGTAAAAGAATAAAACCGCATATTTATCTTTAATATGTTCTGCAAAATTAAAATCTGCTTTGATTTCGCCATCTGCCATTACAGCATTAGCAGTAAAATCGGGTGCCGCTTTACCAACTAGTACGCTCATTATATATTTCTCCTGATGTTAAAAATAAGTTTAGTATAAAGTGTAGGTTGCTTAATAATTAATATGACCATGCAGTTATTAAAACAAGGGTTTTTTATAAAATAATTTGAGTAATTATATAAAAAATCTTCTAAATACCTTAGTAATTTAGTGGGATATTCTATAGTGACTGAATTGTTAAAGCAAGTTTATTTAATAATAATTTTAAATAAATCAACTCAAAGCTACTTAAGACTTTAATTTTGAAAACGCAGCTGCCATAGCATTATTTTCTGGTGCAGCCTGACTTGCCTTTTGTCTTTGACGTTTACTGAAAGGCTTAAAATCTGATGGTTTTTTCTTCAAATTTTCAGTGTGCTCAACAATGTCTGCAAGGCGCATGGTCAAAGCAATTCTATTACGTTTTAGATCAACTTCCGTTACTTTAACTTTTACAACATCACCAGCTTTAACCACATCCCTGGGATCTTTAATAAACTTGTTGGCTAACTGAGAAATATGAACCAGACCATCCTGATGCACCCCAATATCAATAAAGGCACCAAAATTCGTGACATTTGTAACAACCCCTTCAAGGATCATCTCAGGTTTGAGATCTTTGGGTTCTTCAACCCCATCTTTAAACACCGCAGTCTTAAATTCTGGTCTTGGATCACGACCGGGTTTTTCCAGTTCTTTAATCACATCAACAACAGTTGGCTCACCAAATTTTTCATCAGTAAATTCCGCTGGATTAAGTGATTTAAGGAAATTTAAATCACCAATCATCTGATGTATAACCTTATTTTTAGTCTTAAGGATTTTTTCCACCAGAGGATAGGCTTCAGGATGAACCGCTGAGTTATCCAATGGATTATTGCCATTTATAACTCGCAAAAACCCAGCCGATTGCTCGAATGCTTTATCACCAAGACGAGCCACTTTAAGTAAATCACGGCGGTTTTTAAATGCTCCATGCGCCTCCCTATAAACCACAATATTCGTGGCCATGGTTTTACTCAAACCAGAAACCTGAGTTAACAGGGGAATGGATGCGGTATTGAGATCCACACCAACGCCATTGACACAGTCCTCAATAATATTCACCAGCTTTTTTGTCAACTGAATCTGACTGACATCATGCTGATACTGCCCCACGCCGATGGCTTTGGGATCAATTTTGACAAGTTCAGCAAGTGGATCCTGTAAGCGTCGTGCAATTGAGACCGCGCCTCGTATGGACACATCCAGCTTGGGAAATTCTTTTGAGGCAAGTTCTGAGGCAGAATAGACTGAAGCACCCGCTTCTGAAACAACAATTTTATTCATTCTCAAGTGAGGGTATTGCTTAATCAAATCTGCTGCAAGTTTATCTGTTTCTCTTGAAGCTGTCCCATTTCCAATACTGATAAGATTCACCTTAAACTTTGTTGCTAATGCACCAAGAATATGTAATGACTGATCCCATTGATTTTTTGGAACATGAGGATAAATAGTTGTATGTTCGAGATATTTTCCTGTTTCATCAACCACAACAACCTTAACCCCAGTCCGTAAACCGGGATCCAGACCAATAGTCACTTTTTGTCCAGCCGGTGCTGCTAATAATAAATCATTGAGGTTTTTGCCAAAAACATCAATTGCTCCTTCATCTGCAATTTCTCTAAGACGCTTTTTTAAGTCCATATCCAGTGACGTTTTAACTTTTATCCGCCAAGTCCACTTAACAACTTCAGTCAACCATTTATCAGCGGGTCGACTCTGATCATCAATACCAAAATGATGAGCAATTTGACGCTCCATAACCGATAATGCACGGGGATCATCTGACTGTTCAGAGTTCAGTTCAGTATTAATGGTTAAAAACCCTTCTTTTCTCCCCCGAAATAAAGCTAGAATCCGATGTGACGGCATTTCCATAAGTTTTTCGCTGGCATCAAAATAATCTGAAAATTTATTACCCGCTTCTTCCTGACCATCGACCACCTTCGAAACCATAAGACCATTTTCCCAAAGGTTTTCACGTAGTTTACCCACCAGTTCAGGATTTTCTGCAAACCTTTCCATGAGGATCTGTTTCGCACCATCCAGGGCATCTTTAGATGTTTCTACCTGCTTTTCCACATTAAGAAAAATAGCAGCCTGCTTTTCCGGATTAAGCTCAGGATCATTTAATAATGAATCAGCCAAAGGTTCAAGTCCTGCTTCACGAGCTATTTGTGCCTTAGTTCTTCGTTTGACCCTATAGGGCTTATAGAGATCTTCAAGTCGTGTTTTTGTTTCAGCACTCAAAAGTGTTGCTTTTAATTCAGGGGTCAACTTGCCTTGCTCCTGAATAGTTTTGACAACAACATCTCGGCGTTCATCCAAATCCCGTAAATAATTCAAACGCTCATCCAGCAATCTTAATTGAATATCATCCAGACCTCCTGTCACTTCCTTACGGTAACGGGCAACAAAAGGCACAGTATCACCGTCATCTAATAAAGTAATAGTGGCAACAATTTGTGATTGATTGACATTCAGTTCTTCAGCAATTCTTTGAGCAATGGGTTTGAGCATATAAGAGCCTTTGGTAGAAAAATTTATTTATTTTTAAAAAATGAAATATTAGTTCAGAACAAAAAAAAAGGCTACTTCTTTTTTCAAGAAGCAGCCTTTTATTGCAATATCAGTCAGGTTAGTTTTAAAAAATCAAATAAGTGTGAGATAGACAGTCAAAGCAGATAAGATGCCAATACCTGAGGCAATTATGGTGGCATAAGTAATTCGTTTGGCCATTTTTTTATTTGACTCATTGATTGCATCAGTTACCATCATCATTGATTCATGTGCAACCATACTAGCAGTCTCTTTTGCAGCATCAATGGCTTTAGATGTGGATGCAAGGCGCGCAACACTTTTAATTTCTTCCAGAGTTTGAGAATCAATTTTACTGACATTATTCTTTGTATTAATGCCATCAAGCTTGGAAGCTAAATCATGCATAGATTCTTCAATCTGTGTTGACATTTTGTTTGAATAAGAATTGATGCGAAGATCAAATACTTTCTCAGAAATATGCTCAGCTTTTGTTTCATCACACAGTTTAAGCTCTCTGCGGAATTTAGAAAGTTGTTGAGCAGTTGTCCCAATGACCTGATAACGTACTGCTGCGGCAACAGCTGCCTCTGCCGTTTTCCTAACCATTTTTTCAATGTCTTCAGCAGAAATCTGATGAGCATCATTAGAAGCATCCTGACTCACCTGGATTTTACCAATCTCAGGTAAATCATTAAGCTTACGTACAACAGCATTCAAATTATCCGGCGAAGCAGGTTTAGGCAAAATATCCAGTACCCCATGTGAAATAACATTCTTTGTGTATTCATCTCCATCCTGAGAGGTATACATGACAACTGGAATAACTGCTGTTTGAGGGTTTGTTTTGATTTTTTCTACGGTTTCAAGACCATTAAGACCTGGCATCATATGATCCATAAAAATAGCATCAGGTTGATTGCTTTTTAAATAAGCAAGTGCATCTTCGCCTGATTCTGCCAAGTCTGCAGTCAGATTGATTTTACCAAGCATCTTACGTAACATGAACCGCGCTGACTTTGAATCATCTACAACCAGTACGTGTTTTACAGTCATACCATTACCCTATTCTTAACTCCGAATTGAATCGAAAAACAACATCCAAAAAAATGTCAAAAAACAAAATTGATAAATTCAATCTGTTCTAAAAAATATGTAAGAAAATTAATTAATTACAAATTTTTGTTAATCTTATTATCTTTGTTTAATAACTGAACATTATTTATATAATATTAGTAACAAATATAAAAAATACAAGAATTTAAGAAATTTATCCACCCTCAACCGATAAGTGGTCATAAATAAGCGACCCAATGTTGATATGCTATGATAATTAAACCTTGTATCTTATTGTTTAATATAAACTTATCTGACTAAAAATCAAGCTTTTATATATCATTAAACTGTGACGGATATCATAATCTGTCAAATATTATTATTTACCCAGTAAAAACGTTGAAATTGACCTTCTGATTTTTTTTGAGGCATACATGCTCTGGCAAAGAAAAAAGTTATTTATATGACAACTTGAATTTATCCAGTGACTGAAGGCTTTTCTTTATCATTAATGATACACTCTTTTCGTGCTGACCGATAAACTCAAAAAAAACATACAAGATGCTTATTCTCGTATTCTGGAATATAAAAATATTAAACCCAGATACGGCCAGAGACTTATGATTGCAGATATTGCCCGTACGCTTGGTAATATCGATCATGAACATCCAGAACAGGCGCACATCTGTACCCTTGAAGCCGGCACTGGTACTGGGAAAACAATTGCTTATATTGTTGCAGCCCTTCCCATTGCTAAAGAACACAAAAAAAAGCTTATTATTTCAACAGCAACAATTGCGCTTCAGGAACAAATTTTACTCAAAGATTTGCCTGATATTCACCGTCATAGCGGCTTGAATTTTTCCTTTACCCTGGCCAAAGGGCGAAAGCGTTATGTTTGTTTGCACAAGCTGGATAATTATATTTCCCACAAAAGTCAGTCTGATCTGCCCCTTGATCTGCCATCCAGTGAGATTTTATTAAATAATAAGGATGATATTTTACTCTATGATGACTTGTACCAAGCCTGGCAAAAGAAAAACTGGGATGGTGAAATTGACAGCTGGAGTGATTCAATATCACAAAGTAGCTGGTTACCGCTAACCTCAGATCAACATCAGTGCAGCGGTAAACGCTGCTCTTTTTATAATGAATGCATTTATTTCAAAGCCAGAGAATCTGTTTTTAAGGTTGATTGTATTATTGCAAATCATGATCTGGTTCTAAGCGATCTCAATATGGGGGGTGGTTATATTCTCCCTCCTCCAGATGAGTGTATTTACATCTTTGATGAAGGACATCATTTACCACTAAAAGCCATCAATCATTTCAGTTATTCATTTCATATTGCAAGCACACTTAAATGGCTAGAACAAACCAGCTCGACACTCAATAATTTTGCCTCATTAGCAAAACCACCTGCACAGATTCAGCAGATTATTATGCACTTTCCTGAACAAGCCAAAGATATCAGTACAGAAATGAATCACCTTGAAACTATTGTGAATCAATTTCAATTTCCTGAAAATCACTTTTCCTCTCAAACAGCCAACCTTCCAGCTGGTGATCAGGATAAAATATTACGCTTTGAATTTGGGCGAGTTCCTGAAATACTAAAAAACCAATGCCAGCAACTCCTCAAACAGTTTGATAAGCTCTCTGGTCAATTACAACAAATAAATAAAGTTCTCAAAGATACAATAGAAGGTGATGTTACCGGTCTGCAAACTGAAGTCGCTGAACAATGGTTACCAGCTTTAGCACCCATGGAAAGTCGAGCTGATTCTGCAATGAATTTGTTTGATTTCTTCACTAGGAATGATAAAGAAGGCCAACCACCTAATGCCCGCTGGTTACACAAACATAACAATACTAACACTTCAACTAACCGGGAAACTAACGGTATTGAACTATCCTGCAGTCCTATTCTGGCAGCTAACACCCTGGAACAAATTCTCTGGTCTCAATGTTATGGTGCCGTCGTTACCAGCGCAACCATTGCCGCACTTGGTAACTTTAACCGATATATTCTCAATTCAGGAGTTCCAGGTTTCTTTAATATTTTACCCAGCCCGTTTAACTATCAGGAAAATGTTGAGTTTATTGTGCCAAAAATGACAAGTGATGCAACACAATATCAGGCTCACACAGATGAGATTGTTAATCTGCTCAGGCGCATTATCGATCCCCAAAAAGGCACATTGGTCCTTTTTGCTTCAAAAAAACAAATGACTGATGTGGAGTATGAATTACTGCGCAGTGATGATATCTGGAAAAAACTATTGCTCACTCAGGGACAAAGGAACAAGCAAGTCATTATTAATGATCATAAAAAACAAATAGATAAAGGCAAAGGCAGTATTATCCTTGGCCTTAACAGCTTTGCAGAAGGTATTGATTTACCAGGCAGCTATTGTGAACATGTTATCATTGCCAAGCTTCCCTTCTCCGTACCCAACAACCCCGTTGATGCCTCTTTAAACGAATGGATTGAATCTCAGGGCCGTAATGCTTTTATGGAAATCTCAGTTCCTGATGCTTCGATTAAACTGGTTCAGGCCTGTGGTCGCCTCATTCGAAAAGAAACAGATAAGGGGAAAATTACACTTCTGGATAAACGGGTAATGACTAAATTCTATGGCAAAAAAATACTTAATGCTCTACCCCCCTATAAATTTAATTTAAACGCATCACTTTAAGTATTTTATTCTCCCGTATAGTTGATTAAGTTTATGTACTACCACCATAAACATACAAAACTAAACAATCTTGCTCCGTTTTAAATGATTATTTTTCTAACCGATGCAGAAAAACGGTAATAGATAAAAATAAACATGACAATATTAGATAGGCCAATTAAAAAGAATAGTGTATGGAGTGATACACCATTATCCAGAAGTAGCATTGTTGCAACGGCAGAGATCACCATAAAAAGAGCATTGGTAATATTATTAGCTGCTATTGTTCGAGAGCGTGATTCAATCTCACTGTGTTCCTGAAGAATGACGTATAATGGTACGATATATAATCCTCCAGATGCCCCTAGTAACAGCACATCTATTAAAATATGTGCCGTCAAAGGATTCTGAAACATTGCTTTCCAGGATGCAAGTTCAGCCCCCCCCTTTATAGCGTTAGATTCAATCAGCTGAGCACTGACCCAATATAAATCCATAGCGGTCAAACTGATACCAATAGCTCCAACAATAATCCATTTCAGGCTTTTACTCAGTGTCTTTGATTTACCTGCAATAATAGAACCCAGACCAATACCAATTGAAAAAAGAGCCAGTAGTAATGTAATAACCTGCTCTTTTGCCTGTAGAATGGTCTGAGTAAATTCTGGTAGTGGTAAAAGTGATAAAATGGTCGCCCCGATAAACCAAAACCATGAAATGGCAATAATTGTTCCAAAAATTATGCGTGAGTTAAATGCGGCTCGGATTATATTGAATGTCTCAGAAAAAATATTCCATTTAATGGTTAATTCTTGATTAACAGATTGTGCTAATGGTATTTTTTGACTGCTTAACCACCCCAGACAAGCAACGCTCAAAACCAGAACACTGACATAAAGACGGCCAGAATCCTTATCCATGATTAGTATGCCACCCACAAGAGTACCAAGCAGAATTGCAAGGAAGGTACCCATCTCAATGACAGCATTGCCTTTTAATAGGCCTTCTTCTGATAAATGCTGGGGTAAAATACTGTATTTAACAGGTCCAAATAATGAAGATTGGCAGCCCATAAAAAAAAGAACAGCCAATAGATACCATATATTTTCAAAATAAAAACCAATTGCCGCCATAAGCATAATACAAATTTCACCGACTTTAATAAAACGAATTAATTTTGATTTTTCAAACTTGTCAGCCAGTTGTCCGGCCAGTGCAGAAAATAAAAAGAAAGGTAAAATGAATAATCCGCCACTTAAAGGAATCAGTAATTCAACAGAAATACTGGTATAGGATGCGGCATTAATTGTAACCAGAATTATTAATGCATTTTTATAAAGATTATCATTAAATGCACCTAAAAACTGCGTCCAGAATAAGGGGGCAAAATAGCGACTGGAGAGTAGAGAACTAAAATTCATGAAAAAAACCTGCAGAAAAAAACGTTATCAAAAATAACACAACATCATGTGATGCTCAATTATTAATTAGTCTCAATAATCTGGAAATCATATAGAAATCAATTTAAGTTGTTGAAATAAGCTATTGTTTTTTAATAATTTGATTTAATAAATGTCATTATTCTAAAGACATTTATTTCAATTTTTTATTTGTGAATAATAGCTGGCTCTAACGTACATATATAGTATCTGAGCACTTTTAATATAAATTAACTTTCTTAATTTCACAATTAATTAAGAAGTCGTAGATACCGTTTAATCTCTCTAAATTTATTATTACCTATTCTGCCAGCAGTTAAAAAAATAGAATATATTTTAAAATAATTAAGACATTGAATTAATATTGTTGGCTCTTCGCTTTTTTTTCGATTTAAATTCAAGATGACAAGATGTTCACATAAGATGGAATCACTATCAATATCTGCTTTAAAAATCTGAGTGTTTTTTAACTGAACATGGCACCAGCCCAACTCAGTAATAACAAGCCGTTTTATAGACTCAGGGTGATTTAAAAGAAAATATCTGCGATATAAATAGAAGCAATAAAGACTAAGGAGCACAGCAAGACAAATCATCATTGCAGGGCTTAACGGCAGTAAAAATAGAGAATTTAAAAGCAGTAAATAAAATAAAAGGAAAATCAAACATAAAGAATCTGACTGGCCATTAAAGACGATCTCTAACCCGCTGGCGGGTAGCATTTCTAATTGTTTGGACAATTTCCCTGAGTCCATTGTCATCTGGTTCATCCATTCCCATAAGATAATCGAATAATACAGGATCTATGATGTTTAATAAATCAATAAATAAGACTTTTTTTCTGTCAGACAGGCTCTCGTAATCAAATTCTAAAAAATCATTTAAGAATAGTTCCAGTTCAAGCATGCCCCTACGGCACTGCCATTGTAATCTTTCCCTACTGATAGGTTCCATTTTTTCCATTACAGCATGTTCTTAAGCATTAATTTTTTTATATTTCCGATTGCCTTTGTTGGATTAAGATGCTTGGGACAAACATCAACACAATTCATGATGCTATGGCAACGAAACAATTTATAAGGTCCTTCTAAGTCTTGCAGACGTTCAGCCGTTGCCTGGTCACGACTGTCCGATAAAAAACGCCATGATTGCAACAGAGCTGCTGGCCCCCTAAATTTATCGGGATTCCACCAGAAAGAAGGACAGGCAGTCGAACAACATCCACACAGAATACATTCATATAAGCCATCCAGCTTGTCACGTTGCTCAGGTGTTTGTTTAAATTCAACATCAGGAATGGGATCTTTTACAATTAACCAGGGTTTAACGGCTCGATATTGTGTATAAAACTGTGTCATATCAATAATCAGATCTCGAATGACAGGCATACCAGGTAGTGGACGAATGATAACCGGTTCTTTGAGGCCTTCGACAGCGGAAACACAGGCCAGGGCATTTGTCCCATTGATGTTCATACCATCAGAGCCGCATACCCCTTCTCCGCATGAGTGACGAAATGACAGGGTCTCATCCTGTTCATTTTTTATCCTTAGTAAGGCATCTCTAAGCATTGTACCTGGCTCTATATCAAGCAGTTCATATTCCTGCATGTATGGCATTGCATCTGTTTCAGGATTAAATCGATAAATGGTAAAAAGCATGATTCGTGTCCTAGTAAACTCGTTCTTTTGGTGGAAATGTTTCAACAGTTAAAGCCTTTGTTCGTACCGGCTTATAAAACAAACTATTATTTTTCATATAATAAAGACTATGCTTCATCCAGGATTCATCATCTCTTTTTTCATAGTCAATGCGAGAATGTGCGCCACGACTCTCTTTCCTTGCAAGCGCGCTAATGACAGTAGCCAAACCAATTTCAATCAAATTTTCTAATTCCAGAGCTTCAACTCTTGCGGTATTAAAAACTAATGAGTGATCAGTGATATAAGCATGACTTAATTTCTCTTTTATTTCTTTGACTTGTTGTACACCTTCAGCAAGGACATCTTCTGTTCGGAAAACACCACACTTTTCTTCCATTACCTGTTTTAACTCTGCTTTGAGTTCAGATACCGTATAAGTCTCATGGTTATTATTGGCTTGATCAGAGCTTTGTTCAGAAAGCTCTTGGCTGTCAGGGGCATCTCCTTGTTTGCTGTCAACTTTTTCCCAACGTTCTAATCTGGCTAACGCCTCATCAATACTGTCATCGGGTAATATAAGATGATAATGGTGTGTCTTAAGGTAATCAATAATATGATTACCCGCAGCACGGCCGAACACGACAATATCCAGTAATGAGTTACCACCCAGACGATTAGCTCCATGGACTGAGGCGCATGCACACTCACCTGCAGCATATAAGCCGGGAATTACCTCTTCACCACCAGTTCCAGCCGGTACAACGACTTCACCATAAAGGTTGGTAGGTATGCCTCCCATCGTATAATGCGCCGTTGGAAACACAGGGATGGGTTCTTCGATAGGATCAATTCCCAGGAAAGTTAAACTGGTATCCCGGATACCAGGTAAACGTTTTTTGATAACATCGCTGCCCAGATGGTCCAGCTTTAACAAAACATGATCTTTCTTAGTGCCGCAGCCCCGACCCTCTCTGATCTCAATTGCAATGGCACGGCTCACCACATCACGGGAAGCTAAATCTTTAGCGTGAGGTGCATAACGTTCCATAAAGCGCTCACCATCACAATTGATCAGATAACCACCTTCACCGCGCACACCTTCTGTGATTAACATACCTTTTCCAGCGACACCCGTTGGATGAAATTGAAAAAACTCCATATCCTGCAAAGGAATTCCGGCTCTGAGTGCCATGGCCATACCATCGCCTGTATTGATACTTGCATTTGTATTTGTACGGAACAATTGTCCGGCACCACCGGTTGCAATAAGTGTTGTTTTAGCCTCAATAATAATTTTTTCACTGGTTTCAATATCATAGGCAATAGCACCTAGCACATCACCCACCTCATTTTTCAATAGGTCAACAGCAAAAAACTCATCAAAGAAATGAGTTTTTGCTCGTATATTTTGTTGATAAAGTGAATGCAGCATTGCATGACCTGTACGATCGGCTGCAGCACAGGTTCTGGCAGCCTGATCGCCACCGAAATTTTGGCTTTGCCCACCAAATGGCCGCTGATAGATATGTCCATTCTCTAAACGTGAAAACGGTACACCAAAATGTTCCAGCTCAATAACTGTATTAGGAGCAGCTCGACACATATATTCTATAGCGTCCTGATCACCTAAATAGTCACTGCCTTTTACTGTGTCATACATGTGCCAGTGCCAGTTATCAGGTGTTACATTGCCAAGTGCGGCATTCATACCGCCCTGTGCCGCAACCGTATGAGAACGCGTTGGAAAAACCTTTGAAACAACAGCAACCTTTGCATCGGCTTGTGATAACTGCAGAGCTGCTCTTAAACCGGCCCCCCCGGCACCTATAACAAGAGTATCAAATTTTCTTTTAATTATGTTCATGTCAGTTTGCTTTTAATGATCAGATTTAAATGTTAGATAATTAATGCCAGTGAAAAAAGTATCCGCAGCATTCCAAGACTAATAATGATGAGAAAAAAACTAATACAGGCCAACATCATAAGCCTGAGTGCATCATAAGATACATAATCCAGCACAATATCCCGCATCCCAACCCAGGCATGTACAGCAAGATGAATAATGAATAAACCCGTTGCAGTATTCATAAGGGGATGAGAAAACCACTCGAGCCATAAAGCATAGCTCATTCGTTCTGTAGAGAAAATAACCCATAGAAAATATAATATATACAATGCCATAAAAGCACCGGTTAAGCGCTGATACAACCACGCCTGAAGTCCTTTGGCCTGATAAGTCATCGCTTTATACTCTTGTCTGACATAAAATTCATGTATTCTGCCTCTATAACCATAATAAATAAAAAGAAAAAAACACAAACACTAAAAAAGCAGCAACCATGACCACTAAGGCCGATTTTTGTGCTGGGGCTTTATCAATTCCAATATCAAAATCCAACAAAAAATAGCGTATTCCTGCAAAGAGATGATGAGCCAGCCCCCAGATGATAATAAGACCGAATGTTTTTGCTATAGGCCCCTGTAATTCAGCTTTAGCAAGAGCAAAACCGATTTCATTGGTTAGAGATAACTGCAGAAGGTAAAGAAAATAGGGTAAAGAAAGAAAAAGCAGAATACCAGCAGCTCTATGACCAACTGACATAATAGCTGAAATAGGAAATTTAACTGACAGCAGATTAAGATTCTTTGGCCGTTGGGAAGCACCTGTATGTTGAGATTGTGGCATTGTTGGCCCTATTCTTTTGACATGAGTTATAAAAGTAAGTTATGACACAAAAAAGATAACATTATTAATTAAATGACTCGCAATAAGATAAATCAATCTTGATTCTTACCCCAATCGGCATTATATAGATAAAGCATATATCATAATTAGAGTAGATCAAGCATATGTCAAATAAATGGTTCAATTTTCTCAGTACTTACGGTGCTACCTTTAATTCCGAACAGGAAGTCACTTTCGACCCCAAAGATGAAGCCACTATTAGTTCTTTACAGGGTAACCTTTATTTAACTGATTTATCATATCTGAGTCTTATAGAAGTCAGCGGAGATGACAAAAAAACATTTTTACAGGGGCAGCTAACCAATGATGTCAATGCCATTAGTTCTTCTCTCACACACATTAGTGGACTTTGTACACCTAAAGGACGTCTACGAGCATTATTTACCATTATTTCAAGAGACGATACTCTCCTTTTGCAATTACCCCTGGCGTTACATGAAGAAACACTAAAGCGCCTAAAAATGTTTGTCATGATGAGCAAGGTCAAGCTTGTTGATGTCAATGACAGCCTTATTAAAATAGGAATTTCCGGCAACCAGGCAATTAAAGTACTCAAGGAAAATGGCTTTACCATTCCCAATGAAACCAATATGGTTTCTGATAACAATGCTATTCAATTAATTCGTCTGTCAGGTACAACACCACGGTTTGAATGTATTGGCCCGCTGGATAAGATTCAAGCGCTATGGGAAACCTTACAAGAAGATGCTCAGTTGATCGGTACTGCCCACTGGAAACTTCTGGATATTCAAAGTGGGATACCCAATGTATTCGCATCATCAAAAGAAACTTTCATTCCACAAATGCTTAATTTAGAAGCGCTTAATGGCATAAATTTTAAAAAAGGCTGCTACACTGGACAAGAAGTTGTTGCCAGAATGCAATATCTTGGGAAATTAAAACGTAGGATGTATCGAGCGCATTGTGATACAGAAACATTATTAGAACCAGGTGCCCTGCTTTACTCAGAATCATCTAAAAGTGGCCAGGGAGCAGGACATATCGTTGACAGTCAAAAATCTCTCAATGGCGGAATTGAATTACTTGCAGTTATTACAACAGAAGCTATTGATAATTCAGATATTTTTCTGGATGAATCATTTAAAACGCCACTTATCATTAAAGAATTGCCTTATACAATTGAAACAGAATAATATTTGTAATAAGTGTATTTTATGCTATAAATAGAATGCACTTTTCTACAAACACTGTCCGCACGTAATAGATAACGATCAATAAATAAAGGGCTTTCTTTTGAGCAATAAAATTCTTGAAGATAAGTTTTATATCGCATTATTAGATGATTTAGAAAAACAAAAATTAGTTTTACCTGTTTTGCCTGAAGTGGCATTAAAAGTGCGTGATGCCGTGGCAGATGAAGATGCCAGCGCCAAGCAAATAGCCGATGTGATCGTCCTTGACCCGGTTATATCCGCTCGTATGATTCAGGTTGCCAACAGTCCTTTATTAAGAGGTTCAAAAAAAACAGATACAGTTGAGCAGGCAATAACCCGCATGGGTCATTCATTAGTTAAATCCATGGTAACCACCATGGCTATGGAACAGATTTTTAAAGCAACAAATCCAATCACAAAAAAATACATGGATGAAATCTGGACACAAAGCACACAAGTTGCCTCCATTGCATCAGCAATGGCTAACCACTTTACCAAACTAAAGCCTGATCAGGCCATGCTTGCTGGCCTGGTTCATAATATTGGCGCCTTGCCCATTTTGACTCGAGCTGAAGAAATTCCTGCTCTGGTGCAGGATGAAGAGGTCTTCGTCTCTTTGCTAAATCGTCTATCAGGTCCAGTAGGTACATCTATTATGAAAAGCTGGCATTTTCCTGAAGATCTGATCAAAGTTGCCAGTGAACACAGTAATTATACTTATGACAGTGAAGCCATTGATTACATTGATGTTGTCATAGTGGCAAAATTACAAAATCTTGCCGGTACGGAGCATCCTGATGCCCAACTTGAGTGGGACCACATTCCTTCATTTTGTAAATTAGGTTTGGCTGGTGAATCTGATGTGGTTGAAATTGAAGATGTGGTGATCGAAGAAATTGAAATCACACAACAGTTGTTTAACTAAATTTGCAAGCTGAAAAGTTGGTATGTTTTTAAGTAAAATACAGTAACATACCAAGCTTCTGTGCGCTCTTAATCAACAGCCCTCATATGTGGAAACAAGAGTACATCACGAATAGACGGCGCATCTGTTAATAACATTACCAGGCGATCAATACCAATCCCCTCGCCTGCTGTTGGCGGCATACCATGTTCTAAGGCTGTAATATAATCCATATCAAAATGCATGGCCTCATCATCACCAGCCTCTTTTTCTTCAACCTGTTTTTTAAAACGTTCAGCCTGATCTTCCGGATCATTTAATTCAGAAAATCCATTTGCTAATTCACGGCCTCCGACAAAAAATTCAAATCGGTCGGTAACAAAAGGGTCATCATTATTACGTCTTGCCAAGGGTGAAACTTCAGTCGGATAGGCTGTTATAAAGGTCGGATCCATTAAGCGGTGTTCTACTGTCTTTTCAAATATTTCAATTTGTACCTTACCCAGGCCGTAACTGTCTTTTAAAGGAATACCCATAGATTCTGCAATCTGACGTGCTTGAACAATATCATCTAATTGAGCTTCCGACAGTTTCGGGTTGAAGTGCAAAATTGATTCTTTAATTGTCATCCGGGTAAATGGTTGTTCAAAATTTACTTCTGCACCCTGATATTCAAAGACAGCCTTACCTAGAACTTCTTCAGCGAGCCCACGCAACATTTCTTCAGTGAGATCCATTAAGTCATTATAATCAGCATAAGCCTGATAAAACTCAATCATAGTAAATTCGGGATTATGCCTTGTTGATAAGCCTTCATTTCTAAAGTTACGATTGATTTCAAATACACGCTCAAATCCACCCACAACCAGGCGTTTTAAATATAATTCAGGAGCAATTCGCAAAAACAATTCCATATCAAGGGCATTATGGTAAGTTGTAAATGGGCGTGCCGTTGCACCGCCAGGAATAGCCTGCATCATGGGGGTTTCTACTTCCATGAATTCTTTGTGCAGCATAAAATTTCGAATATAAGTAATAATTTTTGAACGCAATGCAAACGTCTTACGTGTCTCATCATTGGTAATAAGATCAATATATCGTTGGCGATAACAGGTTTCCTGATCAGACAGACCTTTGAATTTTTCTGGTAATGGGCGCAGCGCCTTTGTCAGCAACTCGATATTCTCTACTCTGACAGACAGTTCATCCGTTTTCGTTTTAAACAATACACCTTCAGCACCAATGATATCGCCCAAATCCCACTTTTTAAAGTGATCATTATAAAAACCATCTGCAAGTGAATCTCGTTGGATGAATAACTGAATAGAACCGGACATATCTTTAATGGTTGCAAAGCTCGCTTTTCCCATGATGCGCTGCAGCATCATTCGGCCCGCAACAATGACTTTGATATTTTTTTCAGCGAGCTCTTCTTTAGTGAACTGATCATATTCAGCATGAAGCTTTTCTGCCAGAGAGTCACGACGAAAGTGATTTGGAAATGCATTTCCCTGCTCTCTTAATTTCGATAATTTATCACGACGTTGGGCAATTAGCTTATTTTCTTCATCATGACTTTGCTTAACCAAAGAGTCATTTGAATTTTTTGATTCTTGCGCAGATTCTGACATCAATTTACTCACTTTTTGTTTCTAAAATTTGTTATTACTTTGGGTGCTGCATATTAGATTTTAATGAAGCTTCAATAAAGGGTTTTAAATCGCCATCTAATACCGATTGAGTGTTACTCGATTCATGTCCGGTCCGCAGATCTTTGATGCGTGATTGATCTAAAACATAGGATCGAATTTGACTGCCCCAGCCTATATCAGACTTGTTTTCTTCCAGTTCCTGTTTATCCACATTGCGTTTTTGCATTTCTACTTCATACAATTTTGCTTTAAGCATTTTCATCGCTTCTGCTTTGTTTTTATGTTGAGAGCGATCATTCTGACATTGAACGACAACATTACTGGGTAAATGGGTGATTCGCACAGCTGAGTCTGTTTTATTAATATGCTGTCCTCCAGCGCCACTGGCACGATATGTATCAATCCGTAAATCAGCAGGATTAATATCAATATCGATATTATCGTCCACTTCAGGGTAAGCAAAAACAGAAGCAAATGATGTATGACGACGATTACCTGAGTCAAAGGGAGATTTTCTCACTAAACGGTGAACCCCGGTTTCAGTTTTCAACCAGCCGAATGCATACTCTCCGGTAAACTTAATTGTTGCACCTTTTATACCAGCAACATCGCCGTCAGAAACTTCCAGAACTTCCGTTTTAAAGCCTTCCTTTTCGCCAAAACGTAAAAACATCCTAAGAATCATGCTGGCCCAGTCCTGAGCTTCTGTACCGCCAGAGCCAGACTGAATATCAATAAAAGCATTATTTTCATCCATATCACCTGAAAACATGCGACGGAATTCAAGTCCGCCCACTTCTTCCTCTAAATCATCCAGCTCAAGAATAATATCTTTAACAGCACCTTCATCGTCTTCCTCAAGTGCCATTTCAAGTAATTCGCCCATATCAGCCAGGCCTGAAAATAAAGTTTCAAGACCATTAACAATTTTTTCCAGAGAGACTTTTTTCTGACCTAAAGCTTGAGCATTTTCAGGGTCATCCCATACACTTGGCGATTCAAGTTCTAAGTTGACCTCTTCAAGTTGCTCTTTTTTGAGTTCAAAGTCAAAGATACCCCCTGAGCTTCTCTGAACGACTGCTTAAATCGGAGATTCTATTTTTTAAACCGGTAGTTTCTATCATGGTAATGCCTGAAGACTCATTAAAAACCAGTTATTTTACACCAGAATGAAATGATTTCTTAGGTCTTTCTGGGGCAAAAGACAATATTTTAAAAAATAATCTGATTTTTTATTAAATTGTCTGCAATTATTAAGATAACATCTATAATTAATTCAAATATAGTGGTTTTTTATTGATGAGGAATAATATGAGTACTTCCACCGGTTCAACTTCTTTTAAGCCAGATTTAGACTGGAGTCAATTAAAAGAAACCATACTTATGCTCAACTTATCCGTTGCTCAAATTGACCAGTCAATGAACGAAGGTAATGCTTCTGTTGAAACTCTGGCCAGCTCATTCACTGCACTGGCGACAAACCTCAATAAAATACAATCATCAGTTAGTACTATTGAAGAGACGGTCAGTGATGAAACTAAACTCATGATACAGGGGTCAGCAACCACTGCATTGGAAAAAGTTAATGCCGCAATTATTGCATTCCAATTTTATGACAAACTGTCACAGAGGCTTGATCACGTTAGTGAGAGTTTATCCTCATTGACAGCACTTATTGCCAATCCTGCCTCTTTGTACTCACCGCCGGAATGGCAGGCTCTACAAGAGTCTATTCGTAGTAAATATACCATGGAAGAAGAACGTCGAATGTTTGATAAAGTACTTTCAGGCGCACCGATAGAGGAAGCCATTGCAGAATTTAATGCAGAAATGAGTGCCAGGCATGAAACGGCTCAGAATGATGTTGAATTGTTCTAGGACAGACTGCTTGACATCATGTATCACAGAGAAGCATAGACAATATGAAGTTGTACTGAGAAGTTTCCACGAAAGTAATTCTCTTTAAGCTGATAAATAACATGAATAAGCTGTCCCTCAACAAAAGGGAAAGGATCATTCCTTTTTTCCAATGCCCGAAACCAGACTGCTCTGAAAGAATTTGATTCAGTGGCCAGTTGAATCATCAGATGATTACCTTCAGAACCAATAACCCGGATACTCTGAACTTTAAAATCTCCCTCAAAGATAGGTGCTTCAAACTCTCGACCATAGGGTTCAAGATGTTTTATTTCAGCAATGGTTTGAAAATTTATCTCCGTTTCAGACAGTTCACCATCCGTATAAATAACAGGGCTTAAATCATCCTTAGTTAATAACTGCAGTTCAATAGCCTTATCAATGAGCAGGCTAAATTCATCAATGGCATCAATTTTTAGCTTCAGACCTGCTGCCCCTTTATGGCCACCAAAGCCAGGAATAATATCAGGTGATTCATTGGCAACGTACTCAATGGCATCTCTAATATGAACTCCAGGAATGGTCCGCGCTGAACCCGTCAGTTTCGCCGGATCATTGGATGGACTAAAAACAATGGTTGGACGACCAAACTTATCCATCAAACGTGATGCCACAATACCTTGTACACCCGCATGAAATTTTTCATGGAAAATCACCAAAGACCATTTTTGCGTACGTAACTGTTTTATAGCCTGCTCAAAAGCAATTTCAAGCATTTCTTTTTCAGTTTCTTTTCTAGTTTGATTATCTTGATCCAATTGTAATAGATATTGAGTTGATTGCTCTAAAGTAGGTGCAGATAAATAATGCAATGCCATATAGGGATCAGACATACGACTGCGAGCATTAATTCTTGGGCCTATTTGAAACCCCAAATCTTCTGCTGTAAAGAACTGAAAATCACGAGCAAGCATTTTTTTTATGGCTTGCCAGCAAGGTCGTTTCACCTGGTTCATCACTCTTAATCCCGCATTCACGACGGCTCGATTAATCGGACTAATCAATGAAACCGCATCAGCTACAGTACCCAGAGCAACAAAATCAAGCAAAGCAGACAGTTTGGGGACATTTCCAGCAATAGTTTCATGGCTAATTAGTTCAGAACGAAGTTGACTCATTAAAAGCCAGCTGACCATACAGCCCGCTATGGTATTATCAGGATAAGCGCAGTCTTCACGTGTAGGGTTAATAACTGCAAAAGCAGACAGGGGGATGCCTTCTTGAGGAATAGCATGGTGATCAGTCACAATTACATCAATTCCCTTTGCTTTAAGTTGTGCTATCCGATGTTCATCCGAAGATCCGCAATCAGCAGTTATGATTAATTCAGGCATCACATCTGTACTAAGTATACGATCAACCAGTCCCTGGCTGATACCATAACCATCATCAATTCGATGACCGATTAGATGTTGAATATTGACTTCAGGCACGTGAAAGAAATCATGGAGTGAATGAAATAAAATGGCGTGGGATGTAATGCCATCAACATCATAATCGGTCAATAATCCAATCACTTCATTGTCTTTAATTGCCCGTGCTATGCGTTTAACAGCGATATCACTATCAATTAATAAATTCGGTGGTGCAATATTTTTTAATGAAGTATGAACTATTTGTGCAAGTTTTGATTCACAACTATTTTTATCATCAATTCTGTTAGCCACAATTCGTGACTGTAAAAGAGATAAAGATAGTGTCTGAGAGAGTTGCACCCGCATACTTTCATTAAGATGAGAAGTACGTGGAATTATCTTTGGAATCATTAATGAATAACGTCCATACCACCCATGTATGGGATCAGAACATCCGGCACTTTAATCGAACCGTCAGCCTGCTGGTAGTTTTCAACAATAGCCACCAGAGTCCGGCCAACCGCCAGACCTGAACCATTCACCGTATGCACTAACTCTGGTTTACCTGTTTCTTTATTGCGCCAGCGGGCCAGCATACGACGAGCCTGAAAGTCAGCAAAATTGCTGCATGATGAAATTTCACGATAGGTTTGCTGTGCCGGCACCCAAACCTCAATATCAAAGGTCTTAGTTGCTGAAAAACCAATATCACCAGTACACAATGAGACAACCCGGTAGGGTAATTTTAATAGTTGCAGTATTTTTTCTGCATGCCCTAATAATTCATCCAGAGCCTTAAGAGATTCCTCAGGTTTGACAATCTGTACCAGTTCAACTTTCTCAAACTGGTGCTGTCGAATTAAACCACGCACATCCTTGCCATAGGCACCAGCTTCTGAACGAAAACACGGAGTATGTGCAGTCAAACGTAATGGCAGCTCACTTTCATTTAAAATTGATTCTCTCACCATATTAGTGACAGGCACTTCTGCTGTAGGAATCAAGAAAAGCTGTTTATTATCATTGACAGATTCTTCATCGGCCTCAATGGCAAATAAATCTTCTTTAAATTTAGGTAATTGGCCCGTACCACGCAAAGCATCCGGACGTACCAGATATGGTACATAGTTCTCACTATAACCATGTTCTTCAGTATGTGTGTTTAACATAAGTTGAATCAATGCTCTATGCATCCTGGCCATGGGGCCCTTAAGCACATTAAAACGTGCACCAGATAAATTAGCGGCATTTTCAAAATCCATTAAACCGCCCTTTGAATTCCAGCCATCTCCAAGCGCAGCACCCAAATCGACATGATCTTTTACATCAAAATCAAATTTTGGAATTTCACCCCAAAGACGAAGCTCAACATTATCATTTTCATCCTGACCATCAGGTGTGCTTTCATGTGGTACATTGGGAATGGTCATTAGAAAGGCATTGGTTTCTTCTAAAAGAGATTTGAGACGGGTCTCCGCAGCTTTGAGCTCATCGCTGAATTGAGCCACAGCAGCAAGAATGCCACTGACATCCTCACCATTTTTTTTGGCAAGCCCAATTTCTTTTGATTTGTTTTTTCTTTCAGCTTGCAATTCCTGAGTTCTGGCCTGTAAAATCTTACGCTCATCCTCAAAATCCGACAAAGTTTTTTTATCAAGAATAAAACCACGTCGAGCCAGTTTTTCAGCCATTTCATCAAGGTTATTTCGTAAAAATTTTGGATCCAGCATGTTTTCTCTTATTCCTAGTGTAAATGTTAGTCTAAATGTTCAAATGAAAGATTTACTTCCCAACTGATAATATGGGCATTTTCTATCAGCCCATGTATAAATTGTATGACATCATCGGTCTTATCACTATTATGATAAAACTCGACAACAACGGGTAAATGGTCTGATAAGTCTAATAGGCTGCTTTTGTGAACACCCTGCGCTCCAAATCCGGCAACACCACGAAAAATCGTGGCACCAATTACATCATCCCGCTCATTCAACTTATCAAGCATTGTACTGATATGACCGTGATTATCATCCGTGTATACTCGAACTAATGTTACTGCA
Source organism: Gammaproteobacteria bacterium (assembly GCA_016744375.1). Taxonomy (GTDB): domain Bacteria; phylum Pseudomonadota; class Gammaproteobacteria; order GRL18; family GRL18; genus GRL18. Next base: position 64,139 of record JADGEM010000016.1, read on the forward strand.
TGTTTTTTTAATGTTGTAGGCATCGTCTCTATCCAGAATATTATCTACAATGATCGGGCGACAAGAATCCCGCCCCAAGTCGCGAAAATACAAAGTAAAACACTCAACAATATATTGCCTGCCGCTTTCAATAATAGACCTTCTTGTATAAGCAGAAGCGTTTCTAATGAAAAAGTGGAAAATGTGGTAAATGCACCTAAAAAGCCAATCATAATAAAGGATCGGACTTCTGCTCCGACTGTCAAACGTTCAGTAAATAAAATAAAGGTAAGACCAATAAAAAACGAGCCGACAATATTAACACTCAATGTACCATAGGGAAAACTACTCCCTAAGTGTGCATAAACACTTTTAGACATTAAAAAACGCAGTACAGCACCTAGTGCTCCACCTGCAGCAATCACAGCCAATTCGCCCAAAATTAATCCTAAAGTCATATTAATGTGCAATATTTTAAGCTTCTTTTAAGTCTTTTTCACTAAGTGATGTAAAAAATTTACAGTTTTTAACTTTATCAATTTAAAATTTAACTAAGAATTCTCAGTTAGACCTTTATTTATCAATAAAAGCGAGATAGTAAAAAAGGAAAAAGTTAGCAGCAGAAAAAACACAAGCAATTATTTAATGAATAGATTCCTTATTACTTTTTTGCCTTTACATTCAAAGACTGTAAATATTCCAGTTTTTCTTTAAGTTTGATTTCAAGTCCACGAGGTTGAGGAGTATAAAATAGAGGCGTAAAATTTGGATCGTCGCATAATTCGGGAGGTAAATAGGTTTGACCGGCAGAAAAAGCTTCAGGCTCATCATGGGAATAACGATAATCATCACCATAACCTAATGACTTCATTAATTTGGTTGGTGCATTACGAAGATGTACGGGGACATCCAGAGAGCCAGCCTCTTTGGCACAGGCCATAGAGGCTTTAAACGCGAGATAAACTGCATTACTCTTAGGTGCTAATGCACAATATACCGCAGCCTGAGCAATAGCACGGTTTCCTTCTTTAGGACCAAGACGTTCAAATGCATCCCATGCATTTAAAGCAATCTGCATGGCCCGCGGATCGGCATTTCCAATATCTTCTGAGGCAATAGCGAGTAATCTTCTTGCGATATAGAGAGGGTCACAACCAGCCTCTATCATTCGTGACATCCAGTACAAGGCACCATCAGGTGAAGAGCCCCGTACAGATTTATGAAATGCAGAGATTTGATCATAAAAAATGTCGCCCCCCTTATCGAAACGCGTCGTTGTACCTGATACAACCTGAGTAATGCTATCAGAGGTAATGATATTCCTATTATCAACTTGCTCAGTCAAATCAGAGGCAATTTCCAATAGATTTAATAATTTCCTGGCATCGCCATCTGCAGCATTAGCCAGATGGACTCGGTCTTCCTCTGCAATAAACAAATCCAGTTGACCGAGACCTTGTTCTCTATCATGAAGCACACTTTCAATAAGTGCCAGCAATTCACCCTGAGTCAGCACTTTTAATAAATACACTCTAGCACGAGATAATAGAGCATTATTCAGTTCAAATGAGGGATTCTCAGTGGTTGCCCCGACAAAAACAAAGGTACCATCTTCAATATAGGGTAAAAAAGCATCCTGCTGAGACTTGTTAAAACGATGGACTTCATCAACAAATAAAACAGTTTGTTGATGATAAACCTGAAAATGCTGTCGAGCTTGCTCTATTGCTTGTCTGATCTCCTTGACACCAGATAGAACGGCTGAAATAGATAAAAACTGTGCATCGGCATAGTAAGCTATCAATCGAGCAAGTGTGGTTTTCCCCACTCCGGGTGGCCCCCAGAATATCATCGAATGTGGATTTCCACTTTGTAAAGCCACTCTCAAAGGTTTGTTTGGACCTAAGATATGGCTTTGCCCCAAATAGGTATCCAATGTATCCGGACGCATTCTGTCGGCAAGCGGAGCATTCAGCTTAGACTCATGAGCAGAAGACTGAGAAGGTGAGTCAAGCAGGTCAGCCTGCTTGTTACCTGAAAACTTATTGAGCACTTACCGAACCTATAACATCAACCTCCTCAGGAGGGACGAAGTTAAATTGTCGATTGGCAAAAGGCTTATTAACAAGAACTTTAGAAAATTTAAGTTCAGTAATTTGACCAAAGCTGTCATACATGGTCATTTTCATTAGAACAGTGTTTTTAAAAGCAAGAATAACCTTTTCAAAGGTCATTTCAGTTTTTTTTGCCTGTAATTGAACCCAGGACAAACCATCTGGCTGTTTTTTCTTAATATCTGTGACTCTATAATGATTATAAACATTCGTATGACTGCTTAATAATAATGCAGGTGAGTCACCAATGCCCTCATCAATATTTTTAATGCTGACCTGCTCTAGTTCAACATCATAAATCCAGATGGTTTTACCATTCGAGATGTATTTTTGCTCAGCAGGTGTTGTATATTGCAGGATAAACTTATCAGGTCTACTCAGTATAAGGCTTCCCAGTGAGGACTCGAGTATTTTACCCTGAGTATTACGAATAGTTTGTTCAAAATCAGCCTGCATGCTTTGAGTTGACTGATAAAACTGATCAAGCGTTTGATTGCTCTGAGCGAAAACAATTGAGCTAAAAATTGAAAAAAACAGAAAGACTAAATATTTAACGATAAAATTAATCATAGATTATGCCGGGCTAGTATTTGCTAATAATAATTTATTAGACTCGACATCATTATACAGGTTCAATTATAAAAAGTCAGAAGTTGTAATTAGCTCTCCCCTTTCATTCAAATTATGATAAAGAAAGGGGAAGCAAAAGCTTTAGTTATGATTTATCCAGTTTGCTGACTAATGAAAGAGTAAAATCAGATCCCATATATTTGAAGTGTGGTCTGACATGTAAAGCCGCACGATACCAACCAGGCTCTCCTTCAACTTCAGTTACTTCAACTTTTGCAGAACGTAATGGACGTCTACTACGCACCTCTTCAGCTGGGTTTTCCTGATCAGCAACAAATTGCCTTATCCATGTATTGAGTTCACGTTCAAGATCACTACGTTCTTTCCATGTGCCTAAATTTTCACGCTGAATTACTTTCAGGTAATGTGCCAGACGGTTTATAATAAACATATATGGCAATTGTGAACCCAGTTTGTAATTTGTTTCTGCTACCTTTCCTTCCGGCGTATTTTGAAAACGTTTATTTTTTTGTGTAGAATTAGCAGAGAAAAATGCCGCATTATCAGTTCCTTTTCTCATGGTTAAAGGAATAAAACCTTCATCAGCAAGTTCAAACTCTTTTCTATCTGAGATTAAAATCTCAGTCGGTATTTTAGTTTCAATTTCTCCCATTGACTCAAAATGATGCAAAGGCAGATCATCTACTGAACCACCACTTTGTGGACCAATTATGTTTGGACACCATCTGAATTTTGCAAAGCTATCAGTTAAACGGGAAGCCAGTGTAAATGAAGTATTTCCCCATAAATAATTTTCATGATTATTTGAGACATTTTCCTGATAGTTGAATACTTTAACGGGGTTTTCAACTGCATCATAGGGTGGTCTTAATAAAAACCTTGGCACCGTTAGTCCAATATAACGAGAGTCTTCAGATTCTCTAAAAGAATTCCATTTAGCGTATTTTGGACCTTCAAAAATTGATTTTAAATCTTTTAAGTTTGGTAGACCTTCAAAAGTATCAAGATCAAAAAATTGTGGCCCGGCACTGGCAATGAATGGTGCATGAGACATGGATGAGACACTCGAAACATGCTGCATTAATCTTACATCAGGTGTCGAGGGGCTGAATTGATAGTTAGAAATCATGACGCCTACAGGTTCTCCACCAAATTGACCAAATTCAGAGGTGTAGATCTGTTTATACAACCCAGACTTAATGACTTCCGGTGCATCTTCAAAATCATCCAGAAGATCTGCTTTTGAAACACTTAAAAGATCAACTTTGATATTTTCACGAAAATCAGTGCGATCAACTAATAATTTAAGACCACGCCAGGAAGACTCAAGACTTTGGAAATCACAGTGATGCATAACTTCATCAAGTTGCTTGCTTAGTTGTTGATCAAGCTCAGCAATCATTTTATCAACCAGGTTTTTATTAACCCGTTCATCTTTATTTTTAGGTTTGATTAATTCAGAAATGAAAGCGCTGACACCCTTACGTTGTATATCATAACCTTCATCAGCTGGTTTTAACTTAGTTTGGTTCACAATGGAATCAAGTAATGAACTTGTATCCGGCTGTTGTTCTCCAACAGCAGTTTCTTGACTGGCAGGCATAAAAGACTCCTTTCTTTAAGTATCATCCTGGGTAACTTATATGAATAAGTTTGTGTTTTTTAAATATTAATAATGAATCTAAGTTTTTAAATATTGATTACTCAATGTTTAACTCTGACATGAGCTGTTCTTTTTTTTCATCATCTTGAAGGACTGTCTGGATTTCTTTTCTGAAAGCAGGCACATTTCCTAATGGGCCCTTTAGAGCGACAAGAGCTTCACGCATTTCTAATAATTTATTAAGTTCCGGGACTTGCCTGACAATGCTTTCAGGTTCAAAATCTTTTAAACTATTGAATGAAAGGTTCACCGAAAGTTCTGAGATATCTCCTTCAGTTATTTCTTCTGATAATTTATCAGAAACATTTAAATTGATAGATAATTTTTGTTTACTTAAAACTTCATTAAAATTATCTTTATTGATATTGATCGGCTTTCTTTCTTCAACAGTTCGATCATCTTCCTGCTGGGTGAAATCCCCCATTACCATTACTTTAAATGGTAATTCAATGTCTTCCTTACTGTCACCAGTAGTTGGAGAATATTTGATATTAATACGTTCTTTAGGTGCGACTGAACCTTCTTTGGTCATGATACTACTCCTTATAATCCATTATTATTTTTCAATTTTATTCCATTAATAACAGTTATAATGCATAATTCATTTACATGAATAGCTTCCAACTGTCAGGCCAATTTACACTATCTAATTAGACATCAATTGCGAGAATCGGATCAAGATGACAGAGTCTTGTATACAATTGAGTTATATCGTGATTAGATAAAATTCTGTTCTTAGAATTCATTGATTCTTCTGTGTCATCTTCTATAACTTCCCGTAAAAAACAAAAATCATTTGAGCTGTTATTAAAAGGTTTTTTGTAAAGAAGAATGAGAAGATAAACAATGTTTTTTTCTAAGTCTGGCTCCCAGTATTCTAAATTGTTTTCAAGCAAAAATCCATTAATATCTTTTAAAAGATAAAATGCTAATTTGTACTGATCATTATCAAAGCAAAATTGCGCAAGATAATATTTCCAATAGATTTTATTTCTTAAATTACTCTGTGTGATAATTTTATTTTGAAAAAGTTTAATCGCATCTTTTAGCTTTTGTTTTTTTACCAATTCTTGTGCATCATTGATAACGTTATCAAAATCATCATTTAATTCTATAGAAGATAGTTCTATTGACTGACTTGAGGCACTGGCAAATATCTCAGAGTATATCCATTGTCGGGTTATCTCGTCAGCAAAACCGGACTTGTCAGAAAATTTAAAGTCCACCAGCTCTGGATATTGACGTAAAAACATGGCTAGATGCTCTTTAACCTGGCTGGCTGACTCATTCATATCTAATGCTTCTAATGATAATGCAACCAGACGATGTGCATCAAGCCAAAAAGGTGCTTTAGAAAAACTTTGTTCAACCTGAGGTATCAGTTCCTGGTAACTTTCATTTTTAAACAAATTATTATAATGAACTATTTTATCCTGAGGTAAAGGTTTTAGTGGAGTAATATTATCCTTATGCATAGGAAGCTGATTAATACTCATCCATGTTGAAAACCGATTCATTGCATAAGCTGATGGAGAATCCAGACTCGAATTCAATGACCATGAGGATATTTTGGTCAGAGCTTCATGGCATTGGCGAATAATTTTGGTTTTATCTTTTTCGCTAGCTAGTGTCCATCCGTTTATTCCAAGTGATTGATACTATTAAAAAAACAGGAAGAAAAACTGAAATAAACGGCTGAATAAAATGCAAGACCTGACG
>JADGEM010000130.1 GCA_016744375.1 Gammaproteobacteria bacterium
GTCAGGTCTTGCATTTTATTCAGCCGTTTATTTCAGTTTTTCTTCCTGTTTTTTTAATAGTATCAATCACTTGGAATAAACGGATGGACACTAATTAATTGATTAAAGTTCATGATGATAATCCTGTTCCTGGCATAATTCACTGGTTAATTCATTAATTTAAATCCATTCTTTCTGTTATTAAAAATAAGTCTTGGCATAACCAGTCCGAGACAACGCCCGGTTTCTGCATAATGCTTATAACCCAGTAAAATATCTTTAATTAATTGTCTCATTTTAGATGTCATAATAGACGTTAGAGTTTCTGGGCTGGCTTTATAATTAATATCAATTTTTAGTTTTGTCTCACCATAATTTTTCGGGTGTTGTATTGACACTGATGGATTTATTCATCTTTTACCTATGTGTACCAGTACTATAAATCTGGAGAGTATTGATAACAATATAGATAAATGATATAAGACTGTTGTCAAAATGAGAACAATGAGTGCGCATGATCATGATGGATGATTTAAAACGAATGGTTATTTTTTCGCATGTTGTTGACGCCGGCAGCTTTTCAGGGGCAGCTCGAAGACTGGGCATTGCCAAATCAGCAATCAGTAAACATGTTTCTTTACTGGAACAAAGTATCGGTGTCCGCTTGTTAAATCGAAATACCCGGAGTTTGAGTTTAACGGATGTAGGGGAAAATTATTACCAAAGCTGTATCAAGTTAATTGAAGTCGTTGAAGAAGCACAGGGACATATCTCAACCGTACAGGAAGAGCCAAGAGGCACTTTAAAAGTATCAAGTCCTTCCAGTTATGGTATTGATCATATCGCCCCATTACTGAATGATTTTTTAAAACAATATTCCTCTCTTAATGTTGAGTTGCTTTTGGATGACACTGTGATTGATATGACGGAAGAAGGTATTGATGTTGCGATCCGTATTGGCTGGTTACCTGATTCAACATTGCGTGCAAAGAAAATTAAAGATTCTCCACGAATCATATGTGCTTCACCTGCGTATTTAAAAAACAAAAAAATACCCAGTTCACCATCCGAACTGGCACAACACGAATGGATTATTTTTACTCGTTTACCCACACCCTATCAGTGTGAACTTACAAAAAACAATCGAAGTAAGGTGATTCATATTAACGGTAGAATTAAAACTAATAATGCTCAGGCAGTGCGTAAGTTATTACTTGAAGGTGCTGGTGTGGCCGCTTTATCTGACTTTCTTATTGATGATGATTTGGATCAGGGACATTTAGTGCGACTATTGCCGGATTATAAAATTTCTGATGCCAGTATTTATGCTGTTTATCAAAATCAACGCATACTACAGCCAAAAATTCGGACATTTATTGATTTTCTAACACAAAGATTGAATCAGTCATCCTAATTCAATCTTTGTGTTAGAAAGTTAAATGAATTAATAGAGAATCAATTGCAGCATAAATAGGAGGCAGTTGTCTTAGATCATTGTGATCGATAATCCATACCTTATGCTCTGGTAGCTTAGCCGCATTAAGAATACGAGATAAATTCTTATGCACTTTGGGGTCTGCAATTGCAGCCCCCAAATTCATTTATTATTTATTCATATCTATTGTTATTAAAACATGGCGCTATTAAGCCACATATGTGTCCCAATGCTGGCAACATAACCTGCAGCAATTGCAGGTGCCCATTTCAGGTGGCCAAAGAAAGTATATTGACCTCTTGCCTGTCCCATGAGTGCCACACCTGCGGCTGAACCAATGGATAATAACGAACCACCCACACCTGCTGTCATCGTCACTAATAGCCATTGGCCAGTGGACATTTCAGGATTCATTGTTAATACCGCAAACATGACAGGAATATTATCCACAATCGCTGAGAGAACACCCACGGCAATATTGGCTGAGGTCGCGCCCCACTGATTGTACATAAGCTCAGACACCATGGATAAATAACCCAGAAAGCCCAGACCACCAACACAGAGAACCACCCCATAGAAGAAAAACAAGGTATCCCACTCCGCTTTAGCAACGGGTGCAAACACATCAAATGCAACAAATTCACCGACTTCATTTTTATCTGAGCGCTGTTCACGAGAAAGACACTTGTGTTTGGTTTTCTTAAGGTAATAACCTAAAAACTGGAGGTAACTTAAGCCAGTCAGCATGCCAATGACAGGGGGTAAGCCAAGGAAGTTGTGAAAACTCACTGCCGTTGCAATGGTCATTAAAAAGAGGGCAATAATACGTTTGGCACCGCGCTTCATAGCAATGACTTCATCCGATGCGACAGGATGTTCATTGGGTATGGCAAAATGCATAATCGCCGCAGGGATAACAAAATTGACTACCGAAGGAATAAACAGAACAAAGAATCCCCAGAAATCAACCATGCCTTTTTGCCAAACCATTAATGTGGTGATATCACCAAAAGGACTGAATGCACCACCGGCATTGGCTGCCACAACAATGTTAATACAAGCAATTGAGACAAAGCGTGTATTGGTACCACCAACCGCCAGAACCACAGCACACATCAATAATGCGGTAGTCAGGTTATCAGCCACTGGTGAAATAAAGAAAGCGAGTATACCGGTTAGCCAGAACAGTTGGCGAAAAGAAAAGCCTTTGCGGATCAACCAGGAGCGTAATGCATCAAAAACCTGCCGCTCTTCCATGCCATTAATATAGGTCATGGCAACCAGCAAGAATAACATTAATTCAGCATATTCCAGGAGATTATGACGAACTGCATGTTCGGCCAATTCAGACATGCCATGATCCATATAAACCCAGCCAATCATACCCCAGATAAGACCTGCAGCTAAAATAACAGGTTTGGATTTCCGTAGATGGGTGAATTCTTCTGCCATAACAAAAACATAGGCAATCATAAAAAGAATTAAAGCAAGATAACCAATTGAACTGGATGTCATGTCCATTGGCTCATGTCCTCCACCTGCTTGTGCAGCAAAAAGCTGGAAGGATGTAAAGAGTAGAGTAATAAAGAACGGCAATTGAATTTTTTTAAATAAAGTCATATTTTTTAATCACATAATAAAATGTATAATTATCCATTCATGAAGATGGATGTGCATAAGCTCATCCATCAGCAAATGAAGTTATTAAAACAGTGGGGTTATTTTTTAGCTAGAATACAAGTGACATCATCACGGTCATAACGATCAGGAACAGGATAGTCATAATACCGCCGGCTCTCATAAAGTCAGGCACACGGTAACCGCCTGGCCCCATAATAAGCGCATTCACCTGATGAGTTGGTATCAGGAATGAGTTT
>JADGEM010000077.1 GCA_016744375.1 Gammaproteobacteria bacterium
AGGTCTATCTTAACCCTGAAAAACAAAAGGTAGATGAAAAGGAAAACAAGGCGGCATAAATTTTAACTTTAGGCGACAACTAGCTTGAAATCCGCCGCTCTTTAGAAATAGAGGTTTAGTAATTAAAAACGGCCCCGATGGGTAGATGATCGGACAATTTACGCCATGTTTTATGTTGAAAAGACAAGGCCTCCTGAAGATGCAGACCGCGGTAATAAATTCTGTCAACCTGCAGGGTAGGTCTCCAGACAGGAAAAGTCCGTGCATGCTGACCAGAATAATCCTTAAATGCTTCTTTTAACCCCAGATCAATTTTCATATGCTCCAGAGCACGCTTGCGCCAGTCATTGAAATCACCAGCCATAATAAGCGGTTCTTCAGCCGGTATCGTACCTTCAATAACCTGGGCTATCATATCCAACTGCATTTCTCTTTCCGCCTCAAACAAACCGAGGTGAACACAAACAAGATTTAAGGTTCTTTGATTGGGTAAAAGAATTTTAGCGTGCAGATAACTTCGACTGGCAAATTTAGCTTTGGAGAGATTTTTATTATGCCATGAAACTATTGGGTATTTACACAAAATACCATTTCCATGGTGACCTTTTTTATAGACAGCATTTTTGGCATAAAGAGAAAATGGCCAGCGGTTCTCAGCTAAAAATTCTCCCTGAGGTTTTAGTGGCCATGAGTCAATTTTTCTTCTGCGTTTGTGATGTTCACCCTGAAGTTCCTGTAAAAAGATAACATCTGGATCAATGACTTCAAGAGCTTCTCTTATGCCAAACAGGGTAAAACGACGATTAGCAATACTGAAACCTTTATGAATATTATAGGTCAGTATTTTTATACTATTGTGCGTGTCTTTTGTTTTATCAGTCACTGGGTTATTTTGTTATTACCATAATTTTATAAGAGCAGTTTTTATAAGCAAAGTTTGCATAAGAAAAATTTGTAAATTATTAGAAACCTGCTCTGGGGCATCAGTGAAATGTTCTGACAATACCGGAGACAACACCAAGAATTTGTACTTCTTCATTTTTCAGAAAAATAGGTTCCATATCGGGATTAGCAGGTTGTAAGCGGATACCTGTTTTTTCAATATAAAACTTTTTTAGTGTCACTTGTTCATTATTAATCAAACACACTACGGACTGACCATTGGTTGCAGTTTCGGTTTTTTCAATAATAACAACATCACCATCCTGAATATTATCATCAATCATTGAATGTCCACGCACTTTAAGTGCATAGGTATGACGACTGACCATAGAGTCCGGAATATTGACCGACTCTTGCTGCTCAACACGCTCAATCGGCTGTCCGGCAGTAATAAATCCAAGCAGCGGCACCTCAACCAATTTTTCAGAGTTCATCTCCTCCATGACTTCCAGTTCCGGTATCCAGATTGAACGTTTATTTTTAGGTAATAAATAACTGATTTCTGCCGACATACCACACCTCACAACATATTATTAATCGTATTAATAAAGACTATACAGTTTTTGTACATTAATCAAGAAAAAAGGATTAAATTATCATAATTTTTAATCCATTACAGTCAATTTAACCTAATAAAATTAGTAACTACTCAACTGATTCAACACCAAACATATATTTATAAACAACACCATGAATAATAGATGCAAGAGGCAGAACCCATATCAAACCGATTAGCATGGGAATTGAAGCGATCATTAACAATAAACCCAGAACTAAATATAAAAAGAATATTTTAAACCAGTGTTTAGTCACAGCCTTACGTGATATCCCCATGGCTTCCCAAAATCCCATATCTCGATCGACCATCAGTGCCATCGACATGATATAAGCGAATGACAGATAGATACCCGGGAGAATCAATAACATAAAACCTAGCATAGTAAAAAGGCCACTCACTATTGTCAGCAGTGTCAGAGGAACAATCAATCGATAATGCCCAAAAACAGAGGTCGCATTAATATCCGCATCCACAGAGCGATGAATTCCCATTAAAATAATTCCAGCTAAAATTGGGTAAAGAACGGGTATGGTGATCAGGCTGGGTCCAATTGCCCAAATCATCCCTTCAGAAAAACGCCCTTGCTCCATCAATATTTCTGGATCCGGTCCGATAAAGGAGAAAACAGCATTGATGGCAATCGCCACGACAATATAAAAAAACCATGCCAGTAGAAATGTCCCCTTAGCCCCCTTAGTTCTTTCCCAGGCTTCACCAAAAATTTCTCCGATGGTAAAATCATAGTCTCCGTTAACCCCGCCTTCCAGAGAGCCCTGGCCTTCTTTGCTGATGACATTCCTTTCTAAGGGTGCCTCAGGCGTTGCATATGGATTGTCTGTCTGTGAATCTTGGCTTAAGTCAGAGCTCTCATTTTGTGCAGCAGATTCATTATTTTCATTATTTGAATCCACTTCGGTTTGTACAGAATTTTTTTGCTGATACTCAATATATTTTGAAATAAATATGCCACAGTCAAGGCATTCATCGCCTTGAATATTTTCAGAGCTACATTTAGGACATTGAGCCATTGAAGATACCGCCATAGAAGATACAGCTTCAGTAGACTTTGCCTCACTTTCTTCAGACATAGGCTCCAGAGACAAGCCACTGGTTTGCGCAGCAATTTCACTCAGTTGAATAAGCATTCCACAGGATTCAAATGCAGCAGCGTACTTCTTAGCCTTTACCTCATCCAGATTTTTTTTAACCACAACATCAGAAGTTGAGGAAACAATTTGCTGAGCTTTGTTCTCACTAACACCGAATTTAGCACAGAAACTGCTGATAAATTCTTCTTCCGTAACACCATCGTTCAGACCGGTATAGACTACATTAAATTTGCTGTCCAAGTTATTCTCCCCTTAATATCTATTATATTGGCTGAAAGCTCTTAATTATTTAATTAAACCACTTTTCTTCATATCTTTAACCACAAGCTGCACAAGTTCTTTGACTATTTCTTCTCCTGAGGAGGCATTAATAGTTTTTGTTTTTCCTGCCCAGACCAATTTTTCATTTTTAACCGAAAAAACCCGGGTATCAAGTTGCACAATGCTATCTGTCACAGTGTAACCAGGTCGATAAACGGCTTCATAAGTTGAACCATAGTAGCCTCTGTAGCCATAGCCATAACGCCCATACTGCATCCCCATTCTGGGTACATAATCAACACGTGGTGCCACTTCACGCTGTTTTTCTATGACACCCTTGAAACTTGTAATAAGAACCGAATCAGCTCCGGTTTTTTTCACAGCAGCAAGAATCTTTTCTTTTGTATCAAAATCATCGGATTCCGGCATTAAAGTGTAACCGGCAATGGCTTGCTTACCATCCGCATCAACTTCTTTAACAAACTTCGACTCAAACATACGTCGCTGGATATCATCTTTAAAAATGCCCAAAACCAGAACCTTTTGTAATTTTGGACCAGCATAGGTTTCATCATTCCAACGTTCATAAAGCCTTGTTTGTGAAGAGCAGGAGACAATTCCCAGAAGAGTGATAAAAACCAGGAGCCTCTTAAGTATTATTTTAATCATTCACTCATCCTCAGCAACGGTTAATCTTGATTTCAAACTATTTATAACAGATACTTATCATCTGTTCGGGTAAAACTAAAAGCAAACATCATGAATGAAGCAGAAAAACAACAAATACGTGAAAAACTTGAAGCCCTGAAGCTGGAACATCGTGATCTGGATGAAGCCATTCATCATATGCCGAAAACCATTCACACACAGATGCAACTTTCCCGACTAAAAAAACGGAAGCTCTGTCTGAAAGACGATATCATTAAATTAGAAAACATATTACTCCCGGACATTATTGCCTGATTTATCTGCCTCTTTCATTTTTTTCATTGCTTAACAAACTGTGTCTGACATGCTCGGCAAAACCAATACCTGCCTCAGAATAAAAATTGTACACCTCATCAGCACCTGCTGATTTTAATAAATTGATTTCCTCATCATACATGGCAATCGCGGCAATATGCCCTTTAAAACCTTTTTCTTTTAATTGAGTCACAGTAAATACATTTTTATCAAAATCAGGGAGATTTAAAAAGACAATTAAGATATTGGATAAATCAACCGTTCCCCAAAAATCTTTATCCATAACATCGGCATAGACAACATTTCGGCTGTCTGATGTATGCGCTTTAAAAACCCCTGTATCAAAATCGATTCCTTTTACTCTCTCAGGATAATGATAGTTAAGATCCTCATAAACGCCAGTACCAATCCGACCCATACCAAAAACCAGCACTTTTGCACCCGATATATCCACAGGCAATTCATCTTTCAGGCATTTGTCCGTCTGCCAGAGTTTTAACTTTTCAGAATAGCGAGCATAAAATTCATGAGCCATAGCATTAAGGGGGGATGCGATGACAAAAGTCATTGCCAGAGCAATGGCGATTGTAATCAGCCAGGACTGACTCATCCAACCATTACTGACACCAATAGCACCAACAATAAGGCCAAATTCAGAATAATTTGCCAGGCTCAGAGACGTCAAAAAGGAAGTTCTGGCCCTTAAATGAGTTTTCAGCGACAACCAGAAAAAAAGTAACACTTTCGCAAACATAAACAAAGAAAGCACAGTGGCCAGAATCAAATTTTCAACAGTCGGTGTACCTGATAATCCGATATTAACAAAGAATCCAACAAGAAAGAGATCCTTAAAATTATAAAGTGTTTTAGATACTTCAGCGGCTTTTCTATGCTGTGCCAATAAGACACCGAAGATCAAGGCCCCCAGATCAGCTTTCATACCCACCAGTTCAAACAAAGCTGCACCGCCAACAGCCAGAAGCAAGCTGTATAGAACGAGTAATTCTCCATGTTCTACCTGATCCATTAATTTATACAGTGCAGGACGAACCAGGGGTAATCCAAGGAGACCCAGAGCCCAGATCGAAGGAATTTTACCAGTTGATGCCGTTAGAAAAACAACGGCAAAAATATCCTGAACAATCAAAATACCAATGGCAATTTGAGCATAAAGCGCCCCCATCTCGTTCTTGCCTTCCAGGACCTTAACAGCAAACACAGTACTGGAAAAACTGAGTGCAAAAGCGATCAGCAAAGCAGTCCAAATATCAATATCAGCAAATGTTTCTAAACCACTGAAACTCAGAGCAAAAAATAAACTAGCATAGACTAATGTGGTGATTAACATATGGGACGAAGCAACCCCCCAAATCTGAACCCGCAGCAAACTTTTCACATCCAGTTTCAGGCCAATCGTAAATAGCATCAGGGTCACCCCTAGATCAGCAATTTCTCGAAGCTCATGAGTACTTTCCAGACCAAATGCTTTAAACATAAAACCAACAGCTAAAAATCCTACCATAGGAGGAAGTCCAAGCTTAAAGGCCATCAGTCCCATCAAAAAAGTAGCAATAATCCATTGCGTTTCTTGAAGAGAAATAACAATCCAGTTTAAATCCATAAGATAATTTCAGCCTGTTTATGTATTTACTAATCCTGCAGCGTTTCTTTTGCCAGATGAATAATGGGGTTCCACTGTGTCCACTCCGGTTTTGGCTCATCGTGTAATACAAAAAAGCTACCGGAAGAAAGTATTTTACCCATTTTATCATTATCAGGTGTTGCGAAGGCAATCCCTCCTGCAAGAATAGCTTCTAATGATTCTGTCCTGATTTTTGAAGTGCCAAACAAACTGATGTCCATGGCAATACCACTGGCATGCCAGAATTTACTGTTTTCACGGATCAACGGTTTAAAACGATTTCTAATACTCAGGTGAACCAAAATCTGATCGGCTGTGTCGGCTAATTCATATCCCACTACAGTACCCACTTTAACCTGGCGGTAATAAACCGGATCGCCGGTTTTAATAGAACTCAAACGAGAAGCAGTTAAACTAATTTTAAAATCATGATTCGACTGGTAGTTCAATGGCTTTTCTTCCAGACCAATAAAAAAGTTGGTTGACTTGCCTTTCTGCGGTTGTACTCGTAAATAACTGCCTTTAACCAGTGCTTCAATATTTTCTGTTCTTGCTAAACCCAGTTTAGCCGAGGCGACCCAAAAAAGAGATTTATTTCCTAATAAGGGTTTAAGCAATGAGTTGACTTCTAATGTCACCCATATTGAATTTGAGTTTTTTTCATTGAGGCTGATCTTTTCCACATTACCAACATTAACACCGCGATATTGCAACTGACTGCCGACAACTAATCCCTTAGGGTCATCAAACTGCACTCGAATATAAAAAGCATTGGCATGCGCGGCATCATAATCTTTAAATAGTTCAAAATAGTAGCCATTTTTGACCTTGTCTGATTTAGATTTTGAATTCTCTGCAGGTTTGTAGAGAGCTATTCCCCCTTTTAAGATACTTTCAACCGAGCCCGTTTGTATTTCTACACCTGCAAGGCTGGCATCAATATGAATCCCTGAGGCATTATAAAATCGTGAGTCTGAAGTCACCATATCTTCATATTGAGGCCATATATGGATCAGAATATTAAGTTTGTTTCGGTCCTTTGCCAGTTCATAATCCTGAACATCACCAATTTTTATCTGATTGAACATCACTGGCGCCCCAATAGAAATTGCTCCTAATTTTAAGGTGCTGAGTTTTAAATGCAGGCCTGGATAATTATCATCCAATGGCGGTTGAGTTTGAGTGACATTAAACGAAATTCTGTTCTTTGTACTCGCACCAACCCTGAGTGTAATATAATCTCCCTCTATCAGACTTTCCAGATTCTTAACTTCAGTAATTGCAAGTTTAGGCCTTACCATCCAGAATTTTGTATCATCCACCAGGACTTCTTCAACCAAAGGGTTTAATACTGCCGTAGCAATCACTTTTTCCTTACCCTTAATTGGCTTTACTTTTTTTATCGTTCCTAAGGCCATGCCCTTATAAATAATTTTGGTAATTCCTTCTTTTAAGCCTGTGGCATCATCAAACGTCAGGAACACTTCAATTCCTGCACGGGCATTATCAAAATCACTAAAAAGCTTGAATGTATCACCATTTTCTCCCAGAGCAGGATCTTTTTTAAATTCTGGTGTAAAAAATGCAATTCCCCCTTTTAATAAGGCAGTGATTGATTCCATTTTAACCTTAAGACCTGATACGCCGCCCGTCACACTTAAACCACTGACATTATAAAAATGAGTGCTCTTTTTAACTAAATGGGTAAATTCAGATTTTATAAAGGCTTTTAATTGCACTTTTTTTGAATCATCTGTCAGCTTGTAGCCTTCAATATGCCCCACTTCTATATTTTTATAATAAATGGGAGAGCCCTTACTTACAGATCCTAATACATTAGTTTCAATAAAGAAATGCAGTCCAGGCACACTGGCTGAAAGTACTGGAACAGATTCAGATATCGTAAATTCTCGTTGAAATTTTCCCTTTAGAGTCGGCCTCATTTGAATATAGTTGCCACTCAATAAAGCATCCAGACCAGAAATACTCAATAAGCTGACACTGGGTTTGACCACCCAAAACTGAGTATTTTCTTTTAAAGAATTTTCAAGTAAGGGATCAATATTCGCAAGGACAATCATTTCATTAGTTTTTTTATCGTATGTAAACTTTCCAATACGACCAACAGGGTGCCCCTGAAATTTTATCCGGGTAACATTTTCCTGGAGTGAATCTGCATTTTTGATACGTAAAACTATCGGAATCCCCACCTGAGCGGATTCAAAATCACTATAAAGCAGATAAAAACGGCCATTTTTTGCTAACCTGGTCTCATCTTTTCTTATAGGATTATAAAAAGCAATTCCTCCGGCAATCACGGAAATGAGCGATTCAGTTTCAACCTTAATCCCGGATAAGCCCGCATCAATTTTCACTCCACTGACATTATAAAATCGGGAATTTTCTTTCACCAGATGAGTATATTTCGGCTCAATTAACACCCATGCATGTATCTCAGAGTCATTTTCTTCCAGGGTATAATTAATGACTTCACCGACGGGGATTTGTTTATAGTAAACCTTAGTTCCTCGATCAATGGATGCCAGACGGTTTAGCCTGAGCTTAATATGCAGCCCTGGAGAGTGAGTTGATGGCGGCGGTGGAATTTCAAGGGCAATAAAATCACGTTTAGGTTTACCGGTATCTTTCGTATCAATAGCAATATAACGCCCACCGATTAAAGTATCCAGTCCAGAAATACCTGAGAGTGAGATTCGGGGTTCAACAACCCAAAATTTAGCACTTTCATTGAGAAAATCTTCGGTTCTTTTATCCATTTCAATATGCAAAATAACGCTTTGAAGATCTTTTGTTACCATTCGGTCTTTGACAATACCAGTGCTGATCCCCTTATAAAGTACCTTTGTTTTACCAATTTCAATGCCCTCAGCTGTTCCTACTTGTAAGGTAATCATTATTCCAGCACTCAAATAACTCTTGATAACAAGCCCCAGACCTATCAGTAAAGCAACAATCGGTAAAATCCAGATAGGTGAAAAGCTTTTCCGGGCATTGACCCTGGCCTGTGCATACTGTTCTGAATTTTCAGTTTCTGTTTCGTTATTGTTCATAAATGGTCATTCACAGGCTTTTTTAAGGAGGGTTCTAAATGGTCATCAGGCAATTTTACAATGTCGGGTTTAGTATCCCAAAGCAAACGGGTATCAAAACTACTGGCAGCCAGCATTGTCATCACAACAACACAGCCAAATGCTGTGGCTGCACTTCCAGCGGTGATTACAGCAACCCCGCTGATATTCACCAGGGCCGCTAAAATGGAAATAACAAAAATATCCAGCATAGACCAACGGCCAATAAATTCAATAAAACGAAACATTTTAATACGTTGCCGATCACTCATATTGATTTTAAATTTTAGTGACAACAGAATCATAAGGATACCAAGCATCTTGAAAACAGGCACAATAACACTGGCAACAAAGACCACAAAAGCAACTGAGTAAGAGCCCAATTGTATTAACAGGATAACACCGCCGATTATAGTTGAGGGATCATCCTTACCAAAATAAGCAACATTCATAATAGTTAAAACATTAGCTGGAATAAATAAGATCATCGAAGTAATCAACAAGGCCCATGTTCGATTCAGACTATTGGGTTTGCGTTGATGGAGCTCTGCACCACAGCATGTACATTGTAGCTCAATATCAGGATGATAATGATGGATGGAATGACATTCTGTGCATAAAACCAGACCGGCTTCCTTTCCTGTCATAGAATTCATGAGCATCTCTCCTGCTGATTTTTCCTTTTCAGTAGGAGTTCCCAGACTTCATGCGGATTGATGGAAGTTGTTGCAAGGATAGAGGCAATCAGCAATCCAGCATAGGCCCATAAGCCAAAACCAGGCTCAATCTCTGCCATTGACAATAGCTTAACCACAGAAACAATAATACCCAGCATATAGACGTCCAGCATACCCCACTCTTCAATATGATGATATAAACGGAAGAACCACAACAGATTTTTATGAAAATAATTGACAGACAGGCTGAACGTGACGATGAATAATAGTATCAGGCGCAAGAGGGGCACTAACATGCTGCTTAAAAAGGTCAATACAGCCACCAGATAGTAGTGTTCCTGTAATAAAACACGAGCACCGCCAATTAAACTCTGCTGTTGTAAAAATCCAGCCATATTTAATGTCATTATTGATTCAGTCACAGCAGGGTAAAAAAAGATTAGGGCAGTAATAGTATAAGCCAGCGTTTTACTGATAGTATCCTGCCTCTGCTTATATAAAACATGTCCGCAACGTGGGCATTCTAATTTACTGCCTTCAGCAATTACCTGATTCTGGATCATCAGGTCACATTCATGACACAGCAGAATTTTTGAATTAATAGAATAAACTCCATTGATGTGCTAGAAGCAATAAAGGTCAATAAATACTGTATGAATATAGCTAATAAAGTATTGCAAATCAATCATATTACCAATTATATGGGCTGATTTGGAGTTGAGCATTAGGTAAATTTAAAGCGATGTGAGATTTATAACAAATAAAACCATTTTCGAAAGTTTAAAGTATGTTATACCTTATTTCATCTTCAATCATTCGAATAGAAGACTCATCCAGCATAAGCTCATCCATAGCATTTTGATAAAGTAAGTGACATTCTACTGAATTTTCTGTATCAAAGCCTGATGAATTTTTGTTATATAAATATCTTGCCAGCTTTAACACTGAAACCATGGTGAGCGATTCTGCATCAAGTTGCTTTTTATACGTCGAATAAACATGGTGGTGCAAATAGATTGCATTACAGACAGTATTATCTAAGCCCCATTTTTTGGCCAATAACACACCGATGGAAGGGTGCGTTACACCATAGTACTCTCTTTCCAACAAAACCAGAGTTATGGGATGAATTCTTCTCTCACTACGAAGTTCAGTATACGTCGGATCATTTTGAGCCAGGATAATAGCACCAACATCATGAAACAAACCCGAGAGATAAAACATACCTTGATGACCACCGGAAATTTCATTGCCAATAATTTCAGCAACTAAGCCAATCTCATGAGAACGATTTGAGATTTCTTCAAATCCTTTAAGAGATTCATCAAGCGCTTTTCTATAGGCTGGTTGTACAATAATATCCTTTAGTTTGTCCAGACCAAATAATTTAATTGCATAGTCAAGCGAGGTTACCTCTGTCTTAAGATTATAAAATGATGAATTAAGAGTTTTTAAAACTTCTGAAGAAAGGCCGATATCTTTACTGATAACTTCAATAATCTTATGTTCGTCAGGCTCTGATAAAGCCAGTTCATTTTTTAGATCAACAAGAAGTGCCGTTGGTGAAGGAATATTATATTTATTAATTAATGAAACGGCATTACGTAGTTCATTTTTATCGATTAAATTTTCTAATCCCATGTTTACCTCATTCAGAGAATGATTTTTTAAATATCTGCTGAATCAGACAGCATTACAATGCATGTATCTTTTTATTTATACCTTATACTAGCGCAACTATGGATACAAAAACATCTTTAACAATTAATATTACTACTCGCCAACAAGTATCCGTCTCTGAGCGGTGTACATCATACGAATAAAGTCATATTCAAAAGGGGTGAGGGAATCATAGTATCTGAAATCTGTAGTCGCCCTTTTGTCAACACCCATTAAACCATAATACACATAAACCCAGGATTCTGAACCTTCATTTAAACCAAATGCATCCAGGTACAAATCAGCCACAAGAAAATCAGCACCCAGACCTGCGGTATCTCTTAGATTTGACGGACCAAAAAATGGTAAAACCAGATAAGGACCTTCACTGACTCCCCAATACCCTAAAACTTGACCAAAGTCTTCCTGAATTTTTGGAAAGCCCATTCCTGTTGCCACATCAAAAATACCCACAATACCGATGGTCGTATTGGAAATAAAACGCATGCTATTGTTTACCGTAGTCTTACCCTTTAACTGAAGAGCGGCATTGAGTGTATGATTAATATCGGTCAGATTAGAGTAGAGATTATGAATGCCCTGCCGCAAAAACAGAGGGATATAAGAACGATAACCATCTATAACAGGTAACAGAAGATAATCATCCAACTGAGCATTAAAATTATAAATACGACGGTTCATACCTTCCCATGGGTCATAAATATCAACAGCATAGGTCGTATCAGGATTCACACCTAAAGACTCCAGTGTATTCATTGCTGGTTCTTCATTGGAGTTCTGAAGAGTAGCGTCTTGAATTTGCGCTGAGCTACATCCTTGCATAACAATGTATACAGATAAAATCAGGACAATACGCAATGAAGAAAGTATAGAAGAAGCTGGTATTTTCATTTCACCTCTCCTTTAAGTCTTATATTGAAAGCCATGCCATTGCCAGCTTTTAATGGTGCCTCCGCAAAATAATCCAAAATATCATTAACATTTTTCTGATACAGAATATTACCTAAGTGCCCGCCATAAGGATAAATAATTGTTCGTTCAGGAAACAAAGAAAGCAGTGTATCAATTTCACCCGGCAACAGGATTGGATCATCGGCATTATGCATTAAACTAATTTTACTGGTCGAACGAAGATAGTCTTTTATTGATTCCAGACTGGATTGAGCAATCAGTTTTTTTTCTGATAAGCCAGTTTTCTTTTCAAATGCAGGCAGATAAAGGTGTTTAATATAATCATTAAATCCGAGTCGATGTGCAACTTTTGAATATTGAGTTAAAGAGGTTGAAGGTGTCAGAGTTTTTACCCGGCTTTTAGGTACAATATAGCCCTGGTGATTAAACACATCAGCACCAAAAATCATCCCGGTTGATGAAATACGAAAAACAAAGCCGATCATAACTTTCATTTCTGCTTCTGTGGGCGGTTGCTCTTTCATGATCTCGTAAAAAAATTCTTTCCCCACACCCAATTGCTCATTTTCTTTGTAAAAAACAGAAGCTTTATGAATAAAACGATTAAAGAATTCATTAAAATTATCAATGCCTCCCGGGATATTTTTTTCAAACATATCATCCAAAATATCAACTGAATTGACCAGGCTGAGAGGTGGGTTGATCAGCAGAATTTTTTTAAAGCGAAAACGTTTTTGTTTATCATTCACATTCTTATCATCAAGATAGGTGACAAATGCAGCATGTGAAGCCCCTAGACTATAACCAGTCAAATAAAATTCAGATACCTGAAGGTCGCTGTGTTTATCGATAATAAGCTGCATTACATTATAAATATCCTGACTGTCTTCCAATAGATTGCCGGGCATAATAGAACTGGATGCGTTATACATAAAGTTAGGAATCGTTGGGGAACTTATCGCAACCACATGATAGCCTGCCTGGTAAAAAAATTTTTGTAGATTTTTAACTGTAGTAGAACGATAGCTGGCACCAGTACCCGCTATAATAAAGATAAGAGGTGCTTTCACCTTGTGTTGAGCAATAG
Source organism: Gammaproteobacteria bacterium (assembly GCA_016744375.1). Classification (GTDB taxonomy): domain Bacteria; phylum Pseudomonadota; class Gammaproteobacteria; order GRL18; family GRL18; genus GRL18. The sequence goes on from JADGEM010000077.1 coordinate 12,922, forward strand.
AATAGTTCAAACCTCCCCGTTCATACCAGAAAACATCTGGAATAACACGCTTGGGGAAAATGGAAATTTTATATTCCTTATCAATTTCCCTGTTAAACTGGGCATTTTCAGCTGGCATGTTGACATATTCCGGCTGCCTTACAAGTAAATCCTGCTGCGTTATTCTCAAAGCCTCAGGAGTACCCACCACAGTTGCGGCAATCGGGTTTTTTATGGGGTAACCATAATCTTTAATACCAGGGCCTTTAATACCCGAGTCTGCAACATCAACAGCAGAGTATATTATGCTGCTGCTCAGTAGAAAATAAGTACACGCGAGCTTTATTATAAAATTCATCGGTTTTTAATTCTTTGTAATTAATAAAAATTTATTCTTAGAAAGGAGCCTATTCTACCACTGATAACCAATTTTTAATCGATAGGTGGTATCTGTTTTATGCACCTTTTCTTTGGGCTGGCTATCATACTCCAGCTCCACTTCAGCACTGGCCACCAGGCCTAACTTCAAAGGGAAGCGAAATCCAGTCCATGAGGTGAGAGTCACCTTATCTGACTTCTCTATATCCCAAAGTCCTCGCTGCTCATGGTAAAATTGTGTCAGGTCATCAAAAAGAAAATGATCATAGTTGAGATACCAGTTCAGTGCTAGATAGTCCTGATCATCAGCTTCAATGTACTTCTCATAGACTTTAACCAGGCCCACTTCAGCTCTTAAATTTATTGCTTTACTTTCATAAAACTGACGGCCAATATGGGGCCCCAGAGATGTACGCAGATCCAGATCAGTAAATCGATCCCTCTCAAAAGCCAACTCAACACCATAGTAACGTTTCTTACTCATGAAGTAGTCATATTTGCCACTCAACAGCCAATTATCCGCCGTCTTTTTTCCACGAGAATTGTCATTTTCCAAATTACCCGCAAAGGTATAACGGTCAATCAAACTACGAAATTCAAGGCGGCCATCAATATCAAATTCATCTTTGATGGTGTTACCATGCTGAGACTTTAATGACACATTTGCCTTAGCTTTTATTCTATAGCCTTGTCCCAGACGCCATGGATCGGGGTTAATAAAAGAAACGTTATGCGTTTTAAATGCCGTCCTCCAGTCTTCACCTTCTTTTTTAACCTGACTTATATCCCCCACATTACTCACAAATCTGGTTTTGACTAACTCATCTGTCACCAGCATTATGGTTGTCGTTTCATCAGATTGAAACGATTTCACCTGATCCCATTTTACTTTAATGGTTCCAGCATAAGAGGTTTTAAATTCAAGCGTATTCTTTTCCTGTTTGATGATTTTCCCCATTAGAACAGAACCATCCTTCATCACCAATTTATCTGCCCATGAATAGGGGCCCATCAAGACACAATAAATAAAAATTATTAAGATTGTACAATGCTTGTTTATGCGGAGGTATTTCATCCAGGTCCTTTTTCTTACTCAAAGATAGTATCTCAAGATGCATGCATTATGGCAATGAACAAGATGTATTTCAAAAATATTTCTGTTTAGCTAAAGGCTCATCATATCAACAGCAAAAGCCCTTGCCTGCATAGGTTGCTTAATTCACTAGATTTGCTATAAATAATAAACATGCCCAAAAACTGGAGCAATATATAAAAAATGAATAATAAATTTCATTCTTTTTTGCATCAACAAATTCTGGTGCTTCTTGTTTTATCACTATTTCCCGGGTTGGGGTATATTTTATTAGGCTGGATTTATGATGATGCCATGCCTGCTATCATCTGGTATGTATTGGTTGTAATCACTTCAATTTGGGGCTACCGGTTGCATCGGGCCTTCCTCTATAAAACAATGACAAGGAAAGAACTCGCTCAATGGAATCAGCAACTAAGATGGTTCTGTTACACTCTGTTTTCTCTATGGACCCTGATTTTTCTCCTCTATTGCAAAGAAACAGAAAGCAAGCTTCATTATATTGCAATTTTTACTCAAATAGGCGCCTCAGTTGTTGCCTCCACTCTGCTCTATTCAGATAAAAAACTCTATGTCCCCATTCTAGTGATTATGATGGTCCCCTTAACCATCTATTTTGCTGGAATCCAGCAGTGGTATGGTTATGTTCTCTGTATTTTTTCCTATGTTTTTCTAGGTGTCCTGCTTTACGGTGCAAACAGTAGTAATAAACTTTTATTCATAGGTAGGTACTTAAGAGAAAAATCTATATTTTTCATGTAAATACCACTGATTTTATTATTACATTTGAGCATAAAATGCGGGCTCCAATGCAT
>JADGEM010000078.1 GCA_016744375.1 Gammaproteobacteria bacterium
ACATCGTAAAGCGATGTTCAAAAATATGGCTGTTTCTTTATTGCGTCATGAAATCATTAGAACAACATTACCAAAAGCAAAAGAATTACGTCGTGTTGTCGAGCCATTAATCACTCGAGGTAAGACAGATTCAGTTGCAAATCGCCGTATTATTTTTGCTCGAACTCGTGATAATGAAATAACAGCAAAACTATTCACTGAAATCGGTCCAAGATATCAAGATCGCCCAGGTGGATATATCCGTATCCTGAAGTGTGGTTTCCGTAAAGGTGATCGTGCTCCAATGGCTTATGTTGAGCTTGTTGATCGTCCAATCATTGAAGATGAAGACGAAGATGATATCGAAGAGATGGATGAATAAGTTTCACTGACTTATTGTTACATTCGTATAAAAAAACCAGGCTTGCCTGGTTTTTTTATGTCTTATTTCTTGAGATAAGGTTTTAAATACTCCCCAGTATAAGATTTTTTATTCCTAACTAATTTTTCTGGTGTTGTACAATCGATCACTGTGCCGCCCTTATTACCACCTTCTGGCCCCATATCAATAATCCAGTCAGCTGTTTTTATGACATCCAGATTATGTTCGATGATAACCACTGTGTTGCCATGATCTCGTAATTTAAAAAGCACCTGGAGAAGTTGTTTGATATCATAAAAATGCAGCCCGGTTGTGGGTTCATCCAGTATGTATAATGTCTTACCCGTATCTCTTTTAGACAGTTCCTTTGATAACTTTACCCTTTGAGCTTCGCCACCTGAGAGAGTGGTAGCACTTTGCCCCAGTTTGATATAGCTGAGACCGACATCAAGCAATGTTTGTAATTTTCGTTTAAGAGCTGGAATTGCATTAAAGAATTCATGGGCATCTTCAATGGTTAAATCCAGGATCTGGTAAATATTTCTTCCTTTATATTTTATTTCCAATGTTTCTCGATTGTAGCGTTTTCCTTTACAGACATCACAGGGTACATAAACATCCGGGAGAAAGTGCATTTCGACTTTGATAACACCATCACCCTGGCATGCCTCACAACGTCCTCCTTTGACATTAAAGCTAAAGCGTCCTGGAGTATAGCCTCTGGAACGTGCCTCATTTGTTGCTGAAAACAAGTCACGAATTGAGGTAAAGATTCCAGTATAGGTGGCTGGGTTTGAGCGAGGTGTGCGGCCTATAGGACTTTGGTTAATGGCAATAACCTTATCAAAGTGTTCAATTCCTCTGATTGCTTTAAAAGGGGCAGGGGAAGTATTGGCGCGATTTAGCAGGGCTGCAGAGTACTCATAAAGTGTATCATTGATTAAAGTTGATTTACCAGAACCAGAGACCCCAGTGACGACAGTGAGCAGACCCACAGGGATTGTGATATCAACATTTTTCAGGTTGTTACCCGTCGCTCCGATGACTTCTAAAATTCGTTCTGAATCGGCTGTTGTTCTTTCATCAGGGACGGCAATGCCATCATTCCCATTTAAGAATTGTGCGGTAATGGATTGCTTATTTTTCAGAATATTTTTCAGTGTCCCCTGAGCAATGATCTGACCACCATGAATTCCTGCTCCAGGACCAATATCAACAATATGATCAGCAGCACGTATGGCATCTTCATCATGTTCCACAACAATGACGGTATTGCCCAGATCGCGTAAGTAAGTCAGAGTATTTAAGAGTCGTTGATTGTCTCTTTGATGTAGCCCAATGGAGGGTTCATCCAGGATGTACATAACGCCGACCAACCCAGCACCAATCTGGCTGGCCAAACGGATACGCTGTGCTTCACCCCCTGAAAGGGTTTCTGCCTTACGATCCAGAGTCAGATATTCCAATCCGACATTCACTAGAAAATTAAGCCTCTGAGATATTTCGACAACGATCTTTTTTGCAATTTCTCCGCGTTTTCCCTTGAGTGATAGTTTCTCAAAAAAATGTTGTGTCTCTCCTATGGAGAGTGCAGTTACTTCAGGCAGAGTTCGACCACTGATAAAAACATGTCTGGCGGCAATATTGAGTCGACTGCCCTGACATTCCGGACAGGAGTGGATTGTCTGGTACTTATTCAGTTCTTCACGGACCATATTCGAGTCTGTTTCACGATAGCGTCTCTGCATATTGTGAATCACCCCTTCAAAAGGACCGTGCCGGGTTGTTTTTCTGCCTTTATCATTCACATAGACAAAGTTTATTGCTTCACCATTATTGCCGTATAAAATTATTTTCTGGATTTTTTTAGGCAAATCTTTATAAGGAGCCTCAATATTAAACTTATAATGCTTGGCCAGAGAACCCAACATTTGAAAATAATAGGCATTGCGATGATCCCAGCCGCGTATTGCACCTGAGGTTAGTGATAATTTGGGATCATGAACTACTTTTGAAGGGTCAAAATATTGATCAATTCCAAGACCATCACAGCTTGGGCAGGCCCCGGCCGGGTTGTTAAATGAAAATAACCTGGGTTCGAGCTCTGTCAAATTATAACCGCATTCCGGGCAGGCAAATTTTGCGGAAAAAGTCAGTTCTTTTTTGGCCAGTGAAGAATCCATATGAGCAATTCGTGCAATACCATTTGATAGCTCAAGTGCTGTTTCAAAAGAGTCGGCAAGTCGCTGCTTCAGGTCGGGACGAATTTTAAATCGATCAATGACCACTTCAATGGTGTGATTTTTATGTAATTCCAGTTCAGGTGCACTGTCAAGTTCATAGAGCTGGCCATCAATTCGAGCTCGAATAAAACCCTGAGAAATCAGTTCACTAAAAAGCACATGGTGCTCACCCTTGCGTGATTGTACAACAGGGGCCAGCAGCATTAATTTGCTGCCTTCAGGTAAAGCCAGTGTTCGATCCACCATCTGGCTAATGGTCTGTGCATCGAGAGTGGTATGGTGTTCTGGACAGCGGGGTGTGCCTGCTCGAGCAAACAGCAGACGCAGATAATCATAAATTTCTGTCACTGTGCCGACGGTCGAACGGGGATTATGAGAAGTCGATTTTTGCTCAATGGATATTGCAGGAGAAAGACCTTCGATATGATCAATATCTGGCTTTTCCATAATAGAAAGAAACTGTCTGGCATAGCTTGATAGTGATTCGACGTAGCGTCGCTGACCTTCTGCATAAATGGTATCAAAAGCCAGAGATGATTTGCCGGAACCGGACAAGCCTGTGATCACGATCAGTTTATTTCTGGGCAGTTCGATATTAATATTTTGTAAATTATGGGTTCTTGCACCCTGAATTTTAATTGTATCCATAAAAAAATGTCAGCAAGCCTGTGTAAAAACTGATAATATACTGTCTTTTGTAACGAAATAATACTGTTAAAATATAATGATACCCAGACTTGTTGTTTTAAATCATTTCAACAAATCACTGGACGAGTAAATGCATTGTCAATGAAAGAAACAGAGATAGATAAACTGAACCCCACAGAGAAACGTGCAGCGGCCTCACTTGCAAGTATTTATTCTTTAAGAATGCTTGGCCTGTTTATGATTTTTCCAGTTTTTTCCCTCTACGGTCAGGAGTTGGAAGGTAATACCCCCTTTTTAATCGGCCTGGCTATCGGAGCTTATGGTCTGACTCAGGCCATTTTTCAAATACCTTTTGGTATGCTTTCAGATAAAATCGGGCGCAAGCCGGTTATCGTTGTCGGAATGCTTATTTTTGCTCTGGGCAGTGTGATTGCAGCCATGTCAGATTCGATTTATGGTGTGATCTTTGGCCGTATTATTCAGGGAAGCGGGGCTGTGGCTGCGGCGGTTATGGCACTTGCAGCTGATCTGACCCGTGAAGAACACCGTTTGAAAATTATGGCAAGTATTGGTATGAGTATTGGTTTTGCTTTTGCTGCGGCCATGGTTGTCGGCTCAATACTGAATGAAATAATTGGTGTCAGTGGGATTTTCTGGCTGACGGCAGTCTTTGCCTTACTGGGTGTTGCAGTGACATTATTCTGGGTTCCTGATGCGCCGCAAACATTTCATCGGGAAACTGAACCAGTTCCAGAACAGTTTAAAACAATTCTGCGTGATCATCAGTTATTGCGTCTTGATATTGGTATCCTCATATTACACATGGTATTGACGGCAACCTTTCTTGTCATTCCTATTGCGCTGGTGAATGAGCAGCATGCTAATTTGCCTTCTCCTGAACATTGGAAAATATACCTCCCTGTTATGGTTCTGGCAATGGGCCTGATGGTGCCGTTTATTATCATTGCTGAAAGCAAACGTCGTATGAAAGAAGTCTTTGTCGGTGCGATTGCAGTGGTGGCCCTGTCTGAACTGGGTTTTTGGGCATTTAATGATTCGGTGTATGGGCTGACCTTTTTTATTCTGTTATTTTTTGCGGCTTTTAATATTCTTGAAGCCTCTTTACCTTCACTGGTTTCTAAAATGTCACTAAGCGAAGCGAAGGGCACTGCTATGGGGATTTACAGCACAAGTCAGTTTCTTGGCGCCTTTTTAGGTGGGGTAATTGGTGGAAAGCTATTGGGTATGTATGGTATAAATGGAGTTTTCCTGTTTGCGATGTTTGCCATGTTGTTCTGGTGCTTTATCGCATTGACAATGAAAAGTCCCCGCTATCTGAGCACCTATGTTGTGAAGTTGAGCAAGGTTAAAACAGGGGATATATCAAAAGTAACGGCAGGATTAACCGGTATTTGCGGTGTTGCAGAAGCAGTCGTGATTCCGGAAGATGGTGCTGCCTATTTAAAAGTTGAGTTGCATGCTTTGGATAAGGCAGGATTAAAAGAATTTTCAAAAAGATATTCAGAAGAGGATGAGTGATGGCTGGAGTAAATAAAGTAATTATTGTGGGTAATCTAGGGCAGGATCCTGAGGTACGCTATACTGCGGATGGTAAGGCCATTACAAATATCAGTGTTGCAACATCGGATACATGGACAGATAAAAATACCGGCCAAAAACAGGAAAAAACCGAATGGCATCGTATTGTTTTCTTTGGACCGATTGCAAACACTGCGGGTGAATATCTGAAAAAAGGCTCAAAGGTCTATATTGAAGGCAAGTTGCAAACCAGAAAATGGCAAGACAAGAATGGCCAGGATCGCTGGACAACTGAAATTGTTGTCCAGGGATTTGGTGGTACATTGCAAATGCTGGACAGCCGTACAGGCGGCGATACAGCTTTTGGTCAGCCAGGAGGCAACCAGAATTTTCAACAGAATCAGGCCCCTCAACAGCAAGCGCCGCAACAGAATTTCCAACAAAACCAGGCTCCTCAGCAACCAGCACAAACAGCGCCAGCCACTCAGCCATTTGAAGAAGAATTTGATGATGATATTCCGTTTTAGGTTCCGAGATCGAAAATTTGTAAAAAAGTAAAGACGAATTTTTAAAAAAGAGATGAAAGCCATGCCAGTCATGGCTTTTTTTATTGGATAATATTTAAGGATGAATGTTATGTGATACACGGACAAGATTGTTTAATTTGTTATGAGCAGCCCTTCAATCAATGATAGGTTACATTCATCATAACCCAGTCAAGGCCGGTGCAAGCAGAAGAATGGTGTTGGTCAAGCATACATGATTTTTGATTATTCCTTCTTCAATTCATCGAACTTAACAAGCTCCCCCTGTGAATTAACGCGCAACCTTTTTTTTTGATATTTGTTTTGAAATACTTGTTTTCTGAGCCCCTGCAAAGTGTAAAAAGGCATTTTTTTTATGAGTGAATTGATTAACCATTCTGGCAGATGGCCACCTGGATTAGTATGGTGCGTCCAGGTGACACGGGTTTGATTCTTATTAATGGGCTCTAATAAATACTCACCATGAGAATGATCAACTCGTATATAATTTGTATCAGGGAAGGCTGGGCAGAGATCATTGTCCACACAAAAATCCGGTATAACATTTACCTGGATGCTGATGGTGCCTGTGTGAGGCGAACGAGTTGCTTTTGAGTGGAAGAAAAACTCGCGATTTTGTAATGGAAAAGGTAACTGGTGTATTTGATAATGATAACACTCAGAAAAGGATTTTTTGACAAGTAATAGGGGAGCTTTGCAATGATGAACCCACTCTGCGCAGGCATTGATATCTAAAATAACAGCAAGGATGCTGTCAATTGATGAGTTGATATGAATGACCCCACGAAAGGTTTGTATTTCATCAGCCCAGATTTTTTTCAAATAAATCTGTATGCCATCCTCATCCCTGACCATTTTCCAGTCATATTCTGAACCTGCTATTGCTCCTGCAGCAATAAAAGATGAGAAAAAAATTGCCATGAGCAATAAAATTAATTTGAATAGTGTTCTCATCAGAACGCCTCCAAATTACATTGTGAGCCCTGTACCTCACCACCCCTTGTTATTATTATATTAAAACAGTCTGATTATCTTGTCATTGACAGGCATCAGAATATGAGGGATTTATTGACTTAAGTCCAGGTTAGTCAGAATTTTACTCATTTTTGTAAGAAATTTACGAATAAATCATTATTTTGGTTGATGTTTGTCCCCAAAATCACTAAAATCGCGGGTAATTTTCTATGCTTCTCAGCAATCAGGCAGAATTCATCTTTGCAATCTGTGTTTGCTGAAGCAATTTTCCAATTATTTATAGTTCTACGCCAAAAAATCATTGGTGTTTGGTTTTTTATTGTAAAAACAATAAAAGGTAAACCTATAAAGATTGACAATGATTAACCCGATTTTTAGTATAACCAGAGAATATTATGGCTGATTTAAGCAAGTACCGTAACATAGGCATCTTCGCACACGTTGATGCGGGCAAGACCACCACCACTGAACGTATTTTGAATCTGACGGGTAAGACCCATAAGATTGGTGAAGTACATGATGGTGAAGCAACCACCGATTTCATGGAACAGGAGCAGGAGCGTGGTATTACCATTCAGTCTGCTGCAACTTCCTGTGAATGGGATGGACACCGTATGAATATTATTGATACACCGGGACACGTTGACTTTACCATTGAAGTTTACCGTTCATTGAAAGTGTTAGATGGTGGTGTCGGTGTTTTCTGTGGTTCGGGCGGTGTTGAGCCTCAGTCAGAAACTAACTGGCGCTATGCTAATGAATCTGGTGTTGCACGTGTTATTTTTGTCAATAAGCTGGATCGTCTGGGTGCTGATTTCTACCGTGTTGTTGATCAGGTTGAAAATGTATTACAAGCTAATCCTCTGGTTATGGTTTTGCCAATTGGTGAAGAAGATGCTTTTTCCGGTGTGGTTGATCTATTGACCCGTAAAGCCTGGGTCTGGGATGATTCAGGTGATCCAAGTAAGTACGAAATACAGGATGTGCCTGCTGATCTAGTCGATAAAGCTGAAGAGTATCGTGAACAGTTAATTGAAACGGCTCTGGAGCAGGATGACGATCTAATGGAAGCTTATCTGGAAGGTGAAGAACCTTCTATTGATGATGTCAAGCGTTGTATCCGCAAGGGTACTATTGCACTGGATTTCTTCCCGACACTCTGCGGTTCAGCATTTAAGAACAAAGGCATTCAATTAGTACTGGATGCGGTTGTTGATTATCTGCCTAACCCAATGGAAGTAGTTCCTCAGCCTGAAGTTGATCTGGATGGTAATGAGACAGGTGAACTGGCCATTGTTGATGAAGACAGACCAGTGCGTGCTCTGGCATTCAAAATTATGGATGATCGTTTTGGTGCATTGACCTTTATTCGTATGTACTCAGGTCGAGTGGATAAAGGTATGACTTTATTAAATACCTTCACAGGTAAAACTGAGCGTATTGGCCGTATTGTTGAAATGCATGCAGACTCTCGTGAAGAGTTAGATTCTTGTGTTGCAGGTGATATTGTTGCCTTTGTTGGTTTGAAGAACACTCAAACGGGCCACACTTTATGTGATCCTAAAAACCCAGCCACATTAGAGCCAATGGTTTTCCCTGATCCCGTTATTTCTATTGCCATTTCACCTAATGATAAGGGTGGCTCGGAGAAAATGGGCATTGCTCTGAACAAGATGGTTAAAGAAGATCCTTCTTTCCACGTTGAGACAGACGAAGAAAGTGGTGAAACCATTCTTAAGGGTATGGGTGAACTTCACCTGGATATTAAAATTGATATCCTTAAGCGTACTCATGGTGTTGATGTAACTGTTGGTAAACCTCAGGTTGCCTATCGCGAATCGATTACTCAGCCTGTTGAAGACAGCTACACACATAAGAAACAGTCTGGTGGTTCGGGTCAGTATGGTCGAATTGACTATATTATCCAACCAGGTGAGCCAAATACCGGTTATACCTTCGAGTCTAAAGTCACTGGTGGTAATGTCCCAAGTGAATACTGGGGCGCTATTGATAAAGCCTTTGGTCGTATGATGAATGAAGGTGTTCTGGCTGGCTTCCCTGTGGTTGATGTGTCTGTTACATTGTTAGATGGTGCATACCACGCAGTGGATTCATCTGCTATGGCTTTTGAATTAGCAGCTTATGGTGCTTATCGTCAGACTATGAAAAAAGCGAGTCCTCAATTACTTGAGCCAATCATGAAAGTGGATGTGTTCACACCTGAAGCTCATGTTGGTGATTGTATAGGTGACTTGAACCGTCGTCGCGGTATGATTAAGGATCAAGAATCTAACCCAATGGGCACTCGTATTAAAGCGGAAGCACCTTTGAGTGAAATGTTTGGTTATATTGGTGACTTGCGTACCATGACTTCTGGTCGTGGCCAGTTCTCAATGGAATTTTCTCACTATAGCGCATGTCCTAAGAGTGTTGCTGAAGTAGTGATTAAAGAAACTTTAGAGCGAAAAGCGAAGCAAAAGAAGTAAAACTTCTTTCAATCTCTTCTTTTTATAAAGAGAGAAATGGCCAGATACTTTTTGAGTGTCTGGCCTTTTTTTATTCGCAAAGACAATTATCTTCAAGTTTTTTATGAGTTATCGAAATTATATATGAAATGTCGTAATGGTTGTGGTGCCAGCTTTACAGCGTATTAGTCAACTAGAGACTGCAAGCACACCGTAGAATAATGTTGAATGATTAATTGTGAATGTTTAATTAATTACTTCTATGTTAGAACTCAGTATAATAATGTTTTAATTTAATACTCAGGATTGATCAAATACGTGGAAAAGCAAGAAGCATCAGGGACGGAGGGCTTTCAGCCGGATAAAAGCCCTCAGCCAAACGAGGAGAATTCAAAAGAAGAACCTATTTTTCGCCATGTACTGGCCGGAAAATCAATTACTGTACTGGGTACGGCCCATGTATCCAAAACCAGTGCTGATAAAGTGCATGAATTATTAGCAACCGGTGAATATGATGGCGTGGCGATTGAACTGTGTCCAAGTCGTTATAGTAGTATGATTGATCCCGATAGTCTGGCTAAAATGGATCTGTTTCAGGTCTTTAAAGAGGGCAAGGCTTCAATGGTTATTGCTTCTCTTGCTCTTGGGGCCTATCAGCAAAAAATGGCTGAGGAATTTGGTATTGAGCCGGGTGCAGAAATGCGCATGGCCATTGATCAGGCCAATGAAATGAAAAGTGAAATTCATCTTATTGACCGGGAAGTCGGCACGACACTTAAGCGTGTATACAGCAATGTACCCTGGTGGAAAAAAATGGGTATTATTGGCGGTTTACTGGGCAGCGTTGTTTCGAATGAAAAAGTATCTGAAGAAGAAATTGAACGTCTTAAAGAAGGTGATATTTTAGAAACCACGTTTTCCCAGTTTGCTGAGGAAGCGAAAGAGCTATATGAACCTCTGATCGATGAGCGTGATCAATATATGGCTGCTCGTCTGGAGCAAATTGTTTCCAGCTCTGATAACCAGTCAATTTTGGCCGTTGTGGGCGCAGGACATCTGAAAGGTATTGAGTCATATCTGGTAAAAGATGAGCAAATAACCAGCGAGAAAGAGCTGCACAGCAAAGCACAAAGTACCATTGATCGCCTTGATACTTTACCAAAGAAAAGCCGTTGGCCAAAAGTCATCCCATGGCTAATTGTTGCGGTATTACTCACTGGTTTTGCTATTGGCTTTAATAAAAGCACTGAACTGGGTGTGCAATTGATTATTTACTGGGTATTGATTAATGGTTCTCTTTCAGCCTTAGGTGCAGCTTTAGCAAAGGGGCATCCTTTGACTGTCATAGGTGCTTTTTTTGCAGCACCTCTGACCTCTCTAAACCCAACCATTGGTGCAGGTATGGTGACAGCAGCCATTGAACTGTATTTAAGAAAGCCTAACGTGGGTGATTTTAGCGATTTAAGAAAAGATACAACCCATGTTTCAGGTTGGTGGAAAAATAAAGTGGCGCGAACACTTCTTGTTTTTTTCTTTTCAACAATCGGTTCGGCAATAGGGACTTATGTTGCAGGTTTTAAAATCTTTGAGAGTCTGGTTAGTTAGTCTCGCTCTGGGGTTTACTTTTCTTTTTCATATGGGCTTTCATTTTCTCACATTGGTCCTCACGTGCGGCTTTTTTAGTAAACCATACATAATCAAAAGGAAGTTTTTCAGCCGTGTCACTCCAACCTTTGACATAACTTTCTGGATTGAATTCATCTGCTTCTACTTCTATAAAGGCAAGACTGGTGGTTTCTGCCCTGGGGATTTCCCGGCTTAAGTAATAAGGAATGCCATAGTCTGTTCTGGTGTGGCCTGAACCAGCAATGAGCACCAGTTGAGACTTTTCTTTTGTTGATTGATCAGTAATTGAATAAATAATGATCTGCGCCATGGCGATATCCCGGACCTGCTGTCCGAGTAACATAGGCGAAAGCATTTTTTCCGGCAGCATATCACAATGAGCAGAAAGTATTTCTTTTTTTAGCTCTTCTTTTACTGAGGGCTCATATTGGTATTTGTTTAACAAATCCTGGTAGTGCGGTTCTAGTATTTTGCTGCCCTGCTTAATGACGTTACGTATTGTTTTAATATTTAAATTGGCTGCAATAATGGGGAGCTCTTTATCAATACTGCTGTAAAATACCGGTCGATAATAATCCCATTTCGGCCAGCCTGATTTTTCCCAGTTGATTTGTTGTGAAAATAGCTCCACTTTTTTAGAGCTGGTCAATTGAGTACTATTGCTAGAGGGTGAATAGTACTGGCTTTGGAACTTATCGATTGTGTCTTGCCTGTTTTGATTGAGCATTTCGAAAGCGACAACAGGGGAGTGATTATTTGCCAGTTCAGTGATGACCTGTGCCTGTAACTGGTGATGCCTGGCATTATCATGAGTTTCGCCTAACAGGACAATTTTGCTTTTAACCAGCTGTCGATTTAAATCTTTATTGGAAATAAACTTTTGAGCTGAAACCGACCAGATTTTATCAATGAGAACGTGTTGAGTGATTTCATATTCAGGTGAAAACGTACTGACAGGCAGACTCTGACAGGCATTCAGACTCAGGATTAGAAAAGAACTAATGAACAGGTGGGTGAGCTTTTTCATAAATCCCCTAAAATGACTATTTGGTTAATGTAATATTGTACTATAAAATACCTTACGTAAATGATTAATAAAGGTTTTAGCAAGAAAATGAACATGAGAAACTTTAGATCACTATTTATTGTCATTATTAGCCTGTTACAATTTATTTTTTCCACTGCTTTAGCTGCAGCAGATGGAACCTCGTCAGAAATGGATAACCCATTACTTAAGTACGTACCTGTAAACACGTTGTTTTTTTCAGGGAATACACAATTAATTAATCTGAAAGATTACCCATTTTTTAGCCTGAGTCAGTCATTTGATCTGCCCCTGAGTCAAAGTGAACGGATGATTATGGGTAGAGAGTTTGCCTTTTTATATGAGTTGTATCTGGATCTGGAAAACACTGCTTTACAGGGTAACTCAGCAATACAAACCTATTATGGTCTGCCTGAAAAGATTGCTGTCATATTCTATTCAATTGGTGTCAGTCCCGTTTTAAAAATCACTATTGATGATGAGCAGGCTTTTTGGAATGCCTTGAACCAGGCTGAAGAGAAATCTGGTTTTTATCATAAAGAGGGGGTGATTGAGAATCAGGCATATCGAATCTATCCTATGAGTGAACATCATCAGCTGATAGCTTCTATAGATAAAAGAGAGGATGGAATAAAGTTAGCCACGATTGCTTTTATGAATAATAACCTGAGCAAAGACCACAAAGAGCTCATTTTAGGTTTAACTCAACCCGAACAATCTATTGAACATAAAATTAATACCATTGAGAAAGAAAACCAATATTTGCCAATGTCTGTTAGTTTTCTAGATTTTAGAGAATTAGCTCGCTCGCTATTTGCGACAAAGAGTACAGAGAAAAACTCTATAGAAGGAAATTCCTGGGTTGAACTTTTAGGGGGAAACGACCAGTTTTTTGCTGAATTACATGCTTCCAATTGTGAAGCTGATATTTTGAAGCTTGCACAGGAAATGCCGCAACTTGTTGCCGGTTATAAAAACTATCAACTTCAGGGGCAAAGAGTAATAGCTGACTTTGAGGTTTTGCTGGAACTAAAAAATGATAATATTAAAACAGAGCTCAAACAGTTCAGGGGTTTTATTCCAAACTATATTCGACAGGGTGCAGAAGATAATATCCTGGCTTTAGGCCTGGGAGTCAACTTATCTCAGATCACCCCCTTTTTTATGTATCTGACAAAAGCGGTTAGAGAGGTAACATTCCAGTGTGAACAGCTCAAAGCGATGCAGAAAAAAATATCTAAGGTTAATCCTTTAATGCTGGCAATGGTGACAGGTGTTGTTGATGGCGTGCATGGACTTGGTTTTGCACTACAGGATGTTAAAGTAAAAAATGCTTCTGATACGAATGATACCGGAACGTTTGAGTTTTCTTCCCTGGTCAGTCTATCGGCAGAAAACCCCATGAATGTCTGGCAGATGATGCTTGCATTTATGCCTGATAGCGCAATAATCATACCCTCTGAAACTCCGCAAAAATTAAAAATACCTGAGCTTGAAGCGGCAGGTTTGGATGTTTATATTGCACTGAAAGGCCAGCATCTGGTTTTGTATACGGGTGAGCAGGCTAAAGTGATGAGTTCTGATTTGCAAAATGAAAAAATGTTGACTAATGGTTTTTTTCAGGAAACTATTAACTATTCAAAAATAGCTAAGGTAATCAAAAAATTTCGGCAGAATGCAATTTCTCCTCTGAGCCCTGCCATGACAGAGCAACAGGATTTATCTGCGGCAACCTGTGTCTATTTTGATGAAACAATTGCCTTGCTGTCTCGATTTTCAGGATTCATTGATTACCAGAATGATTTTGTTGATGAGGGCTGGTTGAACCTTATTAATATGGATGTTGAATTGAACTCTGTGCTGCACAGCAGTTATCAACTACCCGGGAAATATGAAATTCACAATCTGAAAGATGGTTGTCAACTGGCCAAAGAAGGCCTTGAAGAAATTCTTGCAGATGGCACCGGTTTTTATCAGCAATATTCCGATGACGGCCAGTGCTTTACCTTTGAAACACGTTATCGCTGGGAGCAGTTCAGGGAGCAGATCAAGCAGCAATATGTCAGTGAAAGAAGCCGCTCTGAAGGGCTTTGCAGCAATGAGTTTGACTCATGGTCTATACCCGAGCCGGAATATGTGAATGATACCTGTCAGCTAAGAATTGAAACTGATGGTGACTTTTCCTGTCTGTATCAATGGGATGGGGAATTGAATAAATCGGTGTATAAGAGGATTTAGACTTCTTTTTGTATTATCACCCAAAATGGCTTTTAATGTAGTTTGTTACCACGGTTTGAAATTCTTCGGCAATTTTATCACCTTTTAATGTGACTGTTTTTATCCCATCTTCATAAACAGGAGCAACCGGTTTTTCACCATTACCAGGAAGACTGATGCCGATATTGGCATGTTTGCTTTCACCTGGTCCATTTACGACACATCCCATAACGGCAACGCTGAGTGTCTCAACGCCAGTGTATTGAGTTTTCCATTGTGGCATGGAAGATTTTAAATAGTATTGTATGTCTTTAGCAAGATGCTGAAAAGTATCGGAGCTGGTTCTACCGCATCCTGGACAGGCAATAACTGTTGGTGTAAAGGTGCGCAGCTCCAAAGCTTGCAGTATTTCCTGAGCAACCTGAACTTCTTTGGTTCGGGGTTCTCCCGGCTCAGGTGTGAGCGAGATTCGAATGGTGTCACCAATGCCCTGCTGCAACAAAATAGACAAGGCTGAGGTTGAGGCAACAATGCCTTTACTGCCCATGCCGGCTTCTGTTAATCCCAGATGCAGGGCGTAATCACAGCGTTTGCTGAGATCGCTATAAACTTTGATTAGATCCTGAACGCCCGACATTTTGCAAGATAAGATTATTTTTTCACGTGCCAGGCCTTGCTGTTCGGCTATACTGGCAGAATCCAGAGCAGAAGTGATCAAGGCATCATGCATCACGTCAGTTGGCTCTCTGGGCTCACTCAGATGATTGTTTTCATCCATCATCCGGGCCATTAGCTCTTGATCCAGACTGCCCCAGTTGACGCCAATACGAACGGCTTTATTATTTTGGATGGCAATATCAATTAATTGCGCAAATTTATCATCGCGAGAATTGCCACGACCAATATTCCCGGGATTGATCCGATATTTTTCTAATGCCTGAGCGCAGTCAGGATACTTGCTTAACAGCTTATGGCCATTAAAATGAAAGTCCCCAACAAGCGGTATATCCAGATTCATTTTTTCCAGCTGGGTACGAATTTGGGGAACAGCCTGAGCTGCTGCTTCCGTATTAACGGTGATCCGTACCAGCTCAGAACCGGCCATTGATAGCTCAGCACATTGTTTTACTGTGGCAATGACATCGGCAGTATCTGTATTTGTCATTGATTGAACAACAATGGGGTTATTGCCGCCGATAATAACATTGCCAACTTTTACTGTTGTTGTGATTTTTCTCATATTGTATGTATTTATAGTCTTTATGGTTTATCAGGTTATTCTTTATAATATTAAATATCAGCTTTACTACCATAGAGGTAATTGAGTTTGGTTTAAAATCAAGAGACAAAGCAGGGGCGTTCGAATAAGCGCATATAAAACGATTGCAAGGTGAATCAGTACAACCAACTGGGGACGCTGCAAGTACGTCCATGTAACGCTTGCTGTCGCCATCCATGGCTCCAAACACCCCATTTGGTTGCA
>JADGEM010000079.1 GCA_016744375.1 Gammaproteobacteria bacterium
TCTACTGCTTGTATTTTAAATGATTGAGAAAATCTTTTTTTCATTTTTTGCCTCTAATTGTAAAAATTTAGAGGCGACAACTATCCTGACACAGGGGGAGACCAGGACCAAAGCGACCATTAAAACCTTTGAGAGTGTTTTCATCTTTAATGTCTTTTTCGATCTTTTTCCAATCCACACCAAAGGGAGGATTGGATAGCATGTAATCGAATTTATCCGCATAAAGCTGGTCATTGGATAAGGTGTTACCCAGTTTAATGTTATTGACTTCCTGGCCTTTGATAAGCATATCGGCCTTACAGATGGCATAACTCTCGGGATTGAGTTCTTGTCCGTAAGCACGCATCACCGCTTGAGGATTGAGTTTTTCAACATATTCCATACCTTCAGACAAAAAGCCGCCGGTACCTGCAGTGGGATCATAGATGGTACGGATAATACCGGGTTTGGTTAAGGCATCATCATCTTCCATAAACACCAGGGAAGTAGTGAGATGTACAATATCCCGAGGAGTAAAGTGTTCACCGGCTGTATCATTGGAGCTTTCCGCAAAACGACGGATCAACTCTTCAAATACTTTTCCCATATCATGATTGGAGATGGTCTGGGGGCTTAAGTCAGTCTGCCTGACCTTTTGCACAATTTTGTATAATAAATTAGCATCATTGAGCTGAGCAATAAATTCGGCAAATTTGAAGTGCTCAAATATTTCACGGGCATCTCTGGAAAAACCCTGGATATAAGATTCCAGGTTGTCTTTAATGCCAGATTCTCCCAGTTTGGATAGATCCATTCTGGAAATATTGAAAAATGACAGGCCACTGGTGGCACGTATGAGCAGTTTTTCCTGGGCTTCTTCTGACACATCCATTTTTTGAACTTTATCGTACTGAGCTAATACTGTTTCTTTACTCTCTTCCAGCACACCCTCAAGACGGCGTAATAAGGTAAATGGCAGTATTATTCGTCCATACTGACTTTGTTTAAAATCACCTCGTAGTAAATCAGCCAGAGACCAGATATAGGCCGCAAGGTTATTTGTTGTTTGAGTCATTAATTACTGCTTTCCAATATTGTTATTTATTTTTCTGCTTATCATATCACAAGTAATATGCATGAATTTGTCAATACTAATAACCGCCTGATTAACCAATAAATACTGGCTCATCAGCAATTTATTGAGCACCAATTTATCTATAACAGAAAGTATGATTGTATAGCAGACATACATTACACATTATAAAATAAAAGAAGTCCCCTTCATGGCCTTTTTCTGTTCCTTTTCATCTCTTAAGTCATAACGTGCCGTTGTTTGAATATCACTATGGCCTGCCAATTGTCGAACAGTATTTATATCTATGCCTGATTCCAGCATTCTTGTGACAAATGTCCTACGTAAATCATGTGGACTACAATTATCAATCTTGGCCTCAATAGAGCGTTTTTTAATCAAATCATAGATATTCTGGCTGTTTAAGTTAAACAAAAGCTCACTATCATTAGCATGACTGCTAACCCATGGTCTAATGAGCCGTCTTGCATCCGTCTGGACAAAGAGCATACGTTGTTTATTACCCTTGCCAGCCATGACGATCAATTGACCATTTCTGGTATTATAATCACTCATATTCAGTGTAATCACTTCTGAGCGTCTTAGACCTGTGGCCAGCATAAGTGCAATAATTGCTATATCCCGCTTTCCAACAATGGTTTTATCCCTTTTACAAACAGTAATAAGAGCTTTACTCTCATATTGGGTTAAACAACGTCCTGATGGTAATTTCTTACCTCTAACTCGTTTTACTTCATTAATTTGCATTAACTGGTCAGCTTGAATAAGCCCAAGATTAAAACATGCTTTCATCACACCACGGCAGGCTGATAGAGTAAGATTAATGGTATTGGCTGATTTACCATTCTTCTGCAAAGTAGAACGAACCTGAGCAATATGGTGGTATTGCAGTAATGGCCAAGGCATTCTTTCTAAATCACCTTCAAACTCAAATATATTGGCTGCAGTAGTCAGTTGGGTACGAATAGAACGTTGTCCTGACTGGGCTAAACTCTCTAAATATAAGGTAACTGGTGATGGCTTGTCTGTGCTTAGAAATTTAAAGTATTTTTCAATGTTTATGCCGAGTTCTTTGTCTGTCATAATAGACTCCTAGTGGTAGTATTGGTGATTATTCATGATAATTAGTGTTAACAAGAAATGAATTTATGGGGTGTTTTGTTATACGGATGGTATTGCTTTAAATTAGGTCTGTTTATGCTTTATTCTTGGGCGGCTGATAGCACTTCCTGCAATGCATCTTTAGCTTCTTGCAAAATTTGCCTCTCATTAATCATTCTGCGCAAGTCTTTTCTGATCTGAGCTTCAGCCAGATTAAACAACTCACCATGACCAGACTCCACACAGTGGGCACATTCATGAATAGCCACATCGAATAAATCGCCTATGAGCCAGTCTGATTGAAAATAGTTTGGATTCAGTAGTATTTTGATTTCCTGATCACTGCGAAGATTTAACCCTTCAACTTCAGCATCAAACACAAAGCCCGCATCAATAGTTTTGCCACTGCCTGAAAAGCACAGACTGCTATAGCGATCAGATTCTTCATCATATTGAATCATTAAACGTGACTGGAGATAGTCTGTTTCTAATACCCACTGCACCGCATATAGCCAACACCAAGCCAGCTTTCTTGAACGGTGTAAATTAAGTGTGTATTTGATTTGTGGCAAAGTAATTTGCTGTTTCTGGCTCTGCTCCCTGCGTAATTGAATATCAGCAATATGAAGATGAAAGTTATCAGGGTACGTGGTGATTAATTGTAGCTTCTGCATTTGCTCCATAGCCCGCATCATACGATGTTGTAATGCTTGCTCTTCTTCACTGAATATCACCTGAAAGACACTGGATTGTGCTGCTTCTTTACTGATTGATTCCTGTCCATCAAGCTGGGTAGACTGGGCTAAGGAGCGATTACTGGGATTAAAGACTAAATTCAGTTGATTGCGTTGTTTAAACCGTTGCCTCTGATTAATCAATTCATATAATAAATTATTCAGTTCGCCACTGGATTTGAAGTTAAGACCATCACGATTAGCCGTTAATAATTCAGTGGGTTCCCCCTTTAAATCCAGTGTGCCAAATAAACCTCTTTGACCAGAACTATACAGATAGTAATTGAACATGGGTAATCCACGCATTCTGATCCAGAGGGTGACATCACTTTCCTCTTCTTCAGAAAACTGTAAGAGTCCCAAATTGGTTTCAACCTGATAATCATAGTCATCCTGTTGCGATTGCAGCTCTTCACCATTAAGAGTGATCTTGATAGTGGTTTGATAGTGTTTAACCAGTTTTCGACACTTTCTGGTGAAAGCTGCTACAGATGAATCTTTATTCAATATCACTGAAATATGAGTCCCCTGAAGATATTCATCGGCTGGCTCTATGGCATATTGACTGCCCTCACCGGACACCAAACAATCTTGGCTATGAATTTGATATTGTTGATGAGCAAATAAGATAATATGCTTGGCATAGCCATAACCACCAATGGTCTGTTCATTGGCAACACTGTCTTTAATGGAACCGCCTAAAGTCAGTAAGCCTTTTCTGAGTGTCGTAATATCCATACCACAGCCATTATCAGTCACTGATAATTTGATTTGTTCCTCATTAATTGACTCAACCTGAAAGTCAATTTGCGTGGCTCCAGCATCGGCTGAATTCTGGATGGTCTCCCTAAACCATGCAAATCGCCAGTCCTGATATTCTTTTAAGGTTTTAGCAAAAAAGTCAGAGGGGATTTTAATTTGCTCTGAATAGTCTTCTTTTTTCATCGAATGGGTCATCAGATTAAACCTCTTTCTGCCATAGAAAGCGTATCTGAACCACCCACAATAATATGATCTAATATCCTGATATCCATAAGCTGCATGGCTTCTTTGAGTCTCTGAGTAATTCGTTCATCACTTTGACTGGGTTCTGAATTACCCGATGGATGATTGTGAGCCAGAATAACGGCTGCAGCGTTCAACTGGAGTGCACGTTTAACCACTTCTCTGGGGTATACTGATGCGCCATCAACAGTGCCACGGAACAGCTCTTCATAAGCCACCACTTTATGGCGGTTATCCAGGAAGACGACACTGAAGACTTCATGTTCAAGATGCGATAGTTTGAGAGTGAGAAAGTCTTTGCAGTCTGAGGGTTCATGGATAAGCTTCCCCTTGGCAAAGCGACGATTAAGCAGTTGTTTAGCCATACCGACAATATCTTCAGCAGAAACGGAGCCATCAACATTGTATTGGCCTTTCTGTTCACTGGTTTTGAATTTAAATGCATTCATAATAAGTACCTAATTGGTGAGCATTTATTGGCACGCACAGACAAGCCTGCGACGAGTCGCATCAATAAATGAGATTTATAGTTAAGTTAAATTACAGTGGGGTTTGTTCAATCAACCCAGAGGAAGTACGTATGGGTTGGATATAAAATATGAGTCTTTTGCTGCTCATCTGAGGGCAGACAGCAGTATTGCTTGCCAAGGTATTTCAATTGACTGGAATCCTGCAATAACAATCGGGTTTCAGTAATGCAGTAGATCAATGTCCAGTGATCGTGGTAACCACCAATACCTATTAATATAATGGCTTTATTCTCAGGCTTTTGTTCAAGAAATCCCTGACAATGTCTTAAGAAATGTTCCAGCGTAGTGTCTGGATTATGATGATAGGGCTTGGCTCGTTTTATATCGTAGTTTGGGCTAATGATATATTTTAGAGCTGAAGCAATTTCATCTAACCGTGTACCCTCATGGGTTAAGCGTTCAATCATGGGAGTCATTCCTTTAGCTTTCATGTGCTCCAGAATTTTAGCCATGAGTTGTGATTGATGTTTCCATCCCCTTATTTCCCGAAGATAGGTCACTGCATTGACCAGCGTATAAATTCCACATAAACAATCTAAATGACCCTGTTGACGTGGCTTAAATGGTTTAGCCGACTTAATTGTCTGAGTATTATTCATATTAGTTCGTTTCATAAAAATTCCCTTTAATACTGGCTGACTTCAACATTGAACACATTACTGGAATAATAGGCACAGAAGTTTTGTTGCCAGACGGAAAATAGCTCCCATGCATTTTCAATGGGATAACAGCGTCCCATTTGTTCCAGTAGTCCATTAGAAAAGTCAAAGTCCAGCTCTTTGGCCAACTCTACCATCTCACCACTACCGACATAAGCAAAGTCTGTAATGTACTGGATAGCACCATGTTGGTTGAGCATAATTTCTACGGGATGATAGCCACCTGTTGTGGCACCATAAGTGGGATCTCTGAAGTTCAGAATGATACATTGAGAATTATCACAATCAATTTTACTCAGCTCCTTTTCCAAAACCTGAACCAGTGTATTTTCAATGGGCAAAGCAAAGCCCTCAGTTTTAATATTCATGAGTTTCTCCGACAAGCAGGCACAGTGAATCCTATGGGATGACCACATCGCTTGTTTTAGTAGTGTTATTTTTGGGGAAAATAGTGCTTTAGACAGTGATTACTGTAAGTTATTGATAATTTCACTATTTTAGACACAGAATGTATCAATTACAGTATATCAGAAATCCACCAAAAATACAAATAATTACCATTTTTATCTGCACTTTAATGCATTTTATAGGATTATAGCTACATTTTAGAGTCTTTTAGCGACTTATAATTAAAGTTATAAAATACAGTATTAGCAATTATAGCGGTGTATAAGAATTTCTCTTTACTCTATTATTTATTTGTAATTTACAGGCTAAAGACAAAATAATACACAATGTATTTTAGGCTATAATAATTTTCTTAGTACCAAGAGCCATTACCATAATTGAAAATGAAATGTAAACCCTTCCTGAACCTCTTACAGGACAAGCCTTTCAGAGAAAAAAGTTACATTAGGAGGGAGTGTCCCTAGAACCCGTTTTACAAGCAATACTGATACCCTCAGGTTTCTGATACTTTTGGGTTGCAAACGTTTTGTTACTGTGTATAATGTGTATTAAGGAGGATGCCAATATGTTTACTGAACCGTATAATGTAGAGCTGCCACCATCGATGCTTTTTCAGGAGCTTTTAACAAAAGTAAGTAGTCTGGAAAATATCGAAAACGTTTTTATCCCCTATATGATGGATTGTGTTAATCATTGGAGTTTACCCAATGATGATGATATGCAACCTTTGTTGGTACCAAATCATTCCATTTATAAGGTCGTCCCAGCTCCAGGTTATTATCTACTACCTGAACAGCAAGATATCCGGTATATGACAACCGGGACCATTAACCGTATTTTCCGTACTTTTATTCGTCATTACGAATCTTCTTATATAGCCCATACTTACAAAATACCCTATGACCTGTCTGACAAGATCGCTCTACTGATGATCGATAAGATAGTGAACATCATCATGAGAAATTACTCAAAAACTCACCCTGATGAGGGATTTGATTTTACAAATCTTCAGAATAAATTAACCACTCTTGATCTGTTTACAGGCCCCTTTTTATACAATAAACCTTTATCGGATACGTCTATTCGTCTGATTAGTAGTTATGAGAAGCAAAATGTTCGCCTCAGTTCAAATATTACATTTGATTACAAACGCAATCATAAAGAGAACGCTCTTGATGCCATGAAAAATTCTGTGCTGAAATATTGTGAACCACTGTCAATGGCTCATAAAATCCATAAATCACGAGCCATTAAAGAAAACCACTTTGAACAAGCCCTGTTTATTGAAAATATTATTCGAGAATCAATGGACGACGAGTATCCAGATTTTCTCAGGGCTATGCTCTCTACATATGAAGAGCCCATCAAGTTAGATCGGTTAATCCCAATTGAGGTGTATCAGGATGGCAAAGAACACATTGATTATTGGCAGATAAACGCCTTTTTTTATAACAAATCCATTTTTGAAAAGCGAACTGCCTGTAGTATGGTGGCGTCCGCTGAACTAATACAAACCTTATAAATAACAAGGTAAAGGTGAAACAACATGATTAATCCTGTTGAAGAAAAAAATCATTCAGCAACAATAATTCAATTCAATGGTAATAAACTGGTAAAACAAGACATCCCAAGTGAGATGGACCATAGCGAGCTTTATCAAACCATTGGCGTAGAACCCTTCGTCAAAGATGTACATGTGGGGATCAGGGATATAGAAATTGATGCTATGGCTTTTTTGATTGGACATTTAAAATTATGGGATAATCCTCAGGCGACCATACGCTCTGTTATAAAAATTTACTATGACCTGCTGGATTCAAGTGGTGCTTTTGAACAAATTGAAAACAGGAATGAGTTTATTAAAGAGGCCATAGAATTTATTGATGAGAATAATGTTTATTCCAATATCTCTTTGGAGATTAATGAGGCCTATATGCAAGAAACTAAGGCAACAGTTCGCACACGGATAAAAATTAAATTAACACAGTCTCAGGTGACAATGTTAGACGAAATAGGTCGGGCTTTAAATGAAGCTGATATTTCTGTATTGATCAGGCATAGTCTTTTGTCTATAGCCTATTTATTTGAAGCTAAAATCATTAAACGAATCAAAATTGTGACAAAATACAATTCAGATCTATTTAGCATTTAACAATAAAATAGAGGTGTAACATGTCTTTTGAGGCTATCACAGAAATTGTTAAAAATATAAAAATTCGTAGCATTACTATGTATACGGTCTGGATGCTTGTAGCTCTAATGGCTATCAATACTGTAGGCGAGATCTTTACTGCTACTATCCCTCTGATAGATAAAGTTGTTGGTGGAATCATCTTATTATGTATCGTGTATCTTATTATGAAGGTATCCAAGTTTAAATTAGAAGTAACTGCTGCACATCTTCAAGAAAAATTAAAGCACGACAAAGCAAAACATAATTCCTTAAAGCTGGAACGTGATTACAAACAGAAGAAAAAGAAGATGGGGAAAGCTGGGTAAAAAAACAATATAGTGTAACCTGCTTTCCTGAGGCAAAAATACAGCTTTTCATCGTTCATATAGTACAAAACTCACTCAAGTTTATTCCATGGAGAGATTATAAAGCAGTGACGAGTAGTGCCATTAAGTCGTTAAATAGCATAATAAAAATCCGTTAAAATCAGAAACGGTTTCCTTGTGATGATTCGACAATGGAGGTAATTTATTTAACCATTCAGACAGCATCCAAAAAATGGAAGATACCTTTCAGAAATTGAAAGCCAGCATTAAATCAGTTTATAATCGAATTTGAAGAGCAAATAAGCCCTTATATTTAATGGGCAGTTAGTTACACAGAATGATTTTGTTAGGTGATCTTTATTCTGTAGCCCATTTATCTATATCCCTAGTAAAGTACTCATCAATCAAGTTCTGAATACTAATAGGAATTAGTTCATCTGCGTAACCGCTTATTCCAGCCCATGATATGGTTGCCGCAAAAGTAATCAATATAGGCAAACTTAATGAACCTGAGGATATAAGGGTTTGCATAATGAATACTGCTACGTTTTTATATCGTATATCCCACTTCTCTGTTACAGAACGAACAATATCATCAAATTCATAATTTAGAGAATTATTGGAAACAAACTTGTTTAATGAATATATTTGCTCTTCAATTTCGTACCTGTACGAGTTGAATACCTTAGCAAACATAGTGATGAACACTCCAAAAATAAATAAATATATGATTATCACCCAGCCAAAGGTAGATTTAGCTTCCGGAGTTTGAGCTTGAACTAGCTCTTTATTTGTACCAACCGCCGTATCACTCAAAAGAATATTAAATACAACGTAGCCTATGATTACCACTAATAACGCAGGAAGATACCTTTGGACGAGAAATCTTAATTTCAAAATAACATCCTGGTTTCGTTTTCCTAAATCACTTACAACTTGCTTGAAACTCGATAGATTATTACCATCTTTTCTTTTTTCTAGATCATTTAAACAAGGTAATAGATATTCTGGCAATTTAATAATAGATTCGTTAGCCTTTTTATAGTCTTCAAAAAAACCGTCAACTAGAATTAGGAAGGTTGGTAGAATTATTCCAACCCATAAGGAGAAAGAATAAAAGAAATACACAAAAAATGGTTTATATACTTGCTCAAAATAGTTAGACCTTACTAGTTCGATGTCGGATAAAGAAAGGTATGTATCAGTAGTTCTTAATAACTCTATTTCAAAATAAATAGGATAGTAATAAAAATTCAAAATAAGAACAGTCAAAAAAAACACAAGAGATATAGTTGTATTTTTTATCCCAAAAGTAAGAGAGAAAGATTGCTCGTCTCGCCTTCTTCCAGCCCTAAATGAAGTGGTAATTAATAATAGAGCTAACAAATAAAGAGATATCAACCGTACTGAGTCCCCAACCCATGCTTGGTCATTTCCCCATTTTATCCACGCTAAGGAAGAAGTTATATCTGTATGATACGAAAAGAAAACGCCCATAACACCCACAATGAGAGATGCAGTGTACATTAGAACAAGTTGATTTCTAGATACCACCATAAAAATATCTACTCAGTAAGTTCAATTTATTGAGAGTTGGACATCGCAACGTGAACCTGCCCATGTACCTATTAATGGAAATTATTTTTTGACATTCAAACCGCAGAAGGTAATTTATTACACTCAGTATTTTGTCAGGGTGAAAATAAGACCTTAATTGAAGCCGAAACCAGATGATTTCCATGGCTTAATGGACTTTAATATACTCTTTTTTCTCCGAACAAACAATAACGTACCCTCAACCCATCAGATTGCTTTATTTAACATCATTTAACGACTTTTGAGCTGTATTTCTATGTCACTATAGGTTCTATTTGATACAGACTTTCCATCAGGCCTTGATGGCACGATGGACATAAACAAGAATCTATTTAAGACTCAGGTGGTTTGGTGGCTCGAATGATAGTATACATGTGCGCTTCAATAGTAGTCGCAAGCGTTGAATCCGCATCTTACGCACACAATTCTCAATGGTTAAAAAACCAAAATGGCGAATGCGCATAAAGCCACTGGGTAAAACATGCATCAAGAAACGACGTAGAAACTCCACTCTCCCCAATCTCATAATTTTCTGCCGACTATTTTCAGCATAATCCTTCCAACGAAAGTAAACCAACTGATCATCCACTTTCATAATTCGATGGTTGCTAATGGTAATACGGTAGGTGTATCGGACAAGTATTTCACCACTGTTTCGGGGGCTTCAGATAAGGCTTAATGTAAATTGACCAATTTTTACTCATCACTGCTTCAAGTGTTTGGTTAATTTCCTTGTCACGGGTAATGCGCAACAGCTGCCTCAAAACACTTTTTTTAATGCATTAACTGGATACAGATAATCACTCTGTGTGGTTTCAATCACATCATGTTCTGTCTTAAGTGCCGCTCCGGGGATGAGGCAATGCATATAGACATGGCGTTGTAAATTCTGTCATCAGGTGTGCAAAACACAAGTAACACCCAGTTTCCCTCGTAACCGTTTATGTGTTCTGGAGAACAGGGACAATGTTTGCCAAATGGCTTTAAACAATAAGGAATACATCGTTTTTGGATGCAGTTGGCACCAAGCATTGAACTCATGTGGTAATGTAAACAGCAGATAATAATAACGAACCGGAGTAATGCCAACAATTGCTTCTCTTGCTATTTGTTCTGAAGCTTTCTGTTTACAACGAGGACAATGACGATTGCCACAACTATGATAAAACCGTTGCCCATAACCACAGCGAGTGCAATGCCTGTATTCGCCACCCAGCATTTCAGTCTGACATAGCATAATACTCTGACAGACACTGGCTTGCTGAGGACTCAATATATAGTGTTGGCAATAAACAGGGTAAAAGGTTGTAGTCCTGAGCCATATTGGCCGATGTGTATTCAGCGGTGTTCATGAGACACCTCATGTTCTTCCATTTTTGGTTTACCCAATCCTGTAGCAATAACAATACCCCCCATATCATTAATAAATTCAGGAACAGTGACCATACCAACAACAGCCGAAGAATTAGGAGCATATTCTTTAATATAATTTATTATATTAATTACATCTGTAAACATAACATACCTATTCCGCAGCATAGCCTTAAACTGTTCCTTCCCGAACAATATTTATCAATATTCTTATCCAGTTATTTTTCCATTATTCAAACAAGGAGCTAGTTGTTTTTCATGAAAGTCATTACACTTAGTTTGTTACTAGATGTACAATATTTTTCTTATCTTTCAGGCCGGCTGCAACAATGGTGATCCGCATCTCTCCCTTAAGCGTCTCATTCAGTACGGAACCAATAATCACATTAGCCTCATTCGATGATAGATTTTTAACCAACTCACCAATTTCATTGAATTCAAAAATAGATAAATCAGAGCCACAACTAATATTAACCAGAACACCATTTGCGCCGGATATCTTTACATTTTCTAAAAGAGGCGAATATATAGCACGTTCAAAGGCAGTTTTGGCTCTGTTGTCACCACTGGCCTGCCCCATTCCAATAACTGCTATTCCTTGATTAGACATAACTGATTTCACATCGGCAAAATCAATATTTATAAATCCAGGCTTGATGATAAGCTCTGAAATACCATCAACAGCATTGAGTAAGACATTATTCACCTTATCAAAGGCATTTAATAAAGATGTATTCTTTCCCAGTGTTGAAGATAGTTTATCATTTGGAATAATAATCAGTGAATCAACATATTGTTTGAGACTATCAATCCCTTTTTCAGCAACCTTCATTCGTTTGTTACCTTCAAAACTGAATGGTTTAGTCACCACAGCAATGGTTAATATTCCCATTGTCTTTGCTATTTCAGCAATAACTGGAATGGCCCCTGTTCCCGTTCCTCCACCTAATCCTGTTGTAATAAACAGCATATCGGTCTTGCCAATAATTTTCTTAATGCTTTCCTTTTGCTCTAAAGCCGCTAATCGACCTTTTTCCAGATCCCCTCCGGCTCCTAATCCTTTAGTAATATCAACTCCAAGTTGTAGGGTTTTGTATGGTAGCTCATTATTGAATGCTTTCTTTTTAGTGTTCAAAAAAAGATATTCAATTTCATCTTTTAAATCATTCGTCACCTTATTTTTGATCATGTATTTAATAGTATTACCGCCCCCACCACCAATACCCATTACCTTTATTATTGATTTTTTACGTTCCAGTTCTTCGAGTTCAAACATACTTATCAGTCCTCATTTTAAATAAGTTAATCATCATTAAAGGAATAAAGATTATCCTCAAATTTGCTGTACTCCCCCATGAATTTCAATGTCACAACACCTTGAGTGCCATAACGATGTTTGCCAATAATGATTTCAGCAATGCCTTTATCTGCCGTTGATTCACAATAAAGTTCATCCCGATAAATGAATACAATCAAGTCTGCATCTTTTTCAAGGCTTCCTGTTTGATATAAGTCTGATAATACAGGTCGTTTATTGGGTCTCTCTTCAATCTCATTGTTTATAGCTGATAACACAATAACGGGAATATTGAACTCTCTAGCCAGAGATTTTAACTCCCTAGATATTTCTGAAACTTCACTATCTCGGTTTTCAACTTCTTTTTGAAGCTTCATTAACTGCAGATTATCAATCACTATTAAGCCAATCTTATGCTCAATATTTAATTGCTGTACTCTGTCATATATTTCAGTGGGGGATAATGTAGGGGAATCGTCAATAAAGATGTTGGCTTCACTCAAGGTTGAAATTGCTGTGCTTAAAAGTGACCAGTCAGCCTCTTCCAGTTGCCCTGAACGCATTCTGGTTTGATTAATCCTACCCCTTGATGAAAGCATTCGTATAAGCAATGCTTCAGCAGGCATTTCCATACTGAAGACAGCGACATCTATCCCGGAATCAATGGCCACATGTTCAACAATATTTATGGCAAAAGTAGAAGTTCCCATAGAGGGGCGTCCAGCAACAACTATCAATGCAGCAGGCTGAAAACCATTAGTAAGTTCATCAAAATCAGTAAAGCCTGAGGAAATTGGACTAAAGTTTCCACCCTTGTGGTAAAGCTCATCAATTCTATCAACTGTTTTACTTATCAAGTCAGACATGGAATGATGGTAAATATTGGTTAGGTTTTCCGGTTGTGTCATAAGTTGTTTTCGATTGGTAGTAGGTTTGTGATTTTATTTTAAAGACTGTCTATACATATCACTTTTATAGACCAAACACTTCAACATAAACCTGTCCATCATCAGAATATTGAGCACTATAGTTCACTGAAGCACTGACCGTGCTGGGTTGTTTGGTGACAGCATTCTTTCTATTAATGGTAAGCTGGCAAGTACATTCTGACTTTTGAATTTCATGATTCTGACTCTGCGCTCTAATACCAGAAAGATTGATTTTGGCTGTTCCTGAATCTTTTTCAATATCTGCCAAAGGTTTAGCTAAAAAGTCACTTCCATTTTCCACAGCCTCTTTAATTGCATTGTATTTCATACCTTCAGCATAGGGGCTATAATATTTGGCATAATCATCTTTGACTGAATTTAATGTAATTTCCTTTACTAATGATATAACTGACTCATCATCACAATCAGGTGCACCACTGGCACCGCAAGCAGAAATAAAAACAGGTAAGATAATAAATGGAATTATTTTTAACGGTTTGAAATTGTTCATTTTGATGTCCTCTGTAATCTTATGATGAATCAATATTACGTTGGTTGATTGCATTAAGATAGAGACTTAAGCTAGAATTGCGACACTAGTTGTCGTAACCATCCATAAGGCATCACTTTATGTCAAAAGCACTTAGATTAGTTTATATGCTGCAATCCATCCCTCGTGCTCCAGGTTATACCAGCACTAGAGAGCTGCATACTTTACTGACCAAAAAGAATTTAGCCGTTGATATACGCTCAGTGCAGCGTGATTTAAATAAATTATCGGTTCTGTTTCCAGATTTACAGACTGATAAGAACAAAGATGAAGCACGTTGGAGATGGGCAAAGGAAAGTAAAATTCAGCAGATACCTGCCATTGATCCATCTATGGCACTAACTTTTAAGTTGGTCGACCAATTTCTGTCTGAATTAGTACCACAATCTGTTAAAGCTGTTCTCAAACCCTACTTTGACAGCTCAGAGGATGTACTTAATGCACTTGGTGCGGATAAGATGGCATTATGGTCAGATAAGGTAAGAATTCTTTCCCGTACCCAACCATTAAAGCCAGCGGCTATTAATGAAGAAGTGTTGTCCACTGTTTATCAGGGCTTATTTGAAGGTAAACAGATTAATGCTAAATATAGACGAGGCTATGATGATGAGATCCGTGAATATGTGTTGAACCCTCTGGGCTTGGTCTTTAGAGAGACTGCCGTTTATCTGGTAGCCAGTATAAAAGATTACACACCTTTGCATTATGCCCTACATCGTTTCACTGACTGTCAATTATTGGAAAGTCCTGTTGAAACACCTGATGATTTCAAATTGGATAACGTCATTGATTCTGGTAGTTTTGATTATGCAGATATTGAAGACAAAAAGATCAGGCTTACTATAATGTTTGAACCAGTTGTAGCCAAACATTTATCTGAATCACCGCTTAGTGATGACCAGACGATGACCAAAAAAAGGGATGGGCGAATTCAGGTTACAGCAACAGTTAAAGACACGCGACAATTAAAATGGTGGCTCTTAGGTTTTGGTGATCAAGTTGAGGTGATTAAGCCCAAAAGGCTTAGAGATGAATTTATTGAAATCGGGAATAACTTAGTAGAGAGATACAGCTAACTAAGTAATTAAATTAACAACTGTAACCAGAAGCACATTTTTAAAATTGTAACCAGAATTGTAACCAGAAGAGAAATTATCTGAAAGACAATTAGCTAAATCCATTTAACCTATTGATTTGTATGGTCGGGACAGAAAGATTCGAACTTTCGACCCCCAGCACCCCATGCTGGTGCGCTACCAGGCTGCGCTATGCCCCGAAATCAAGAAGAGGATTTGGGATCAAATACTCTGTTTGAGGCGCACATTATAAAC
>JADGEM010000017.1 GCA_016744375.1 Gammaproteobacteria bacterium
TTTATTTAAGCAAAACATTGGGTTTAGAAGTGTGGGGAGCTCCTTTGGGGTGGGGGACAACTCAATATCCTGATAAGGGTGAAAAATATATGGGTGTTTACCCACCGAAAAAAGGGCATAATTGGTGGATTGTTTCTAAGCATTTTAGAAATTATAAGAAAAATAAATATCTTTCTTTTTATAAAATAGTGTTGAAAGCGCCGATTGATTCCGGGCGGTTTATTGGGTATTCAACTAAGTGGCTTAAATAATTAGAAAATTATGCGTGGTAAAAAACCTTTTGATGCACACTTAAGGCCTAACAAAACACATGCACTCGGATAGTTAAAGCTGTGCTTCGCTTTTTGCTGCTGATGATTTTCGGCGTTATTTATTGGAAGAATTAACTGTTTTTATAGTTAATCAAAGAAACCTTAAATGGCTGCTGTTTGTGCAGTTCACCCATTTAACTGGGGATAAAATATGAAGGTTTGAGGTTTCCAATGGCTGCTTTTTTAAATGACTTCAATCTTAATTAATAAATGCTTGAATAACGGCTTTGCACAGAAATCTGAAATTTATATGTCAGAAACCCCTTTCTTAATTAATGATTTTTTTAAAAATAATCAATAATATTGGGAAATACGGAAGCATTAATATTCAATACGCTTATTTTTTTTGATTTGAACTGTTAGCCAAAAGCTATTTTATGAACCCATAGCATTTAAGGTTAAGCGATTTAATATGAGTTTAGTAAAAAATTATTAACTGGCTAGGTTATGAAATATATTATTATCATTTTGGCAGGCTTATTATTTCTTTTAGGTGCAATTGCCTTTTCAATAAATCCATTTAGCTCTTTAGGAAAAACAATGGATATTCACATCTTTGCAATATCCGGTGATTTGATAAAAATTAAAAGTATTCTCCTCTCTGCAAAAAATAAAAAGAAACTTGTTAACTCCTACGATGATAATGGCATGACGCCTCTTATGCTTGCAATCAAAAGCCCTGCCACAACATTAGAATTAATTACCTTTCTTATTGAAGCAGGGGCTAATGTCAACAAAGTAAGCAATGGATTTATGGGTGATCATCGTTCCGTGCTATCCATAGCTCTTGGTGTAGGAAATCCAACTATAGTAGAGCTCCTGTTAGAGCGTGGGGCTGATATTCATTATAATCGAAATGAGTACGATGCACTGCTTGATGCAGTTCATGGTAGATCTATTGCAAAAGATAATAATCTCATTCCTTTGTTAAAACTTATTATTGCACATGGAGCCCCATTACAAGGTGTTACTGAATATTGTGAATCAGGCATTAGAGTTGTCTCTCATTATGGGCGATTTGATGCGGTAAAATTATTACTTGATTCTGGTGCTGACTCAAGTCAATTAAGTTGGACGCCGCTTATGAAGGCAATTGCATTGGGAACAAATAAAGAAGTAAAAACACTGCTTGAATCTGGTTCATCACTAGAATCCACAGACTCGTGGAAAAGAACACCTTGGCTACTTGCAATTCAAACAGGCTCCATCTCTAAAGCAAAATTACTTTTACAATATGGAGCGAACCAAAATGCTTTGGGAAATGTTGGTAGCCCGTCTTTATTTTATTCTATTGGAAATGGGCATGAGGAAATGCTTGAGTGGTTATTAACGCTAGATATGGACATCGAACAACCAAATGAACATGGAACCACTATATTGATGGAAGCTGCAGAACGTGGTGACATTAGCGCAGTAAAAGTATTATTAAAAAATGGTGCTAAAGTTGACAAAGAAGAAGATGAGCAAACGGCTTTAAGTTACGCTAACACTGCTGATGTGGCTAGTGAATTATTAGCGGCTGGTGCTGACCCAGCCCAATTAAACTCAGAATCAAAACGTGCATTATTAGGCTTACAACCTGAAGAGTCAGACGAATATCGCCTGGTTACTACTAATGACTTTAAAAAAGGACGCTATCATCGATATGGAAAATCAAATCCTGAGAATATAAATGAACCCTTTTGGGAAGCAATGATCCGTTCAGGTGTCTCATCCTGGCATGCAACACAAGCATTTTCAAAATACATGAATAAGCCTGAAAAACCAGTTTGGACCGCTGATCGTTTCGGACAGTCTATCACATTTTTATCTGATGGTCGTATTGTACTAATTGGTGGAGAGCATGAAGATTATTATGATCCAGATTTTTTTATTTATAATGATGTTTTTGTCCTTGACAGAAAAAATAATATTACAATTTATGGCTATCCTAAAGAGATCTTTCCTCCTACTGATTTTCATACTGCAACATTAGTGGGTAATGACATTTATCTCATTGGTTCATTAGGGTATATGGATACACGTCAATATAACAAAACACCTGTTTTTCGTCTTTCTCTCAATGATTTTCACATTGAGGCTCTAAAAACAACTGGTGATAATCCTGGCAGAATATACAAGCACCAAGCAAGTCTAGACTCTAAAAACAAAATTGTGATCAGTGGAGGAAACTTAATGATAATTAAGGATAATGAGGAACAGGTAGTGAGTAATTCTAAGAAATACCTGCTTGATTTGAAGAGCTTAAAGTGGTCTCAAAATAATATTGATTAAGTAATATTATTGGGATGTAGAGAATTAACTTTTAAATAAAACTGGTATCTTATAGTGCCAATTAATGACCAAACTATGGTCACAATAGGTGGGTAAATTATGATCCCATGACTAAAATTGGCCTTTATAGTAAGTTTATTCCCAACAGAATTTAAAAAAACCTGCCATATCATGAAAATTATTTTTTACCGATATCTAAAATAGGTAGGATTACACAAATATAACATCTCTATATTATGTAATCAGTCGAACGCTTATAATATGAACATGCAACTATTCAATAACATGAGATTTCAATGAAAAAAAAGAATGTCAAAATTGAAAAAGGTTTTCTTTTTTCAAAAAAAAATAAGGTTTCTGTTTGGGCATCGACACATCCATATGCTGATATTCCTGAAGCGTATTTTGAAGAAAAATTTAGCAAAAATAATACTCGTGCAACCAATACTTGGTCTAATAACTTTAAAATACGTTATTTTTCTCCTTCTAAAATGGAAACGAATGGCGCATACGAAGGTACCATTAACATTAAGCAAGCAGTTGGTGAATGTTCATTTTCTTCTTCGTTTATTAATGTTTTGATGAGTAAAGCAAAAAAGAAAAAGCTCAATGAAATTACTTGGATTATTTTATTATTCGAATATGAATACAGCGCAAAAATTTCTGGCATCGAAAGTGATGAATATGTTACGTTAATCGGTGCATTTGATTACGACGATGCTGCTGAAAGCCTCATTGACGCTGATAACGCATAGTAGAGAGGCCATATTTTATCAGTATTACTCATTTTTGTTCCAAATTTTACCAAAATAAGTTATAAGAATGACATGAAAATCCCTAAACGAATCCAACCTTTAGTTGAAGATGGGCTGATCGATGAAGTCATCAGTCCTTTAATGAGTGGAAAAGAAGCTGTAGTTTATATTGTACGCAGCGGATCTGAAATCCTCTGCGCCAAGGTTTACAAAGAGGCCAATAAACGCAGCTTTAAGCAAGCAGTGCAATATCGGGAAGGCCGCAAGGGGCGTAATAGCCGCCGTAATCGAGCAATGGAAAAAGGCTCAAAATTTGGCCGAGTTCAACAAGAGAAAGCCTGGCAAAATACCGAAGTCGAAGCGCTCTATAGCCTTTCTGATGCGGGTGTTCGAGTACCAAAACCCTACGGCTGCTTTGATGGTGTTTTGTTGATGGAGTTAATCACCGATGACGAAGGCCAGGCAGCACCACGCCTGAACGATGTGTCAATGTCCTCAGAACAAGCCTTAGAAGATCACGCTATTGTCATGCAGTACGTGATGCGTATGCTTTGTATTGGATTGGTTCATGGCGATCTGTCAGAGTTTAATGTCTTGGTTGATGAATATGGTCCAGTAATTATTGACCTGCCTCAGGTAGTGGATGCATCAGCTAATAATCAGGCAAAATGGATGCTGGAGCGGGATGTTAACAATATTAGCACCTATTACGCACAATACGCACCTGAATTGCTCAACAGACAATATTCCAAGGAAATTTGGGCATTGTACGAAGCAGGGGAGTTACATCCGGAAGCCGAGTTAACAGGCTACTTTAAGGAAAGCACACAAACTGCAGATGTGGATACCGTATTGGAAGAAATAAAAGCCGCCTTTGCCGAAGAACAACAACGCCAGCTTAGGATGCAAGCGCCCAGTTAATGCTGAGCCAAGATATTGACCATACCTGTAACAATTAAATTTAGATTGATTGTAACATTATCAGCAGATTTGGTGATATAAGAGGACGAAGACAAGTAGTTCTGACTAATACTACCAATTAGACATGTGACCATATAGTGGCCAAATTGGCCAGAATATGGTCTCACTTCACTATAAATTATCTACCTTCCCAAGCGATCATTCAGATTTTTTAAATGACTAACACCAGCTGCAAAAAACAGCAGCTCAGGAGCGTAGAGTTATGTATTGCAGCTTATAGAGGAACAACTTTATTTGCACAAGGGCCTTTTTGACCTTGGCCAACTTCGAACTCTACTGATTGACCCTCATTTAGTGTGGCATAAGCGCCGCCACTTTGGATTTCTGAATGATGAACAAAAAGATCTTTGCTGCCATCTTCGGGGGTAATAAATCCAAAACCTTTATCAGCGTTGAACCACTTAACTGTACCTTTACTCATTTTTTTTTACTCATATTATTGGTGAATGATATTAAATTTATATTCGAATTCACTGGTTCGAACATAAAGCGATAGATTTTGACAAATGCACATAACAAATCGGTAAAAGTCATTATAGCAGAGTTCTGACATTAAATAATGTAGGGTTTTCATAATATTTATAAAAAAACAGCTTTATTAAGTTTAAAATTTTAATTGTTGCTATCAGGATAATTAAGATTGATTCTCAATTACCTTCAAGGGCAGGAATAAGTCAGCAAGACCAATTAGCGGATAAAGCTCAATTTTCTAAATTAAAAAGTACTTTTTTATTCACATTCCTTGTAAAGTACCCATATGCAACTGATTAAGTGAACAGGTAGGCAAGAAACAATGTTTGTTAACAGTCAATAGGGTGCTATTTTAGTATGCAAACAATACAGACTATAGAAAATACAATAAAAGAAAGCTTAGCAGTGATTGTGTACTTTTCTGCACCAACATGTAATGTGTGTCATGCACTAAAACCTAAACTTATCAATGCATTAGAGAAAAACTTTAAAGAATTTAAAGTTGAGAGCGTGGATATAAGCGTGGAAGAAGATATTGCTCCACATTTTGGAGTCTTTACAGCCCCTACTGTCTTAATTTTTTTAGATGGTAAAGAATTTTTGAGAAAATCTCGCAATATGAGTGTTGATGAAGTTATCAGAGAAATAAAACGTCCTTACGATATGATGACTTCTTAATTTTATTACATCGATATAAGCTTAGCCAGTCTGTGTTATAAAAACTGGCTAAAATTGTGAGCCTTTTTCCATTTCACCTCTACTTTATATAGCTATCAAGGAAGTGCCACATTGTCTGATAAACAACTAAAAATATTATGTGATATTGCAACTGAAGCACACAATCGTATTCAACAGAACTTTAAAGATATTAACCCTGTTGTAGGAGTTACGCATAATATGCGCTCAAATGGCGTTCCAGCAGATGCGATGACTGTCGATTGTTTAAAAAGTGGAAAGCGGATTATCCTGGTATTGCATGACCAGCAGCCGAATACCATTCATTATCAGTTTTCTTTTAAAGATAAAGATCCAGACAGTAAATTTGAGACTATCGAATTTAATGAATTGACAGCCTCAATTATGTACGAATGGATTAAAGACTATTTTTCAAAAACTCAATAATAAATTAACATCCAATATTCAGTTTTAAACGCTTCAAGTGCATGCTGAGACATATTTGTTGTGCCTGAATCAGCAGTTATTAAATCCACTTAGAATAATTAAGCGCTCCCTTCATCGTTTCAAATTTGCAGTATTTCTATACACTTTATTTAGGAATTATTTTTTAAATAATAGATCTTAAGACGTATTATTTTTGTCGAGAAATTATATTAATACGATATACTGGGCATTAAATAACTGTTCCTAAATAGTGAAAATTACCTACCGAGAGACCGTATCAGCTTCTATTGTTTTTTATTGTGCTCGGACTGCGCCAAATCACACCATAATAAACAATAGAAGCTGATACTCAGTGTGCACTATTTAGGAACAGTTATTTAGGACAATTCTGTTTATTAATAGGACAACTTTGTTCATACTCTATTACTTTAATGTCATCTGGAGATAAAAAGTGTGTGATATTGATTGTGCTATTGCTCTGGCTTCTGAGGCCCATATGGGGCAAGTCGATAAGGCAGGTCAACCGTATATTCTACATCCACTAAGACTCATGTCTCAATTTACCAATGAACCTGACAGAATTGTGGCGATTTTGCATGATGTTGTTGAAGACAGTCATTTAAGGCTTAATGATCTAAAAAAGAATAATTTCTCAAAAGAAATTATTGATGCAATTGACTGCTTATCCAAGAGAAATAACGAGCACTACAATGATTATATCTTGCGAGTATCATTAAATGATCTGGCCAGAAAGATAAAAATTAAAGATCTTAAGGATAATCTGGATTTGACCAGACTTAGCAAGATAAGCAGTAGTGATTTAATCAGGGTTGAGAAATACCATATGGCTTTAAAATTGTTAGAAAAATACCGACAAGAAGATCCCTAATTACCATGCTTTTTCTCCGAGATTGGATTATCATATTTATCTTGACTCTTTTTTATCCCTTAAAAGATTATTAATGAATGGAATAATTATGAAAACGCCTTATTTGTCTTTTTTTTCCGTCTTAATTCTGGCTTTTTTAACAGCAGGATGCAGTAAAAATCAGGAAATTGAAAAGGTTGAAGAAATTCGGCCAGTTAAAACCATTGTTGTCAAAGCACCGGATGCTGGCGGGGTTAGAAATTTCCCTGGTCGAATTGATGCCAATAAAAAGGCAGAACTATCCTTTCGAGTTTCAGGGAAAATTCAGGAATTACTGGTTAAAGAAGGCGATCAAGTATCCAAAGGTGACTTGATTGCAAAGTTAGATCCCACCGATTTTCAAATTACAGTCAGTGATAAAAAAGCAACATTTACCCGCACATCGAAAGATTATGAGCGGGGCAAAAAGCTGGTTAAAGAAGGTCATATTTCTAAAATGGATTATGACAAACTGGAATCTTCTTTTCTCAGTGCGAAAGCAGATTTAAATCTTGCTAAACAACAGCTTGATTATACGGAACTCACTGCACCTTTTGATGGCACTGTAGCCAGACGCCACATTCAAAATTTTGAGGAAGTTCAGGCCAAGCAGGAAATTGTTTCACTGAATGATAATGACATTCTGGAAGTTAAATTCAATCTGCCCGAAAATCTGATCTTGCGCATTAAAAAAATTGAAGGTGTTGATGTTGTAGAGCAATCAAAGTTAAAGCATGAAATCCCTGTTGTGGCTATGTTCCAGTCTCAAGTAGGCAAAGAATTTCCTCTTATGTTTAAAGAAATGTCCACAAAAGCCGATGCCAGCACGCAAACATTTTCTGTCACTTATACGATGCCAAAACCTGAAAATATCATTATCTTACCCGGAATGACTGCAATGGTAAAAGTTGATTTGAGCCAACTTATTGATAACGATAATATCTTTTATCTTCCTGTCAGTGCTGTTGTCGCTGATGTTGCTTTGCAGGGGAATGTTTGGGTGGTGGATGAAAAAACCATGCAGGTAGCCCCAGTCTCTGTAAAAGTCGGGACTATGAAAGGTAATCGTATTCAGATAAAAGAGGGGCTGGATATCGGACAGCGTGTGGTGACTGCCGGTGTGCCCTTTTTATATAAGGGACTTAAAGTAACCCTGATGAAAGTATCGGAACAGGCAGAAGATAATATAGAACATTCACGACCTGTTATGAAAAATGACCATCAGAAAACACAGGAAAAGGGATAATAAACTATGAATATCGGAGAATATTCAGTCAAAAAACCAGTTGTATCCTGGTTGTTGGTGATAGTGTTTCTGGTCGGTGGTTATAATGGTTTTTTGAATATGGGTAAATTAGAAGACCCTGAGTTCACCATTAAAGATGTCAAAATTATTACCCTTTACCCTGGTGCGACGGCTCAACAAGTTTATGATGAAGTAACCTATCATGTGGAGGAAGCTATTCAACTGATGCCACAGGTGAAGTGGATTAAGATGTCCATCTCACGTCCTGGTATGTCAGACATCAGTATTACCTTTAAGGATAAATACAACAAAGAAGATTTTCCCGATATTTATGATGAGGTTCGGCGCAAAATAGCGGACATGCTGAATAAATTACCACCAGGAGCTCAACAACCAGTTATTGTTGATAGTTTTGCTGATGTTTATGGCGTGTATTTGGCTCTGTCTGGTGAAGGATATAGTTATCGTGATTTAAAAGATGCCGCTGACTTTCTGAAAAAAGAACTGGTTCTAGTTGATGGTGTTAGAAAAATCGTCATTGGTGGTGCTCAAAGCGAAGTGGTCTACCTGGATATCTCAAGACAGCGTATTGGAGAACTGGGCTTATCATTAGAGCAAATTTCTCAGATACTCCAGTCACAAAATGTGGTGACTGATGCCGGAAAAGTGCTGGTAGGGGATGAGTATTTACGCATCCAGCCTACTGGTGAGTTTAAATCCGTAAGTTTGATTGGTGATGTTTTAATCAGTTCATCAGAGCGGACTCTTGTTTATCTAAAAGATATTGCTCAAATCCGGCGTGAATACAAAGAAGTACCTGATTTACTCATTTATTATGAAGGCAAACCCGCCTTGACACTGGGTATCTCAATGCAGTCTGGTGAGAATGTGGTTGCAGTCGGTGAAAATCTTGAGCAAAGAATGCATGAAATTTCATCATTGATACCATTAGGTATGAAACTAAGTGTGATCTATAATCAGCCGGTGGAAGTGGATAATTCAGTCTCTGGTTTTATGCTGAATGTGGCAGCGGCAATTGTCATTGTTATTATCGTCTTACTTTTATTTATGGGTGTGACTGCGGGTTTGATTATTGGTGCAGTATTGTTAATCACTGTTGCTGGTACGGTCTTAATTATGGAAATGTACGGAATTGACTTGCAGCGGATTTCTCTTGGGGCTTTGATTATTGCGTTGGGGATGCTGGTGGACAATGCGATTGTGATTGCAGAAGGCATGATGATACGAATCCAGTCCGGTATGAATGCAGCCAAAGCAGCCAAAGAAGTTGTTAGCAGAAATTCAGTGGCTTTACTGGGTGGAACTATTATCGGCATTTTGGCCTTTTCTGCCATTGGCCTGTCACAGGATTCAACTGGGGAATTCAGTCGGACCCTTTTTTATGTCATATTGATTTCCCTTTTGCTCAGCTGGGTGACGGCTGTGAGCACTACCCCATTACTTTGCGCGCTTTTTATTAAGAAAAAAGTCTCAAAAGAAAAAAAATCTGAAGAAAATACAGATTCTAAGAGTCCTGACGATGCTTACTCAGGTTTTATTTTTATGCTTTATCGTAACTTTTTAAAGAAAGCATTGCGCTTTCGTGGTTTGACTATGGCCATTATTATTGGCTTATTTGCCGTTGCTGTTTATGGCTTTGGCTTTGTACGTGGTGGCTTTTTCCCGGACTCAAATACGCCGATGTTTTTTGTTGAAGTCTGGGAAGTAGAAGGTACTGATATTGATAAAACCCGTGATGATGCTTTAAAAATCAGTGATTATATTCGTACTCTCCCGGGTGTGACTAAAACGACCGAACTGATTGGTGGCGGTGATCAACGTTTTTCATTGGTTTATGAGCCCAAAGAGCGTAGTCCGGCTTACGCTCAAATTATTGTGCAAACAGAAACACGCGAACAGATTGCTGAGATCTGGGAAAAAACAGATGTCTACATGAAAGGTTTTCCCAATATTGAACCGATTATTAAACCTTTGCGTATTGGCCCGGGACGGGATAGTAAAATTGAAGCTCGTATCAGTGGTCCGGATGGTGCAATTTTAAGGCAACTGTCTGAGCAGGCCAAAGAAATTTTTCGTAATAATGGTGATACAAAAGAAATTCGTGATGACTGGCGTCAGCCGGTTAAACTGGTTAAACCAATTTTTAATGAACAGGTTGGGCGTCAGTTAGGCATTAATTATGAAGATTTATCTAAGGCATTGAAGTATGCATTTGATGGTGCACAGGTAGGTCTGTACCGGGATGGTATCCGTTTATTACCAATTCTTAGCCGTGCTACTGATGAGGAACGTGAAGATATTAGCAATATTCAGGATATTCAGGTCTGGAGTCCAGTATTGCAAAAATCAGTGCCTATTGCTCAGGTTGTCAGACATTTTGAAACTGTCTGGGAAGATACCATTATTAGAGGGCGTGATCGGAGGCAAACAATTATTGCTTCGTGTAATCCTGGAGCTGGTGTTGATTCTGATGCATTATTTGAACGTCTACGTCCTCAAATAGAAGCAATGGATTTACCTCCAGGCTATCAGCTGGCCTGGGGTGGGGAATATGAGGATGCAACCAATGCTCAAAATTCATTAGCATCTGCTTTACCGGGTGGCTTTTTGATGATGATACTGACAACGATATTATTATTCGGCAAGTTAAGGCAGCCTTTAATTATCTGGTTAACGGTGCCATTAGCAATCATTGGAATAACGGCAGGGCTTTTATCCCTTAATGGTGCTTTTGATTTTATGGGTTTGTTGGGTGCATTGAGCCTTATTGGTCTGTTAATTAAAAATGCGATTGTATTAATTGAAGAAATTGATATGCAGATTGAAGAGGGGATAGAATCCTTTAAAGCTATTATTGATTCTGCCGTCAGTCGTATGCGGCCGGTTATGATGGCGGCGGCAACTACTATTTTGGGCATGGTGCCACTATTATCAGATGTATTTTTTGTTAATATGTCCATTATTATTATGTCAGGACTGGCTTTTGCTTCTGTGTTAACACTGATTGTTGTCCCAGTGTTATACTCCTTCTTCTTTAAAATAAAATATCGGGAAGAAGTCTGATCAGGTTTGACTTTTTTCAAAGATAAAGGCAGCACGGTTACCCCTAAGGAGCCATTATAGAATGGAATTAGTAGAAAACACTCTGGCATTTCAATCT
This sequence comes from Gammaproteobacteria bacterium, assembly GCA_016744375.1. GTDB lineage: Bacteria > Pseudomonadota > Gammaproteobacteria > GRL18 > GRL18 > GRL18. The sequence continues at coordinate 11,249 of JADGEM010000017.1, forward strand.
TTTTTTACAGTGACACTGGCCATTCTTGTCTTATTTATTGGTAAGGGGCTTAACATGCGCTTTGCCGTGTTACGGGATTTCAATATTCCTGAACCGGTTGTTGGTGGATTGTTATTTTCTATTTTATTTGCCATTATTCATTTTACCATTGGCATTTCTGTTGAATTTGATTTGAAAGCCAGAGATATTATGCTGGTGTATTTCTTTACGACTATTGGTTTAAGTTCCAACATTATGGATCTTGTTAAAGGAGGGAAGCCGCTGATGATTCTTCTGGCTGCAACCATTCTTTATATGATAATACAAAATGTTGTGGGTATTTCTGTCGCATCCCTGTTTGGGCTGGAACCATTAGTTGGTATGTTAGGTGGCACGGTTTCACTGATTGGTGGTCATGGTACTGCTATCGCATGGGCACCTACTTTTGCAGAACAGTATGGTATTCATAATGCTATGGAAATTGGTATAGCCTGTGCGACCTTTGGCTTGATACTGGCCAGTTTAATGGGAGGGCCTATTGCCAGTTATCTGATTAAAAAGCATGATCTCAAACCAGCTGAGTCCGGTACTCAGGATGTTGGTGTCTCATATGATGATAGGAACCCAAAAATTGATTACTTTGCTTTTTTACATGCGATATTAGGCATTCATTTCAGTATTATGATTGGTCTATTGTTGAATGAATCGCTTGAAGAAGCAGGCTTGAAATTACCGCTATTTGTGACTTGTTTATTTGCTGGTATTCTTATCAGTAGTTTTATCACACCAAAAGTGTCGAAAAAATTTACCTGGCTGGATTGGAATGCCAGGAGCATGGCCATGGCTTTGATTGCCGATATTTCGCTGGGAATTTTCCTGGCGATGTCATTAATGAGTATGCAATTATGGGTCATTGCGGAGTTAGCCGGTCCTATTTTAGCAATCATTACTGCACAATTTGTTGTGGCAGCTTCAATCACGCTTTTTGTGATATTTAAAATCATGGGACGTACTTATGATGCCGCAGTTATTTGTTCTGGTTTTGGTGGTATTTCACTGGGTTCAACAGCAACAGCAATGGCAAATATGACTGCTGTGACAAATCGATATGGGCCATCACACCTGGCTTTTGTTATTGTGCCACTGGTTTGTGCCTTTTTTATTGATTTGTTTAACGTTATGCTCATACAAACCCTGCTTTCTTATTTCTCTTAGCTTCCCCCTCTTCTTTGAGCGATATGAAGGGCATTACCTGACACGGATAGTGCAGCTTCATGAAATGCTTCTGAAAAGGTTGGATGGGCAAACATGGTCAATGCGATGTCTTCAGAACTGGCACCCAACTCCATAGCAATGACGGCCTGAGCGATCATTTCGGAAGCTTGAGAACCAATAATATGGACCCCTAAAATGCGATCGGTTTTAGCATGTGAAATGACTTTTACCATGCCGACTGTTTCATTGACAGCCTGGGCGCGTCCACTGGCAGCAAACGGAAATGTGCCGATGTTATAATCAACACCGGAAGTCTCCAGCTCCTGTTCTGTTTTGCCTACCCAGGCAATTTCAGGCTGAGTGTAAATGACTGATGGGATCAGATTATAGTTAACTTCACGATGCTTGCCGGCAATTAAGTCTGCAACCATAAGGCCTTCTTCTGAGCCTTTATGCGCCAGCATAGGGCCTCGAACTGTATCGCCAATCGCATAAATACCCGGCAATGAAGTTTCGCACCGATCATTGACATGAAAAAAACCGCCGGCATCAATGACCAGTTCTGTTTCATCTTCAAACAGTCCTTCACTGTTTGGGCTTCGTCCAACTGCAATAATTATTTTCTCAAATGTTTCACTGTGTTCGCCATCAGAGTCCTGATATTTAACGAGGACAGAATTCTTTTTACTTTGTGCTGAAAGAAGGCGCGTGTTTAAGCAAATATCCAGTCCCTGGTTAACAAACTGTTTCAGGCTTTCTTTGGCGATAAGTTTATCGGCAATTGAAAGAAAATCATCTTGTGCTTCAAAGATTTTAACCTTTGAGCCGAGTCTTTTCCAGACACTGCCTAATTCGAGACCGATAACACCTGCGCCAATAATACCAAGAGTCTTTGGAACTTTATTAAAAGCCAGAGCACCACTTGAATCAACAATATTTTTCTGGTCTGTTGGTGCTATCCCCAAATTAACCGGAGAAGAGCCTGTGGCTATAATAATATTAGCTGCATTTAAGGTAACTTCCTTATCATTATGCAGTGCTACTTTGGTTGTTTTAGTCTGTTTGTCTGGGATTTTGCTGTCATTGACAATCGTTGCGCAACCTTGTATCCAGTCAATTTTATTTGATTTAAACAAGGATTCGATGCCAAAGGTTAAATTATTGACAACGGTCTCTTTTCTATCCATCATTTGTTTAAGATTCAGAGAAATACCTTTAACCTCAACACCATGCTGAGTGAGATCGTACTCACTTTGATGGTAGAGTTCTGATGATTCTAATAATGCTTTAGAAGGTATGCAGCCGACATTTAAACAAGTTCCACCGAGTTTTGGCTTCTTGTTATGATCTAGCCATTTATCGACACAAGCTGTTTTAAGTCCTAATTGTGCACAACGTATCGCTGCAACATAGCCTCCGGGACCGGCACCAATAATGATGACATCATATTCCTGTTTCATTAAGCTTTCCTGATAAATTATATTTTAAAATTAACATACTGCATAACTATTCCGCCCTTGTACAATAAAGGGGCAGGAGATTAAATGTCTAATAACATCCTGGCTGGATCCTCAAGAGAATTCTTAATAGCAACCAGAAATTGTACGGCTTCCCGACCATCAATGATTCGATGATCATAGGATAATGCCAGATACATAATGGGACGAATGACAATTTCACCATTTTCTACCACCGGGCGATCCTGAATTTTGTGCATACCAAGGATTGCGCTTTGAGGTGGATTTAGAATAGGAGTGGATAAGAGGGAACCAAAGACTCCGCCATTAGTGATGGAGAATGTACCACCGGTAATATCATCAAGCGATAGACTATTGTCTCTGGCCTTAATGGCCAGGTTCCGTATATTATTTTCAATATCGGCCATAGTCATTGTTTCAGAATTTTTTAAGACCGGCACAACTAAACCCCGGGGAGAGGATACAGCGACACCAATATCAAAATACCCATGGTAGACAATATCATTGCCATCAATCGAAGCGTTTACGGCTGGATACTGCTTTAAAGCATCCACTGCAGCCTTGACAAAGAATGACATAAATCCTAACTTCACCTCATGAGTTTTTTCAAAGAGCTCTTTATAACGAGAGCGTAACTCCATGACTGGCTGCATATTAACTTCATTAAACGTTGTCAGAATGGCGGCATTTTGTTGTGCTTCCAGCAGCCTTTGTGCAATTCGGCTTCGCAGTCGTGTCATCGGTACACGTTTTTCTTCTCGAAAAATGTTATCAGTCTGACTGCTTAATGGTGTTTCATTTTTTTCAGCTTCGTGAGAGGGCTGATTGAGTTCTGGAGAAGGGGAGGAGGAATCGCTCTCCTTCGCTGAGTTTTCAATAAAATTGAGGACATCTTCTTTTAAAACACGGCTGTTTTTTCCGCTACCGATAATCAAGTCTGCATTCAGTTTGTTCTCAATGATCATTTTTTGAGCGGCTGGTGTTATAATTCGCTGTGTTTCTTCGTCATCTGCAGTGTTCGGTTCTTGCGCTTGAGCTTGAGCCTTACCCGCTTCCTGTTTAATCAGAATGCCTAAAACTTGTTGTGCCAATACGGTTGAACCATCGCTTTCAACAATTTTTTCAAGTATGCCTGATACTGGTGCAGGTACTTCTAATACAACCTTATCTGTTTCAATATCAACAATAGGCTCATCTTGTTCAACATACTCACCGGGTTGTTTATACCAGCTGATCACTACGGCATCAGCAACCGACTCAGGCAGTACAGGAACCTTTATTTCGTGTTCCTTCTTTGAAGAAGGTTGTTGAAGTGAGTGTTTAGATGGATTTTTGTCTTTACTCATTTTTTCTTTTCCTGTTGGTAGAGTTATTCCTGTAAAAGCCCTAATGCCTTGCTGACCAGATTTTTTTGCTGTGCAACATGGACGCGGATCACACCGACTGCCGGAGCTGCCGATGCGTTACGTCCTACATATGTTAATGTTTGATTCTTTCGCATAAGTGCTTCAAGGTTATGGCGTATAATTTTCCAGGCACCTTGATTTTCCGGCTCTTCCTGACACCATATAACGTGCTCTGCATTCCTATAGGATTGCATAATCACTGTGAGTTCATTTTCAGGGAAAGGGTAGAGTTGTTCTATACGTATAATAGCAGTATGGGATAATTTCTGCTGTTGCTGCTGTTCCAGCAAGTCATAATACACCTTGCCGCTGCAAAGAATAATACGCTTCACCTGTTTTGCTTTCTTTTTATTTGAATTGATTTCTATATCATCAATGACATTTTTGAATGAGTCCGCTGAAAAGTCCTCTAAAGAGCTCACGGCCAATTTATGACGTAATAAGCTTTTAGGACTCATACATATTAGTGGCTTGCGAAAATCTCTGAGCATCTGCCGTCTGAGCATATGAAAAACCTGTGCTGGTGTAGTGGGTACGCAAACCAGCATATTGTTTTGTGCACAAAGCTGCAGGAAACGTTCCAGACGGGCAGAAGAGTGTTCTGCTCCCTGGCCTTCATATCCATGAGGCAGCAGCATAACCAGACCACATTGTCTGCGCCATTTTTGTTCTCCGCTGCTGATGAACTGGTCGATAACAACCTGAGCATTATTGGCAAAGTCACCAAATTGTGCTTCCCATATCACCAGAGTCTCAGGACAAGTGGATGAATAACCATACTCAAAAGCTAATACGGCTTCTTCAGAAAGCAGAGAATCAATGACCACAAAATTTCCCGCACTCTTATTTAAAGAGTTTTGTGAAGAGTTGTTTGAAGTGTTTTTGCTCTCTGATGTCTTATTAGTCAGCAACTTGCTTAGTGGCACATAGGCTTCTTTTGATAATTGATTATGCCATACAGCATGACGATGGAAAAAGGTACCTCGGCCACTATCCTGACCTGACAGACGTATATTATAGCCATCATTGACCAATGCAGCATAAGCCAGAGTTTCACCATACCCCCAGTCAATGGGTAATGCACCGGCAGTCATTCTATGTCGGTCAGACATTATTTTGGCAACCCGGGGATGCAGCTCAAACTCATCAGGAAGTTGCTCTAATTGAGTCATTAAATATTTAATATCTGACTGTGAAATTTTTGTATCAACGGTCTTTTCAAGGTCTTTGCCAATATAGTCTTTCCAATGGAAGGAAAAATGATAGTTCTCGTCAGTATTAATATTTGGGGCGACACATTGACCCGCTTCGAGGTTACTCCGGTATGTCCTGGCAATCTCATTAGATTCTTGCAAAGTCAGTATGAGTGCTTCTTCCATTTTATTGACATAGATCTCTCGTGTCGTAGGAAGGGATTTGATGATTTTATACATCAATGGCTGAGTTGCTGAAGGTTCATCAGCTTCGTTATGACCATGTCGCCGATAACAAATCATATCAATGACCACATCTTTTTTAAACTTCATGCGATAATCCAGTGCCATCTGAGCGACAAATACGACAGCTTCAGGATCATCTCCATTAACATGAAAAATAGGTGCATTGACCATTTTTGAAACTTCAGTACAGTACTGAGTGGAACGCACATCACTAACGTTACTAGTAGTGAAGCCAATTTGATTGTTAATGACAATGTGGATAGTGCCCTTTGTTGAATACCCCCTGGACTGAGACATCTGGAAGGTTTCCATAACAACTCCCTGACCAGAAAATGCGGCATCACCATGAATTTGTATCGGGATGATTTCGTCACCACTGACATCACTTCTGCGTTCCTGCCTTGCACGAACAGAACCCTCAACAACCGGAGAAACAATTTCAAGGTGTGACGGGTTAAATGCTAAAGAAAGATGCATGGAGGAAGTGCGTGTTATAATGTCAGATGAAAAACCCATATGGTATTTAACATCACCGGCATCATCACCGTTTTCTTTTTTTCCTTCAAACTCATCAAATAACTCACCGGGAGTTTTACCAAGAATATTGATCAGGACATTTAACCGGCCCCGATGTGCCATTCCAATCACAGTTTCTTTGACGCCGTAGGCTGTTGCGGTTTGCACCAGCTCATCAAGTAGTGGGATCAGTGATTCAGCACCTTCCAGTGAAAAACGTTTTTGCCCGACATAGCGAGTATGCAGGTATTTTTCAAGGCCTTCAGCAGCCGTGAGCCGATGTAATATGCGCTGTCTGGCCTTGTAGTGTATCGCTGGCTGGCTGATAATGGTTTCTAATTTATGTTGCAGCCAACGTTTTTCAGCCGTTTCACTGATATGCATATACTCTGCACCAATGCTGCTGCAATAGGTTTCTTTAATGATACGATGGATTTTTTTTAAGGTGGCGTGATCATCAGTATGTAAAGAGCCTGTATCAAACTCTAAATTGTAGTCCGCAGCGGATAATTGATGATATTCCAGAGTTAATTCTGGAATATCGGTCGCATTTTCTGAATAAAGTGGATTGAGGTTAGCTTTTAAATGGCCAAGAATTCTATAGGCGTTTATAAGCTGCAGAACTCGAACCTGTTTTCGTTCATATCCGATATTAACGTCATCAATTGTTTTAACTGCTGAAGAAGAAGGGGGAAGCTGAGCAGCTTTTGCATGAGAGTCTCCCGGTGATCTTTTTTGTTTAAAGTGCGCCCTGATCATTGAATGGGCAACTTCCGGTTCTTCAGAGCGATCACCGGCCTGGCGTTCATTTTTTAATTGCTCAAACTGTTGACGCCACTTGGGAGACAGTGTCTCAGGTGCGTTTAGAAATGTTTCATACATTGATTCCAGCCAGGCAGCATTCGCCCCATCTAACCATGAATTTTTTTGTCTGGAGCTCATATCATCAGGCATTTTTGAATTCTCATTTAACCCACTAACTGCAACACCTCTCGCATTGGCTGATTTTGCCGGGCAAGAGGTACCTCTTGTTTAACATAAAATAACTGCTTGATGGCATATTTGTGCCTTCAGAGACATTGATGCAACCATTTTTTATAGCAGATTATTAGCATAGGTTGCAGTCAACTCATTTTATAATTGACATTTATTTCAGTTTATAACAATACTTCGAGTTTTCAAGTAATACTGTATTTTATCCAATATCCTCATGGCTAGTTGGTCAAATTTAGTCTATTTCAGATCTATTACTATTTGGAATCTTGAACAAATGAATTTATTATTTTGTTCTTTCTTGTAATAATATTGTAATTGAATTATCGTTAAATAATCATAGTGTAAATTTTACTCTGCTATTAAATATTTTGAATATAAAGGCAATATGATTACAATGAATGCTCGTTCAAATACCCCCTATATATTAACATTTTTCATTTGCTTCCTTCTCTGGCTCCTATTAACTGGGTCATTTAAAAATGATGAACTGATTGCCGGCATTGTCGTTTCTATAATCGTTTCTGCTATTAGTTCTAAAAAACTTATGATACTTAATGGTATTATTCTGGCACCCAAAAGTCTGATTGCCTTACTTCGTTATCTGGGTTATTTCCTTGTTGCTCTGCTTAAAGCGAATCTTGATTTGGCGGGTCGTATTCTCTCCAGAAAAATTCCTATTGAGCCAACAATGATTGAAATTACAACAACAATGGAGTCAGACCTGGGTAAGCTCCTCCTTGCCAATAGCATCACTTTGACACCGGGCACCCTGACGGTTGATGTTGTTGATGATCGTCTATTGATTCATTGGATTGACTTTCCAAAAGGGATGAGCCTGACCGAAGCAACACAAACCATTGCCTCTGGCTTTGAAACACGCCTGAAAGGATTTTTAAAATGAATCATAATGCCGAGGATGGTTTAGTGCAGCTCTTCAATCTGAATATGGGGAGTGGTTTACAGCTCAATTTTCTGGAAATCACAGCTCTGCTCTTAATTGCATTAGCTACCCTGATGGCTCTTTATCGCTTACTCTTTGGCCCGACTACCCCGGATCGGATCGTCAGTGCCGATGCCTTATCGGTTATTGCAACAGTGATTCTCTGTATAATCGCTGCACTCTTTCAAAGTGTTTTATATCTGGATGTTGCATTAATCTATGGTGTCCTGTCATTTGTGGGCATTATTGCACTGGCCAGAGCCATTGAGCATCCTTCTGACAGTAACTTTGAAGGCCATCTTGAAGATAAGAATAATGTTAATGTTAGAAAAAGTGATCCTGGAAGAAATAGCGGAGACCAACCATGAGATTAGCCGCTGATATTTTTCTCCTTGCCGGAGCCGTCTTTATTTTTCTTGGTGCTCTGGGTTTGATTCGAATGCCGGATGTTTATAATCGTATTCAGGCTGGCACCAAAGCCGTAACTCTGGGTGCAATCGGTGTTTTTCTTGGGCTGGCATTTTTGTTTCCACAATGGTGGCATAAATTGCTGGTCATCATGGGGTTTATTTTATTGACCAACCCGGTTAGTTCATCGGCTATTGCAAGAGCCTTTTACGTCTCAAATGTCAGGCCCTGGGTGCATGAAGAAGAGTCTAATAGTGAAGAAAGCTCTAGTCGCCCATTTAAAGAGAAACAGGAGTTATCACAATGATCTGGATCGTTTCCTTTGTTGTTTTTATTATGCTGGCTTCTGCTCTAGCTGTACTTCTCTTACCAAATTTGATTGCGGCCGTGGCGGCATCATCTGTTGTTTCACTGTCTCTTGCCGTGCTGTTTGCCTTGATGAAAGCGCCTGATGTTGCCATGACAGAGGCCGCGATTGGCGCCGGACTCAGCAGTTTATTACTGGCAATGGCTTTGAGACGGCTAGGCTTATGGCAGTTGGATAAAGAGCAGGAGTCCAAATAATGCGTAACATAAGCAGTTTGCTTTTTTCAGGTGGTCTGGCTTTCCTACTGTTGGTGCTGGCAACACAATTACCCTTTGGTCATACGAGTATGCTCCTGGGAAATGATATTCTGCAGGCTGCACCGGATGAAGTTGGCACCGGAAATATAGTTGCAGCAGTCCTGCTTGCTTATCGTGGTATTGATACCCTGGGGGAATTAGCTATTTTATTTACTGCAGCAGCAAGTGTCGGACTGATATTGGGGCAACGGTCAAATCATAGTGCCAAGCGTGACAAAACAATAACCGAGAGTCACTTTATTACCTCCAGGGCTTCTGATTTAATGATGCCGTTATTAATTATCGTTGGTTTTTATATTATTTTTTATGGTCACTTAACGCCTGGCGGTGGGTTTCAGGGTGGGGTCATTTTAGCCATTGCTTTTTTCCTTCCTGTTTTAACTCGCCCGGGAACCACTATTGATCATGGCATGATAACAATCATTGAAGGATTAGCCGGTGCTGGATTTATTATGATTGGCTTATGGGCCATGTTATATGGCAAACCTTTTTTACAGCCATTTTTTGATACATTTTTAGGTAATGGAATTTTTGGCAGTTTATGGTCAGCAGGCACTTTGCCGCTCCTGTACCTTGCGGTTGGATTGAAAGTAGGGGCTGAATTGGCAGGTTTATTAGTGACTATCTCGGAAGCTCCAGCAGCGGAGGTAGAACGCACATGACCATGCCGGGAATTGAAGTTGTTTTTTATACAGGGGCTATTGGCTTGATAGTGATTGGTATGGCCGGTGTATTAATGGTTAAAAATGTGTTTCGTATGTTACTGGCTCTGGTTTTATTAGAAGCGGGTGCCAGCCTTTTACTGATCTTGTCAGGATTTCGTGAGACAGGTGTTGCCCCTATTCTTTTGTCAGGACATGCAGCAGGGCAACTTATGAATGATCCTGTGCCGCAGGCACTCGTTTTAACAGCGATTGTTATTGGTGTTGGAATTCAAGCTCTGGCTCTGGCTCTGATACTCAGAATTAAGCATCGCTATCACAGCCTGGACATGGGTGAAATTCGAGAACAAATGGAGCATGATATTGCTGTAAATTCAGGTGTTGTTTCTCCTGCCAGTGCACAAAGTCCTGAGCCAGGAGGTCATCACCATGGATAATCTGATCCTGGTTGTTATCCTTCCTCTGTTGGCGGCATTTTTAATGCCAGCTATGGCCAGAACCTCAGAAGTGCTGGCTCGTGTCACTGGTCTGATGGTTTTATTTATCTCTATTATTATTATTACCAGTGTTTGGGGTAGTGTGGATGAACAAGCAGTATCATATGCTATTGGCGGGTTCCGACCTCCCATGGGTATTGTTTTTTATATTGATCAATTGTCACTGCTTTTTGCATTACTAATACCCGTTATGATTCTTTTATTCTGGCCCTGGAACAAAGTAACTCATATACGTGAATATTCCCTGATGATGTTATTAACGGCATCTGCTTCAGGTCTGGTTCTCAGTGGTGACTTATTTAATATTTATGTGTTCTATGAATTATTAGCTGTTGCATCTTATGGTCTGGTTGTCGCACAGGGGCGCGCCGGGAAAAAAGGTGAGGGGGCAGCTTTAGCTGCTTCTCTGAGATATTTGATTTTAGGCGCTGTTGGCTCGGTCATGATGCTCATTGGTATTGCCATCATTTATACTCAGGCAGGTACATTAAATCTGGCTCACCTTGCTTTACTGGCTCCGGAAAAACTGAACAATATGGCAGGATTATCTGCATTTGCACTGATTTTAATTGGTGTGGGTGTTAAGGCTGAGTTATTCCCGGTCAATACCTGGGTGCCTGAAGTGTATGGTGCGGTTTCAACTCGATTGTCTGCGCTGATGGCGGGTTTACTATCAAAGTTGGCCGTCATAGTTATTATTCGCGTATTGGTTTTACTTTTTCCACAACCGGAAGCCCTGCAATTAATGACTATTCTGGGTATGTTAGGTGTGATTAGTGGTGAACTGGTTGCATGGCGTTCCAGGGATATGATTCGAATGCTGTCTTTTTCTTCTATCGGTCAGCTGGGGCTGGTTTTTGTCGCATTTTCTATTCCAGGTGATATGGGCTTGATGGCTGGATTTGCAGTTGCGCTACATCATTTGCTGGTTAAGCCGGCATTATTTATGTTAGCAAGCGGCTGGACCGGACCATTGGAAAGCTTAAAAGGGGCTGCAAAACAATCACCTTATATTGCAGCTTTGTTTGTGCTGCTTGTTATGTCTCTGTTAGGTGTTCCGCCATTACCGGGGTTTTGGGCAAAGTTATTAATTGTCGTGAATCTGGCATCACAGGCGGCACCGGTCTATCAATTTGCTCTGGCTTTCGTTCTTATTGCGACGGTTATTGAAGCCGCTTATTTATATCGTGTTGTCATGATTCTTTATCACCCAAACCAGGGACAACAAGCTTCAGTGCGTGAAAAACATAAAGCCTTTGAGTTGGTTATTGCTTCAGGTGCAGCCGTTATTCTCATCGCTGTTGCCTTGCAGGTGCAGTCAATGGAAACAAAACTCTCTTCCATGGCCCGGCAAACGGGTGACAGGCAGCACTATATCAATACTGTGTTTTCAAAATTAGATTTAGCTGACATCTATCATCAAAACAAGGTTCAACAAACAGACTTTCGTTCTAACAATCAGCTGCAGGGATCAAAATGAGTGTACTAGACGAAGTCTTTATTTTATGTGCACTGGGTGCTCTTGTCCTATTTGTTTTTCACCGTATACGAGGTATTGAAAAACTGGCTGTCGTATTTTATGCGGCTCTGCTTTATCTTCTGATAAAAATGTCTGGTCTGGGGTATGGCGGAGAGGTTATTTATTCATCATTTAGTCTCAATATATTGGGTGAAACATTACAATGGCGCTTTGATGCAGTTTCCTGGTTCTTTGCTATTATTACCGTTGCTTCAGGCCTTTTTTCTGCGGTCTTTATGAGCGGGAAATGGGGTGAATCCTATCGGGAAAAAACCTCAAATGCAGCCTATGGGACTTTACAGATTGCATTATTACTCAATGTGAATAGTATGCTGATTTTATTGGCCAGTGGTGATTTGCTGTCATTATTTATCGGCTGGGAATTAGTCAGTTGGGCGAGTTTCATGATGATGGCACTTAATCCTGATAAACAGGCTCGACAAGCTGCTATAAAATATATTGTTTATGCCATGGCTGGTGCAATGGCCTTTCTGGCTGCTATGGCTTATGTTTACGGGATTACAGGTTCACTGCAATATGCTGAGCTGGCCCAGGCTTCCGCTGCTTTGAGTAATGGACAGATTATTCTTCTGTCACTTCTGTTTTTTACAGGCTTTGCCATAAAAATGGGCCTGATACCTTTTCATCTCTGGCAGGCTGTTGCTTACGCGGAAACACCCGCACCGGGCGCTGTTTTTTTAGGAGCAATTTCGGCTCGCATGGGACTCTATGCCATTATCGTTGTTCTGATTCAATTAATTGGACTGGGCCATCTGCAGCAAATTCATATTCCATTTACTTTCTGGAACCTGCAAACTGTGCTTGCCTGGGTGGGAGCTCTGACCACTATTATTCCAACCTATATTGCATTAAAACAAAATGATGCCCGTCACCTTTTGGCCTGGCATGGTGTCGGGCAGGGCGGCTATATGTTATTGGGACTCATGACGCTAAATAGTCTCGGTAGTGCTGGTGGTTTACTGCATGTTTTTAATTATGCGACCTATCAGGCGGCTCTTTTTATGACTATTGGTGCCGTCATTTATCGAACCGGAACTGCCAATTTTGATAAGCTGGGCGGTTTAGTGACCCAGATGCCGCTGACCTTTATGGTCATGGTGTTCAGTATTATCGGTCTGGCAGGGCTCCCTCCTATGAATGGTTTTGTTTCCAAATGGATGGTTTACCGCAGCTTATTACTGGATGGTGAACCCCTGCTATTTGTGGCAGCTGTTATTGGTACTTTAGGAACCATTTTATCTGTTTACAAACTGGTTCATAATACTTTTCTCGGTCAGCTTCGAGTTGAACATCAGAATGTTCGAGAAGCACCGTTGAGTCTATTGATCCCAATGCTTGTTTTAGCAGCAATTATGTTTGTTACAGGTATGATGCCGGGTCTGGTTCTGGACTGGGTTGCTTCGGCTCAGCTGGCAATGGGGCTTGTACCAGTTACTTATAATCTGGGTGGAATTGTACTAGCCAGTGGTGGTCTGGATATGATCTGGATTACACTCATTTTATTTTATGGGCTGGGTGTGGGTGCAATTATATTTTATCTGCTGGGCGGTCGAGCCAAACGAGTTCACCAATATGATAACTATGCGGGAGGGCATTTTCTTACTTCCAGAGTTCGTTATCATTATAGCCATAATTTTTATGCAGGGCTGATGCACCTGATCGGCGGATGGTATCGGGGCAGCTTTAAAAAATTAGAACAGGCAATTGTTTCGTTGGTGAGCCTGTTGTCACAACTTTCGGAAAATATGTACCGCTCTGCTCAACCTGCCATGATGGTGATTATCGTTGTGGTGCTCTCTCTCTGGTCTATTTCGGGAGGAATAAATTAATGGCCTCCTTTAACTCAATCAGTGAACTCCTGGCTCAATTATTATTCATGCCCATGCTGGCCTTTCTTCTTGGTCTGGTCATGGTGCTTATGTATCGTAAAATAGCGGCTCGTTTACAACGTCGCATTGGGCCCCCATTTTTTCAGCCTGTTTATGATATTGTTAAACTGTACAGCAAGGATACTCAAATATCCCATGGCTTGATCCATGATATCGGGATTGTTGTTGCCGTTGGCGGTTATGTTGCTGCAGTTATCTTGCTGCCTGTTCCTGGTATGGATGGTATTGCTGATAAGGGCGGTATTATTACCCTGTCTTATTTTCTTATGATCCCCTCTTTAGGGATGGCTCTGGGCGTTGGACAATGTGCAAATCCCAATGGCTCTATCGGTATTTCCAGAGCACTCACTGCAATGCTGGCGTATGATATCCCTTTTATTATTGTCGTGTTTGGTGTGGCCCTGCATTATCAAAGTACTTCTCTTGTGGGTATGATTGACTACCAGCAGGCTCATCAGTGGGGCATTTTTGAAATGCCCTTATTAGCTGCCGCAGGACTGTTTGCATTACAGGGCATGATGGGTAAGCATCCCTTTGAGATTTATGTTGCACCCGCTGAAATTGCAACCGGTCCTATGGTTGAAATGAGTGGTAAATTTATGGGAGGACTGTTTGTGATGCAGTCTTTTCAGTTTTATGTTGCCAGTGTTTTATATACATCACTATTTTTAGGCGGTGGTGCTAACTGGTTTGAATTTTTACTAAAAATCTTTTTTGTGGTGGAAATTCCCATGAGCATCTCATTCCTGTTTCCTCGCTATCGTACTGAAGATATGGTGCGCATTATGTGGAAATGGCCGGTGATGCTGGCATTAATCGGCATTGCCTTTGTGATTTAAGAAAGAGAAAGCTTTAACCTAAATAAATTGGTCAAACACTGAGTAAATGATAATGAGTAAACTTGGAAATATTCCTGTTCAGGCGAAGTCAGAAAAAAAACGTACCAATCCTCTGGCGAGAGTGTTTGATGAGTTGATCCAATTTTGTCAGTCTCGTTCTATGTTTATGCTGCACTATTGTACGGGTTGTGGTGCGATAGAGTTACCTCCGGCCATGACTTCTCGGTTTGATATGGAGCGTCTGGGCATTCAACCGATGGTGACGCCCCGTCAGGCAGACATTTTGCTGGTGACCGGTTATGTTTCTGTAAAGACTCTGAAAAGGGTTATTTTGACTTATGAACAAATGCAGTCACCTAAGTATGTGATTGGTATTTGTTCTTGTACCGTAAATGGTGGTATGTACTGGCAAAGTTATGCGACAGCTAAGGTATTGAATGAATATTTACCCGTTGATGTTTATATTGCCGGTTGTATGCCGCGACCTGAGGCCGTGATCATGGGGTTAAGACGCTTGATGTCAAATATTGAGAATGGCAAAGGAAATGCCTGGAAAGATTACTATGAACGATATGATTATTATCTGGGCAATCAGCAGCATCTGTTTGGTGATGACTGGCAAACTCCAGTTGATGTGATAGGTGAGGCAAAATTTTATGATCTGGAAGGTGAAGAAACCTATGGTGAGCACACCAGAACTTTAGAGCAGCACCAGGAGCCTTTGGAGGCTGCGGTAATGAGGGTAAAACTTTAGTTATATGCTACTAAATTATCAGATGTATTTAGAGATGAGTGAATATGAATTGCGATGAAATTAATGTCTGGCTGGATACCCTGCTAGAAGAAATTAATGAGATAAAAGTAACCCGAAAGAGTGATCGTCGGGTACGTGTGGATGTGGATGCCAGTTCATTACCTGCGTTACTTGAATTGCTTAAGGGAAAGGCATCTTATGTTCATCTTTCAGCGATAAGTTGTGTGGACTGGCCAGATGATGAAGAATTTGAGCTGGTCTACCACTGTTGGTCTTATGAAGCAAAATCTCTTTTATCAGCACATACCCGTATCCCCAGAAATTCTAGTGAAGAGTTTGCCCGTTATGTCTCAGTATATGACATTTATAAACCGGCTGGTTTTTTTGAGCGTGATATTTATGAAATGTTCGGGATCTATTTTGAAAGCAGTCCTTTTATGGAAAAGTTTATTCTTACCGAATGGAATGGGCCACCTCCAATGCGTAAAGATTTTGATGCCGAAGCCTATGTGAATGAAACTTTTAACTGGGCGGAATATAACCCTGACTGGTTACAGGAAATCACCGAAGAAGGTGGTGGAATTGCAATCAGGCCTGAGGATGTTCGCCTATGAGACCGGAAAATTATCAAGCGGTCAGACTGCCGTCCAGTAATGAATATGAAATTTTTATCGGGCCCAATCACCCGGGTATTGAAGGTAACTATGCCTTTAAGCTCAGGTTGGATGGTGATGAAGTTATTTCGGGGAAAGCGGATGCAGGTTATCTGCATCGTGGTTTTGAAAAATTAATGGAAGGGCGTTTGTGGATACAGAATCTGGCCATTGTTCCCAGGATTTGTGTGCCTGATCCGGTTCCTATGGAAGTGGTTTACTCCTTATCCGTTGAAGCGATCAGTGATATTGAAGTACCTGAACGCGGTCAATGGATCCGTGTCCTGCAAATGGAGCTGTCGCGTGTTGCATCCCATTTATTTACCTTTGGTGGACATGCGGCAACCACTGGAATGTATACTCCAAGTTATTGGGGCGTTGCTGATCGGGATCTGGCTCTTGATTTATTTGAAGAGTTAACAGGCGGTCGTGTTTATCATATCTATAACATACCCGGTGGTGTACGCCGGGATATTCCTGATGGCTTTCTGGATCGTTTGGGTCATTATCTTGATTACCTTGAATCCAGACAAAACGATTACGATAACCTTCTTTTTACCAATCAGGTCTTTGTTAAGCGTGCCCGTGGTATTGGTGTGATTAATAAAGAACAAGCTCTGGAATGGGGTGTGACTGGACCGAATCTTCGTGCCTGCGGTCTTCCCTTTGATGTGCGCCGTGATGATCCCTATTTGATTTATGATCAATTAGATTTTGATATACCGCTTCAGGATGCAGGCGATGCACTGGCGCGAATTTTAGTCAGGCGTGATGAATTATTTCAGAGTGTGCGGATCCTCAGACAAATCATCAAACATTTACCCTCAGTCAAAGGGCCGGTTCGAGCGCCTATCCCGAATCCATTAGCCTGGAATGTACCGGCAGGGGAAAGTTATAGTCGAGTAGAATCGTCCAAGGGTGAACTGGCTTATTATACCGTTTCCGATGGCGGGCCAAAACCTTATCGAGTTCATGTACGAGGGCCTTCCTCTATGCATGCCGTTCAGGTTTTAGAGAATGTTGCTGTCGGTGCTCGAATTGAAGATGTGGCCCAAATCATGTTTTCATTAGATGCCTGTCCGCCAGAGGTCGATAGATAATGAAAAAAATTAAATATGAAGACATCGGCAGCATTTTAAATCCACTTAAAAATTTACAGTTTTTTGCTCGCAAGCCCATTACTGAAGATCTGGAGCCTCGGCCAGCAGCAAAAATCTATCGGGGTTTTCATCTCAATGATATGGAAAAGTGTATTGGCTGTAGTACCTGTCAGAAAATTTGTGACAATGCCGCCATTACAATGGTTAAGGTTCCTCATTTAAAAGAAGACCCGGTAAATGGCATCAAAAATCTTCGCCCAGCCATTGATTATGGCCGTTGTTGCTGGTGTGCACTCTGTGTTGATATTTGTCCAACGGGCGCTATTGAATTATCCCGTGAATATGTTCATGTTTGTGATGGTGACGAAGTTGACAGTTATTTTATTTTGCCGCAGGAAAAAGGCATCCATGGAACAGAACAGGAGAAAGGCTGGACTAAAACCGCGAGCAATGATTTATTAGCCAGAACTCGTACTGACATGGGTGAAATGACACCTGAGGCTCGAGGCGATAATTTTAAAGAAATTGTTGATGGTTATACCGATGAGCAGGCAATTCTGGAAGCGTCACGTTGTGTACAATGTGGCATGTGTCATGACTCCTGTCCTACTCATATGCACGCGCCGGAATACATTCGAGCTATCTGGAAAGGCAATGTCGAAGAAGCGGTTGAATGGATGTATGAAACCAATCCTTTTTCTCATGTCTGCGGTCGAGTGTGTACGCATCGCTGTGAAACTGCCTGCTCTTTAAATCAGACAGGACTTCCACAAGGCAGTGAACCCATTGCCATACGCTGGTTGAAGCGTTATGCCATGGATGCTGTTCCACATGAGCGTATTAAAGAAATTGTTGCCAGGAAAAAGTCACAGGAAAAAACGGGCAAAACAATAGCCATTATCGGTGCTGGACCTGCTGGATTGACTGCCGCTTTTGATTTGGTCAAAAGGGGGCATGATGTGCAGGTGTTCGAAGCATTGCCAAAAGGCGGTGGCATGACCCGTTATGGTATTCCCTATTATCGCTTACCCGATGATTCACTGGAACGGGATATTGATGTCATTCAATCCATGGGTGTAAAAATAGAGTATAACACTCGTATTGGTGAGCAAATTTCCATGGCACAACTGCATACAGATTATGATGCAGTTGTCCTGGCCATTGGTTTGCAGTCAGGCCGTTCGACTCGTATCCCCGGTTCAGAACATAAAGATACCCGCAGTGCTGTTGAATTATTAAGGTTGATTGGGAACCATGATGGCGATGAGGCTGGTTTTGATATTCCCAGGACAGCTGTTGTCATTGGTGGTGGTAATGTTGCTATGGATATTGCCCGCAGCCTGGCCCGCTATCAGAAACAACGGTTTAATCAGGTCGAAATTATAGTCACAGCGATTGATGAGCTGGAGAAATTCCCTGCTGATAAGGAAGAAATTAAAGAATCACTGGAGGAGGGTATCACCATTATTCCATCCCGAGGCCCTCAACAAGTGATGATTGAGAATGACCAGATCAAAGGTTTAAAAACATGGCATGTTGAATCCGTTTTTGATTCAGATGGCCGTTTTGCCCCTCAATACGATGATTCTGATGAGCAAATCTATCCCGCAGAGATGGTCATTGAGGCTATTGGTCAGATGGCTGAAACAGAATTACTGGGTAATACTTTGACAGAACAATTGGAATGGGAGCGTGGTCGAATTAAAGTGGCACAGGATGGCAGCACCTCAGCCCCCTGGTTATGGTCCGCAGGTGATTGTGTTAATGGCCCTGATGTGGTTCATGCGGTTGCAGATGGTCATCGTGTTGCTGAAAGTATACATGCCTGCTTGACAGGCAATAAGGTGAGTGACGGGAAATTAAATGACGAATAACAATACAGAAGAATCAGGACTGCAAAAACTGCAGGCTTGTACATCATTGAAAGATATTCTTGATCAGGCCACTGACTTTGAACGTACGGCCCGAGATTTTTATGCTGCATTATCCCCCAAAGTCAGCAAGCGGATCCGTTATCTGGTTGATGAACTGGTCATTGAAGAGCAGGCCCACTATGACCTGTTTAAGGATCTGGCTAATAATCCTGAAATAGAAGCACAGATAAAGCTCGAAATAACGACACCACCGGGCAATAAACGATTCTCAGATTGTATTCAATTACCCGATTTGGGAGATAATCCCGATGATCAGACGATCTTGCAATATGCCCTTGGCCGCGAACAGGCCGCCATGGATCAGTATCATTCTCTGGCTGAAAGTACCCCAGAAGGCCCCCTGAAAGATGTGTTTACTTTCCTTGCTCAGGAAGAAACAGAGCATAAAAATGAGCTGGAAAAAATTTACTATGAAGTTGTTCACAGTGGTGGTGTTTGATATTAACTGATGTTGTATTTACGATTCATTTATCTGACGATTAATGACTCCATTGTTCTGAGGCATTCAAAGAAGACCCCAGAGACTAAGATTTATCATCAGCATAGCAGTAAAATGAATTTGTCCAGTAAAGTAATAATAGTAGTAGTAAATACCAGTACCATAATCTAAGCTGGTAGAGGCTGTAAAAATAAGTGTGTAACTGTTCATTATTGTTAACCTATAATAATCAGGTAAAAACTAATGAGCAGAATAATGGATCAAGACAAGCTAAAAGCACTAGCCGAAGAACTCGCTAAAGATATCAAGACACCAGAAGACCTGAGCACATTAAGTGCTCAACTCACCAAGCTGACCGTAGAAGCCGCTCTCAATGCAGAAATGGCCAATCATCTAGGGTACTCAAAACATGATTCAACTGGAAGTAGCACAGGTAATAGCCGTAATGGTTATTCATCTAAGAAGCTCAAAGGTGATCATGGTGAAATTGAACTCCAGACACCCCGTGATCGGCATTCCAGCTTTGAGCCTCAGCTAGTAAAAAAAGGCAAACTCGAATTACAGGTATGGATGATCAGATATTAAGCCTCTATGCTAAAGGAATGAGCACCCGAGATATTGTGGCCACTTTTGATGAAATGTATGGTGCTGAGATTTCTCCAGGGCTGGTTTCACAAGTCACTAACAGTGTGATGGAACGAGTTGTTGAATGGCAAAACAGACCTCTGGATGCCGTTTATCCTATCGTCTATCTTGATTGCATTGTCTTAAAAATTCGCCAGGACAAACGAGTCATCAACAAAGCAATTTATTTGGCTTTGGGTGTTAATCTGGAAGGCCATAAAGAATTACTAGGGATGTGGATTTCAGAAAATGAAGGGGCTAAGTTCTGGCTGTCTGTCCTCACAGAGCTTCAGAATCGTGGCGTTAAGCACTTCCTCATTGCCTGTGTTGATGGCTTAACAGGCTTCCCTGATGCCATTAATACAGTCTATCCTGATGCTAAAATTCAACTTTGTATTGTTCACATGGTACGTAATTCACTTAAGCTTGTTCCCTGGAAAGATTACAAAGCCGTCACCAAAGATTTAAAGCTAATTTATCAATCTATGACTGAGCAGGAAGCCCATTTGGAACTTGAAAGGTTTGCTGAAAAATGGGATGAAAAATACCCTCAAATTAGCCGTTCCTGGCAAAAAAACTGGCTAAATCTTATCACTTTATTTGATTATCCTGCAGATATACGTAAGGTAATTTACACGACTAATGCCATTGAATCACTCAATAGCGTTATCAGAAAATCAGTTAAAACTCGAAAGTTATTTCCAAGTGATGATGCTGCATTGAAGGTAATTTATTTGGCTATCACAGCAGCATCTAAAAAATGGACTATGCCAATTAGGAATTGGAAACCAGCGTTGAATCGTTTTATAATCGAGAATGAGGAACAGATAGTTCCTCATATGTAAGAACGGGCAGTTACACAGTTTGTTTTACAACCTCAGCTGGTACTCTATGAATAAAACTTGCATATTGGCCTGCTCCTGAAATATTCTCCCCTATTGAGCCAATTTCAGCTGCATTTGACTTGGTAGAGGATACAGTTGTAACAATGCTTACTTCACAGTTTGGACAAAAGTTAGTATTTTTTTCCAATTTATTGCCACAACTTGTGCAAAAATTATTCATATTTAATCCCGATTATTACACAAAATAATACTTTCCGTATTTCTTACATTTTGCCTGTTATACTAAATATCTCACTTTAATTTGAATTTTGAATAAAAAAATATAAATTTTATGCAAAACACCCATACCTCATTAAAATTTGACTGGCGATGGCTGATTATTTTAGCTTCAATTACCATATTACTTGGCATGTACGGCTTTAATGAGGATGCCATTGCCACAAATACTCCTCTAAGTCAGCTTGATCTGCTTTACCGTTCAATACAACTCTTTACGCTTGAAACAGGCACTATATCAAGTCCTATTCACTTTACATTGGAAATAGCCCGCTGGCTTGCCCCTCTTATTACTTTCTCAGCAGCGATCAAAGGTATTTTGTCTCTTGTTCAGGATAAAAGTAAATCATTGCTGCAACTTAGAAAAATACAAAAACATGCCATTATTTGTGGTTTAGGGAATAAGGGCTTTTATCTTGCAAAAGAACTATTAGAAAAGGGCTTTAAAGTTGTTGTTATTGATGATAATGCAGAAAACCATCATCTTTCCTACATAGTTAATAAAGGGGCTATTTCACTCATTGGTAATGCTTTGGATTCAGAGTTATTACAACGTGCCGGAATCCAGACAGCCAGCTTTTTATTTACTACAACCAATAAAGATACAAATAATATTGGTATTGTTCATGAGGCAAATAAACTAATCATTTTGGATAAAAATAAAGATAATATCAATTTAAACTGCTATGCAGAAGTATCAGATTTTGGCACCAAAGAATTATTCTACAATCACTCATTATTTTCCGAAAGTAAAAAACACTTTAATGCACAGGTTTTTAATCTTTATGATCGAGGTGCCCGATTATTATTTGAAACATATGCACCTGATAGCTTTAATGCTATCCTTAAAAAAGATGACCCTGCTGCTTCAATACTTATTTTTGGTTCAAGTTCTTTTGCTAAAAGTTTAATTCTCTATGCAGCCCATTCAGGACACTATGCTAATGAAAAAAAATTATATATTACTCTTATTAGTGAACAGGCCAAACAAGATGTCTCTGCTTTATCTATGTCCTATCCAGCATTGGATAAGGTGGTGGATATAACAACCGCCACCTTCCCCGTTAACATCCTTAAAGAAAAGAATTTACAAACAATAATTGATACTAAGCCAAATGTGATTTATATTTGTAATACTTCTGATACGGATGCGATTACTTTTGCACGTCGACTGAGATATTTAATGGGTGAAAATAGTATTCCAATGGTTGCATGTTTGTTACAACAAAATATGCTGATACAACTACTTATTGAAAATAGTGAAATGCATAATTCTGGCATTCATCTTTTCCCATTAATAGACAAAACCTGTAATACCAGACAAATTGTTGATGAACAACACGATAATGCCGCTAAAATTATTCATAAAATGTACTATGACGATCAGATAGCACTTGGCGAAACACCTGAATCAAACTCCAGCTTAATACCCTGGGAAAATTTATCAGAAGATATGAAAGATTCCAATAGAGGACAGGCGGATCATCTCTCCATAAAACTACGAGCCATTGGCCTGACACTGAAAGATGTTTTGAATATGTCTGAGCCATTAAGTTTTTCACCACAACAGATACGTTTACTTGCCAAGATGGAACATCAACGCTGGATGGCAGATAAATTACTTGATGGTTGGCAAGCAACAACAGGCAAGAAAGATCCCAAACAAAAACTCACTCCACTACTTATTGATTTTGATGATCTGCCAGAAGATGAAAAAGATAAAGATGAGCGGGCGGTTTCATACCATATGCAAAATCTTATTAATAAGTTGAAAAAATCTTAAAATGATTATTGAACAATTTAAGTTAATTCAACACTATGACCTCGATAAAGAATTTGCCAGTCCATCACCTCTTCTAACATTGTTTGTGCAGCTTCCACCGCATGATCGCCAATCATATCAGCATATTGACTATGTGTTTCAGGTTTTACGGCATTAAATTGGATGATCAGATTTTGTAAATGGGCTGCCGTTGCTGATGAGCGTTCAGCCAATCGTTCAAACTCACCCTGCACTGTCACTCCATGAATAGCAGCAAGAAAGGCCGGGAGTACGGTTACTAATAGTGCCGTAATCGCATGCCAAGTTTCAGCACTTGCCCATGGGTGCAAGTCATTGTAATGAATCACCACTCCACCCACTGTCAATAAAAACAGTAATCCCATAATTCGATTGGAGAGCTTCTTCCATCGTGAATATCTTTTAAATGAAGACATGTGATACAAATATTGTTCTTCCAACCATTCCCTGCACATGGACTGCTGCACTTTAGCAACATATTCTCTATCCAGTTGTATGATACGATGTGCTGAAGGTTTATCTGACAAACTACCAAAGGGGCCTATTGAGCGTGTTGATGCATTGATATACCATCCCATCCAGGTGTTTGCTGGATCATGGGTATGATGATGGGGAGAAGGTTGTAGCATAGGGATATTTCGACCCAGTAGTACCAATCTTTCAATGTGTCTGAAATACTCTGCCATAAAGCGGTAGTCAATTGCTTTTTTCTGCCATTTCCCAATACGACTTATTACATAGGTCACAAAAATTAACATCAGGAAAATAAATTCTGCCATGGTATATGCAGAATCATGTGTGATATATGATAATACAGCAAGCAAAACAGCAATAGCACCTAGTAAAAAATTAAGTATAAATGAGCCTCGATACATTTCCATGTAATCATTAGCAAGCGTATCAATTTTTTCTTTTTGTTTCTGATAAGGCTCTTGCATTGTTGATATTAAATCTTTATAGGATTTTACAACGGAATCATCTTTTACTTTTATGTCAGCACAAGGTACCGTTAATGTTTGTATTGGCTGAAAAACCTTTAATGTAGCATATAACACTTTCCATACAGGAGTATAAAAAAAATAAAGTAATTTAGTTAATAAAAAAATCAAGTCGAAGTCACGCAATAATGGCTCATTATAAAAACGTTTTACATCACCAATACAATCTGAATGATTTTTAGAGTGCTCATTATTAAGTCTGGAGGAAGCAGGTACTAATAGAGAAATGAGTAAATCATTAATAACTTGCTCATTCACAGGTATAGACTTTTCTTCCAGATGATTAAGCTTTTTACAATAAGTGATTTTATCTGGTCTTTTTGTGTTGATATGCACAACCGGAATCCGTCTTTGCCTGGCAATGATTGCAGTCTCCAGGCTTCCTCCTGGCTCAACCTCTTTATCCGGGTCATAGAGTGCAATTAAAATATCTGAGTTTTCCAGTAACATATCAGCAGCAGCTCGATATCCTTGCTGTCGGAGTTGCGATGATGTATCACTACAATCCATTTCAATCACCGTTGATTCCAAACTAGCATCTGATATTAGCACATCAAACTGATTTCGACTGTCATCATCAGTAAAATATTTTTTATAAGTATCAATCGGAAAAGGAATAGGGCAGCATAATTTAAATTGATATGATAAGTTTTTAACTATATTTGCAGCTAATTGGTCAGCCCCTTCGGCCAAGGAATTAATCAGATGATATTGTGGTGATTTATCAGAATAGAGCGATGATTCTGAACGTAAATTGTGTTTCTGCCAAATGTTCTCAACTGTCTGGCAAAGCTGTGATAAGAGTTTGTCAAAATTTTGTATGATAGCATCTCTGTCAACATCAGATAAGTCTCGATTGCCAACAATTCCTATTCTTAGACCTAAACTAGGTGGTTTGATATGATTCATAATGTTAAATGCCTGTTTTTTATTTAGGACAAAGGATTAGTCTTAACAGATATTATATTGTTTCTAAAAATTCTCAACCAATAGTTGTCAATTATCATCTATTGCCTTCTTTAGCTCAAATAAGATAGGTTGAAAATTATTATTTTTAATCCCTGATTTTTTCAGTAAACTAAAGTGTTCTTCTATAACGGATATTCCTTGGCGTCTACTTTTTATGGATTGATGAATAAATCTTTTATAAATTTGTTCTGCTAACAGCTTTTCTTTTTCCGACTTGTAGTAGTAATAGCCGCTATAATGGTAAATATTAGTGCAATTATAATTAGAGATATTGTTAATAATACTCTTTGACGTCGCTTTTTTATTTCTCTTTGCTTGTCATGCTGTTTTAAGTCATCATAAGAACAAACCAGAATACCAGCAACAATGCGCAAAAGCTCATCTTTTTTTGTCTCTTTAACAGTTTTGTTTGCTACTGGTCTGACATCTGCACCAATAGGCTCACGATCTTTAATCGGTGGATTTGTTTCAGCTTCTTCAAAGTTGATTAACTTATTTGTAGTTAATACTGCAGGAAAAGATTGATCAGGTTCACCATCAATAAGCAGTGGGAAAATTTTATCGGCACAACCCAGCTCTTTAAATATTTCGATTTCTCTGGAGACCCACTTTGAAAGAGGTGTGTTAGGAGAACAAATAACAATTAAAAACGTGATGCTGTTAATGCTTCTTCAATTTGATTATTTAAACTACCATCAGAAGGTAGCTCGTCTTTATCACGGAATATTCTACCCAAGCGTGCAGGGAATCCAGCTTTTTGCAGCTCTTTAGGAACTCTCTACGTTTCCAGGGAATTAAGTAACCATTTTGCCCATTTTTGAACATGTTCAACATGACGATAACTGATAAATGCACTGTAATGATAGTGCTTCTGTTCAGACATTTGAAGCATCTTCCTTGTTATTTATTCTATTGTAATAAACATTAAATGAGATATATCAATCAGTAAAATTTAGAAACTGGATATCCAATTGAAAAAAATATTTGAGTTTTAGTGACTTGTGTTTTTACTTAACTCCGTTTTAATTTTTTTAATTGAAGCATGTGTGATACCTGCACTTTCCAGTTGCTCAAAGTCTTCCAGAATAATTTCATTCCATGTTTTTCCATTTAGTGGTTGACCCTTATATTTTTGGTAGATGGCCAAAGCTTCATCTGTCCGGTCAAGTAATAATAAAGCATGGGCATAGTTAGTATGAGCTGCCAAACGATCATTATCAATTTTAATTGCTTTTTTTGCAGCATTTAAAGACTCTTGAAAATCTTCAGAAAACAACTGGAAGAAGGCTAATCGTGTATATTCACTCAGGAGTCTCTTTTCTTTAATACTATTATCATTTTCCAGACTTCTGACTTTGTCCATTTGTTTTTTTGCAAGTGTGGAATGAATATTTTTAAGTGATGTCTTTATTTTTATACTTTCAAGTAATTTACTATTAAGTAACTTTTGTAAGGCAATGATTGTTCTATGTAGCTTGTCTATTGAATCAGTATTATTTTCAATCATTACTTCAATTATTGATAATGCTTCATGCATTAAACTTTCTCTGTGAGTTGGACTTAAATGAGTCGTGTCTCTAAGAACAGATTTTAAATAATAAAATTCATCTTTTATGTCACTCACATTGACATTCTGTATAATATCCAATGAAAGTCTTTCTATAAAATTATTAGAGCGACCTGAATTCCCCGTCATTTTAAAAGAATTAACCAATAAATTAACAGCGACAGGAATATCATTCAGCATTTCAATCATTCCTTTGTTATGGATTTTATATTTAGCATGAAATAAAACATTGGAGTAATTTACAGTTGCTGTTGCATACCAGACATCTGTTTTTTTATCATCTTTCCAAACAATAAGAGGTCGTAATAAGTTAGCAACTTTTTGTTTTTCTTCCTGAGGTACATTATTAGACCATGGTATTTCAGCAATAGATTCTACAGGTAAATAAGAGCCGTCCTCAGTTTGTAAAAATGTTGTAAAAAAACGGACGTAAGCAGCAACATCCGCTGGGTTTTTAAAATGCAGTGGAAATTTTTTATTTGCTGCATGGATTGGTGCAGATGCACCGTTAAGGTGGTATAGCTTACCACCTGGTTCAGATTCAAGGTAATATTTAGTCCTGTATTGATGATTGTTATCAAAAAATTCAATAGTTAATAAACGGCCTTTTTCATAGAAGGGTAATGCAGTAACACGCACTCTTTTTATTTGTTGCTCTTTTTTTGCTAATTTGCTATAGGGCTCAAGCTCAATACCTGTAATTGTATATGACCACGGCGCTGTATAAAAAGGAGAGGTCGTCCAGCCTAGTGGCTTATTTGTAAAATATTGATTTTTTCCTACCTTCTTAAGGTATTTTATCTTTAAAATTTTTGGGTCAAAAGTCTCCTCTTTTATAGCTGATAAAATCTTTTTGGGCTTATTGTCATTTTCTTTCTTTAATTCTTTGCTTGCATTTGAGAATAGTGCAAGCAGTTTTTTCATACGAATTTGTAGTAAATTTTGTTCTTCTGAGATAATATTTGTTTTATTCTCGTTAACCAATGATTCTTTATAATGCTCATTTAAAGTTTTTAATTGCTTATGACTCTCATCGATATACCATACTGCTATTAAAAAGTCTTTTTCTTCCAATTTATTTTGGTGACTATAGAGTTGAATGAGTAACTCAAATGTTTCAATTGCTGATATCCAGTTTGAATGTTTATCACTGGATTTAATAAAATAAGTAGCACCCAAAATGGTATTTTCAATAATTTCTGTATTATATGGATACAACTTAGCTTGTTTAATACCAAATGCAATTTGTTTCTGATAAACGTTCATTGCATCTTGATATTGGTTTTTTTTCAGAAGATGTTTTGCATATTTTCTCATAAATAAGAGTTTATCAGCACTGTATTGTTCAGCAGCTTCTGAATTTATTTTTAAAAGAAGGTTGAGTTGCTTAATTGTATCTAAGAGTCCCACGGCCACAATATCATCATCTAGAAATTGTGCTAGTTGTGAAGTCAAAATAACACTATGAATATAATAACGTTGGCTTGATAAATATATATTACCAGCTCCATTTTCTTCCTGTTTATCCAATAAAGAAAATGCCAAATTTCGTAACTTCATGATTTCTTGACGAGATGTTATATTTTTAGAGTCTCTATTTAAAAATTTTATTTGATAGTAATAAGTAAGCAATTCATAGTTGTTAAACATATTCTGATAGTTTAATTCATTACGACAATGATTTATCCGTTTTATTATCTGGGTGAATGATTGTTTTTTTTCACTTTTCCCTGTCTTTTTATCGAGTAAAGTGTATCTGTTTAAAAGGTGATCATGAGATAAACTCAGTTGACATGACAGGTAAGAGTGATCTGAATCTCTCTTTAAAGTAACAGCTAATGAACGTGCTGTTTTAATATCAATTTTTGCCTGGGAACGATCTCTGGTGATAGAAAACTCTGCTCGTTGGATAAGTGCTGAACCCAAAGAATATCTATAAAACAGATGTTCACTATCTTTTTTTATTAAATTAGCCAGATAATTAATTGAAATATCATGAGAGTTACGTGCATCAGAAATTTCATTTCTATCTTGGTGCATTTTTGCTTTAAATTGAAAACTGAGTGCCTGAACATATTGCCAGTATTCAGTATTATTGTCTTTTAAAAATTTTTCTGACTGTTTCATATCCTCTTTGATCATTGTATAAATTTCTTCAGCATTAAGGGATTGATATACGCTGATTAATTTAAGAGAAGATGCATAAAGTCGAAATATTTCTTCATATAAACGCTGTACATAATTATTATCAATAACATTTTTTTTGTCTGTGTATTGGGTAACTAACTTCCTATATTTTTTTAGTATTAAATTAAATAATGTAACTGCCTTGAAAATTTGATTCTCATTTTTCCATATTTGTATGCGAATTCGATTGCTTCGCAGATCTAATAATACCAGATTAGATTCAACATTTTTATCTCCTTGAGCATGAGAAATAAATTGATTTGCGAGGTCCAGTTGTTTATGAGCTTCAAAGAAATTCCCGCTGTAAAAGAGGGCCTCTGCTACAGTCAGCTTTATATCCGCTTTTTCAATTAAGGATGCACCATCTATTCCCAATGGGTATTGTTTATTAAATAATAAATCATCTGCAAGCAAGGCTGATTGGCTCATTCGTCCATAGTAACCTTGCTCTAACTGAATTTTGGCTGATTTAGCCTTAAAAAGAGCATGATGTACTTTTATTAAATCAGAATCAGTTGCCAGCTTGCGAAGTGTATTAAAGCGATTATCCAAACGGTCAAGAATATCTTGTACATTACTCATGGGTATGTTCTTACTGCTCACAAGATCTGCTGAAATGTCAAGAGCAAGCTTGGCTGCTTCTGCAGTTTGCAACTCTTGTTCACGTGCTTGATTGAAATAAGTTGCAATACTGATGATAGCAATTGCAAAGAGAGCAGTACTAAATCGCATTGCAATTTGCCAGCGACGTTGTTTAATACGATAGATTTCTGCGCTGTGTTTAACTACTGGTGTCAGGGTATCATGGCTTAATTCCAGCCAGGTCATATGACTAATTTTGTCCCGCTGAATAATCCTTCTGTCAATTAATGTTGAAATGTCCTCTATTGATAGTCCAAACCGGGAAACAGCATCTTCCTCAGCTACCCTGTTTCGTGCCCCTGAAGCTGTTAATAACTGTTGCTCAATAAATTGACGAACATCAGGTTTCATGCCTTTGAGACCGTCCTCATAGAATTTATCAAGGATTTCCTCAGGATGTTTTCCGGCAACTAAATTTGAAGAAATTTTATTTTCGCCGGTTTGAATTCGGTGATTATTTAACTCTCTTAGAATAACGCTGAGTAAAGCGGGTTCTACCTGATTTTTATCAGTATATGAGCCTATAGAACTCATACCTGATAGATCTTTAGCTGATGAAACAAAATCAATAATTTTTTCTGCAACAGATTCATCAACCAGATCTCCACCAGGCTTTAAAATAACACTAATGGCCTGAGATGAATTCATTGGTAATAAGCGGTAGCGGTTTAACATAATAGGCCGCATACGCTCTCTGAGACTTTCAAAATCTGCAAGATAATCTTCTCTCAGGGATAGTAGTACCCGGTAATCTACGCGTTTGAGATCATATTTTTTGGCTAGACCTTTCTCTTCTTTAAATCTCTTTAATAAGTTTTTTGGCGGTCTGTTTTCAATTAAATCCTCTAATTCTGTTAAAAAACTAATACATCTAGAAGCACGAGCAGCGTTTTCGTGACCAGCGGTAAGAATTTCTTCAAATTGATCAAAAATGAGAACAGGCTTTAGAAGATGATTATCTTGATCCCACCAGTCACTACTTTTTTTATGAAAGTATTCCCACAAGGTTTCTTCTCTGATGGGAGCGGGTGCATCAATATTATTTTCAGCAATGATATCTTCAATAAAAACTTCAACCTGATCTTCCAGAGGCAGAGTTTCTTCATGGTGGTTCAATCGGATATAAATAGGGATAAAGGTATCAGCTCTAAGCTTTGGAGAAACACCAGCCTGAAGAATTGAACTTTTCCCCAGGCCAGACTTGCCAAAGAGTATGGTCAGTGTTTCTTGTTTTATCATACGATAAATCGCATCAATTTCTTCATCACGACCAAAAAAGAAATCAGCATTGTTTTCAGAAAAAGTGCGTAGTCCTGGCCAGGGTTCTTGCTGATTTAGTGTAACTTGTCCTGCTTTGATATCAGTTGTTGGAGCCATTAAAATATCCCTTGCTTCTATTACATTAATGCCTGATGGTAGTTAGACATAATCGTCTTGATTATTTTTTCATCAGGTTCATCATGAGATAGCTGTAAAAACTGAATGTGTTTAAATTCATCAGGTACTAATGAGCTATAAGGGTCAATACCCTGCAATGCTATCGGTAATAAAAAAGGACGGTTTGAACCCGTAAAATTAGGTAATTTTCTCAATGCCCAATTCCATTCTTTTCTAAAGAATCCGACTGGGCGTGAATTTGTTGTCACTGAAATTAAAGGAATGAATAATGAACAGGTATTAATATAACGTTCAATTTTACGTTCGTATTCATCACCTCCCTTTAATTCATCTTTATCTAGCCATACATCAATGCCAGTCTTTTCAAGTGCTTTTTTTAATGCTAAAGCAATATGATAGTCAGTTGAGGTCGAACCATCTGCATTGCTGGCACAGTAACTAATGAATACAGCATTTCTAGGCATTGGTTTATTTTCATATAGTGTATTTAACTGAGGGGTTATGTCTTCATTTGAGTACTTTTCCTGCCACTTTTCTATTAGTGTTGACATAAACTGGACTGGTTTTTGATTATCTACAACTTGAGTATTAGTAGTAAAACGATGTAAAAAATTTCTTAAATGAGTATCACTGTTTGCTTCATTATCTGCAAAATACTGCTTTGGTACTTCCCTGTAATCCAAGGGTGTTTTACGGGACATTCTAAGAAACATTCGAGCCAACCAGTCTGGAAAATTATTACCAAGAATAATTAATGGTCTGTCATACAGTTCATTAAAAATCCGTTTTGGGCAGTATTCTGAGGACTGAAGTGCATGCATGTATTCGACTTTATCTCCCTCTGTTAAGGCAAACTGAAGGGGATTTTTGTAACTGCCAAATAACTGAATAATAACGGGGCGGCCACTTGCCAGAGCTTCAGAAACATCTTTGTCTGTTGGGATGTTTTTAGGTGAATAGGCAAATACATGAGTCATGCTCTGCCCATTAAATCGCTCTTGATTAATTGCTTTTTCAAGTAAATTATCAAATGTCGTACTAATAAATAAATTAAAGTGCTTAACCCTTGCCACATCAATCAGAGGTCGAGGGATATCAGGCTCCCAATCATCTAATTCTTCTCCAATGCTCTGGTATATATCATGAGGATTATCCCGAAAGTCTGGATGGTTACGTACAGTTGAACTGAGAAGAGGTTTCTCGGTAGTATTTTGTTCTATTTCATTATATTCAGCGTAACGGCGAGCTAGCTCATCATATAAAAAATAATTTGGAGGATCATTCAATAACAACATGTCTTCACCAATAATTGGAACAACATTACCCTTAGCGACAAGCCCTATCAACTGGTTCCAAAATCTATCTTGTTTTCGAAAACAGTTTTTATCCATTTTTTTCTCTTTGCTAAAGTAATGAATTATAAAAATAACATAAACAAGTTGATAAAAAAATAGTTTTTTTTGCAATGTGACTAAAAAGATTAATGATATTAAATTGTTGAAAGTCAAATGATTTTTTTTGTCAGATTAATCTTATCCTCATAGGACAAGACTATTTTAACAAAGGCAGATTATTACCAGTCTCAAACGTCCTTGAAATTTTTATTGGTTTGAGCATTCTTTTATTTTTCGGGGGGATTACATGTTAGTGAAGCCGTAACTTTTAAAAGCACGCAATAGTGTGAATAACCGTATTTACGTATAATCCGAAGTTCTTCACGTATTATTACGAACAGATTAAAAAAAGATTTCCTTTAAACTAAACCCATACTTAATAAAAATATTAAGACAAATCAAAAAAGGAAATCTGACCATGAAAACTTTAAATACACTAATTGCTTCTGCTCTTTTATCTTCTGTTGCTCTAGTAGGGACAGTACAGGCAGATGACTCTTTGTCCAGCCTGATTTATGAGGACTCATCTAATATCTACAGCACAGCAACACACCAGAGCAGTCAGCCAGTTGGAATCATCAGCTATGCAGATGATGCCAATAAAACATCGGTGTGGAGTGCTGAATTTGAGCAATATGTTAATCCTGAAGATTTTACTCAAAACAGCGTTGCCAGTTTAGATGATGCTAACCATTACATGGGTAGCAACCCAACGGCAGCAGGTGGAATGAAAGGCAGTGAAACTTTTATTTATAATGAGACAGCGGGTGAATATCACCTGCAATAAGTTAAACTAAGAGATTAATGGACATCGATCTTTTGTTGCTCAATAAAAGGTCGTTGGATATTCCATTCATTCTTTAAATTTTCCCCTAAACCCTCGTATAAATCATAGTTGTCTTTCAAACGATTAAATGATCGCTCTGTCATAACATGATAAGTGCCATTGACATAGAGAGTGCCGGAATCTGAAGGTTTTGTCACTGTAATGTGTGTGCTTTCCCCAGGAGATAAACGATTATCAGAGAGGACAAACATAATTGGCTGCCAGACAACCTGCCTTTTAAACTCAATGGATTCCAGTTGAGTTTTCTGACCCTTATCAGAAATCCAGAAAAAATCCAATATAATAAAACGATCGGCATCGCCAGTTGGTGCCTTATGCCCGGCACCGCTGTTAGTGATGCGAATTGTTAAGTTATCTTCTCTCATTTCAGCTCTAAAACTAAACACTTTTTGTAATTGACTGGTTGAATAAGCTCCGGGCCATGTATGTTTTCGTCCTTCTCTGGCTGGAAATCCACTCATTAGAGGTCGGTTGACAGTTGGCATATGGCAATCCTGACAAATAAAGCCTCTTGCTGACCAGATGCCGGTATTGGATTCCATCCCAGTACCACAAATGCCTTCATTCATAAGAGAAAAATCTTTACTGGGTACTTCATGACATTGTTTGCAGAGAGCTTTACTCAAAAACTTATCGTCATAAGCCACAGGGTGAGGCGCATTTAAAACTTTTTCTTGGTAAGGACCGAAAATTACCCCGTCTTTGACATGACAGGCTGCACAAGTAACCCCCTCTTTTTGTAAATCCGGGTCAAAATCAGGATTGGGTACTGTTTCTAAATCATCATAGGAACCGGATTCAGATGATAAAATAATGGGAGATTGGTTTTCCAGTGGTGTGTGACAAACAGAACAGGTTGGATCACCCTTGTCTTTTTTAAGATAAGCGGTGAAAAATGGATCAATAAAGGCTTTTGAATGGAGAGATGTTTGCCATTCCTGATAAATTTCCATGTGACAGGCACCGCAGTCCTTTGCTTTTAAAGAGGCTGTTCCAGAAGGTACTTCCTGGTGAGGAATATATCGAGCTGTTTTCTCACTCAATTGGTAGATTCCAGCAGGGTTCAGAAGATAAATGATACTCACTATGAGCAGGCTTGAAATGCCTGTGATAATAAAAATTTTTTTCATGAGCATATTTTATGTTAGATAGGTGTCTTCGGCAACCAGACTAAATAATTGTTCCTAAATAGTGCGCACTGAGTATCCGCTTCTATTGTTTATTATGGTGTGAGTTGACGCAGTCTGAGCACAATAATAAACAATAGAAGCGGATACGATCTCTCGGTAGATAATGTTCACCATTTAGGAACAATTATTTAGTTATACATTAGGGCCGTTGAGACTAAAACACCATAGACATAAATGTTCTCTGAAGTTAGAATGGTTTATTGTGAGTGAAGAGCTTGGACTACTGTTTAATAATGCTGACGGTTATCCATTCTCCACTATAAAATAACAAAAAGTTTAGCACAGTCTATTCTTATGATTTTCCCGGGAAATATATGTCAGAAGCAATACAAGATACACCACAAAAAGAAGTCCTGGATATTCTTGCTAAATATCTGGGTGAGGATGTCGATGCCGATAAATTAACCCTTGAAGCAAACTTAGAAGATTTGGGTATTGACTCAATGGATGTGGTTGAAATTATCTTTGATCTTGAAGAAACCTTTGATATTGATGTCCCTAATCCCGGTGATGTTGAAGGGGGCAGCATTAAATTTGATAGCGTTCAGGATTTAATTAATATTGTTAAAACATTAATTGAGAATAAATAATAAACTGTTTTGAACATTATCCACTGTATTAAAGCAGGTTCTGTTAATAAACAGATATCTTGAGTGTCAGGGAATTTTAATGAGAATTGTAATTACCGGAATGGGGGCTATATCCTCTTTAGGTTATGATGTAGAAAGCTTTATTAATGGGGTACATGCGGGAGAAGTCGCCTTTAGACCCATACAGCAAATCCCTCAAGTCGATCAACTGCGTGTTCAAATTGCTGCAGAAGTACCTGATTATGATGAAACTGAGCGTTTCAGTAAAAAAGAACTTGCTCTGTATGATCGTTTTACACAATTTCAATTATTATCTGCACGAGAAGCGATTGCTGATGCCGGGCTTGAGTTTACCGGTTCTCTGGCTAATCAAAATTTGGCAGAACGAACCAGTGTTATCATGGGTAGTGGTATTGGTGGCCAGACAACGCAGGAACAAAATTACAAACGGCTTTATGATGACAAAGCCAAACGCCTGCCGCCTCTTACAGTGCCAAAGTTGATTCCCAATGCAGCTTCCAGTCATGTCACCATGGAGTTTGGAATAAAAGGTCCGTCATTTACCATTGCCAGCGCCTGCGCTTCTTCGGCACACTCAATAGCTCAAGCATGTATGATGTTGCGTACTGGACTTATTGATGTTGCTGTCACAGGAGGTTCTGAAGCCTGCATAACATTTGGTACAGTGAAAGGTTGGGAAGCATTACGAGTGACCAGTAACAGTACCTGTCGACCTTTTAGTAAAGATCGAACCGGTATGATTCTGGGGGAAGGTTCCGGCACCATCATTATAGAAACGCTTGAGCATGCTCAGGAACGAGGTGCAAAAATTTATGCTGAAGTGCTTGGATTCGGGATGAGTTCTGATGCCGGCAACATTGTGCAGCCTTCAAGCGACGGGGCGGCCCGTGCTATGAAAGCAGCCTTAAAAGATGCTCAATTAAACCCTGAAGACGTTCAATATATTAATGCTCATGGTACGGGTACACCGCAAAATGATCCTTCAGAAACCGCTGCTATTCGTGATGTATTTGGTTCATATGCAGATAAGCTGGCGGTTTCTTCCACAAAATCCATGCATGGCCATGCCCTTGGCGCGGCAGCCGCTTTAGAAACAATTGCTGTAGTTTCAGCTCTGCAGCGCCAGTCTGCACCGCCCACCATGAATTTCACCGAAGCTGATCCAAAATGTGATCTGGATTATGTCCCCAATAAAGCCAGGCCTATGAATATAGAAATTGCTCTGAATAATTCTTTTGCATTTGGCGGCCTGAATGCAGTAATTGCCTTTAAGCGCTGGCAGGAATAATTCTCTGCCGGCAACATGGGCGTCTCGCCCATGTTGCTAGTAAAACTTATCCTCACCTTCAGGACGCTTTTTAAAACGCTTATAGATCCATTGATACTGTGTCGGCTGTTCCCGAATGCAACGTTCCACTGCCTTGTTTAATGCACCTGCCGCCAGGACAGGATCAGGATTAAGAATACCTTCGCTATCAACCGCATGTATATGAGTAATATAACCCTGTCCCCATGGCAGACGTTCAGCATAAGCAATAATGATTGCAGAATGTGTTCGTTCAGCGAGCTTGGTGATCAGGGTC
Source organism: Gammaproteobacteria bacterium (assembly GCA_016744375.1). Classification (GTDB taxonomy): domain Bacteria; phylum Pseudomonadota; class Gammaproteobacteria; order GRL18; family GRL18; genus GRL18. The sequence continues at coordinate 47,489 of JADGEM010000017.1, forward strand.
ATTGTATTGGCATTAATACCAAAAAAAGGGGCAAAGACCCCGCCATTACCTGGATCCTGATCGGGTAAAATACCAGCCATATTACCTTTTCTTAAGCTGCCATAGAGCATTCTGACCCCAAGAGCTGTTGTCGGGGCTAAAGTGTTGCCCATACGTCTGCGGGCTTTTATTAAAAATTCATCAAAATCAGCGAGTCTGGGAGGGCGATAAAGACTGGTCATTTTGGCATGTTTGGATGCAAAAAGCCCTAAAAATTCCCATTGTCCAATATGGGGGGTTAAAGCAATGACTCCCTTCCCCTGATCATAGGCTTCCTGCCAAACCTCATAGCCTTTAACGCCCTTGTTGAGACGGTTAAGACGCTCAATGGGCCAGAACCACATTGCTCCCATTTCTAAGGTTGTATTAACACCTTGTATCAGACTTTGATGCAGCAAGTGATTACGTTCTTTAGCGGATAATTCAGGAAAGCAAAGCCTGAGGTTTGTGGCGGCGACTTTACTCATCTTGTTCGGCAGCCAATAAATTAAAGAGCCGATAATAGAGCTGAAGACAGATAATAGTGGCAGCGGCAGCCAGGATAAAATCCTTAAACTGCCGATAATGACTTTACTTTTATTTAACATGAACAGTCTTATTACTTTCTGCTTGAAAGAATCGGCTTCAGGCGCTGTGCCATCTTGCGCAGTAAATCTTCAGTGGTTTGCCAGTCGATACAGGCATCTGTAATTGAGACCCCATACTCCAGTTTATTGAGGTCTTTCGGTATAGACTGATTGCCTTTATGTAAGTGACTTTCCAGCATAATACCGATAATAGAAGTATTTCCCTCTAAAATCTGTTGTATAACATCATTGGCTACCAATGGCTGTAATTCTGGTTGCTTGTCAGAGTTACCGTGACTGCAGTCAACCATCATCTTTTTGGGTAAACCGGCATCTTCCAGTGCTTTTTCTCCCATGGCGATACTGACTGAATCATAATTTGCTTTTTTACCGCCGCGCAAAATAATATGTCCACAAGTATTTCCACGGGTCTGCAGTTGTACTACCTGGCCTTGTTGATTGATGCCCAGAAAATGATGGGGCGCTGAGACAGAATGCAATGCATTAATAGCCACCCCCAGATTACCATCGGTACCATTTTTAAAACCGACGGGCGTTGAAAGACCACTGGCCATTTCCCGGTGGGTTTGTGATTCAGTCGTTCGTGCCCCCACGGCTGTCCATGAAAATAAGTCGGACAAATATTGTGGTGTGACCGGATCAAGTGCTTCGGTACCCACAGGAAGTCCCAGCTCTGCCATCCAGAGCAAAAGTTCCCGGGCTTGTTTCAGGCCCGCCTGGACATTAAAGCTGCCGTCCAGGTCCGGATCATTGATCAGGCCTTTCCAGCCGACAGTAGTCCTGGGCTTCTCAAAATAAATCCGCATCACAATGAACAGGGTATCACTGAGTTCATCACTGAGCTTTTTCAATTTCTGTGCATATTCCTTTGCTGATGGAATATCATGGATAGAACAGGGGCCAGTGACAACAATGAGTCGGTTGTTGTCTCCTCTCAGTATATCTCTAATGGCCTGACGCCCCTCTAATACCGTGCGTTCGGCATTGCTTGTGATGGGCAGTTGTTCTTTTAATTCGCTGGGCGGGGTTAATATTACTTCAGCAACAATGTTTGTATTGTCGATACCCGTACTGTTAGGCTTTGTCATACTCATTATTATCCTGCTGGTGTTAAATAGTTTGTTAGCGGTATTATCCTAAAAAAAAGTCTAAGTGACAATAATAATTCGTAAGGCATCCAGACGGGGCTTAACAGAATCAAAAATCAAATCAAGAGATTGTAATTGTTGCTTATAAAACTCAATTTCCTCTTCACGGATATTAGGGTTCACCTGTGCCAGAGCTTTAAGACGATTGACTTCATTGAGCAATGTCTGCTGACTTGATTTTCTGGCTGTTTTTAAAATGCCTGGTGCTTGCTCCTGACAGCGTGTTTCAGCCTGAGAAATAATAGTCTGTAACTCGTCATTTTTGGCTTTAACAATTTGCTGAGCAATTTGTTTTTTTATCACATCAGAAGAGATTATCTCATGGTGCATAATCGCTTTGCTCAGATCATGACCTTGTTCGTCAATCAGTATACGGATGATTGTCGGTGGTAAATAGCGATTGGCCTGAAGAGTCTGATGGCTGCTTGTCTCCAGAATAAATAAGCATTCGAGCAAAAGTGTACCAGGCTGCAGAGAGAGCTGTAATGAAGCATGATCCAGTGTTGTGATGGCTGTGTTACCCATTTCGCTGCTGCTGATCATTTCCATCGCAGTTCTCACCATGGGATGCTCCCATGTAAAAAAGTGCATGTCTTCATTGGCAAGAGCGATGTTCCGGTTATAAGTGAGTGTCAGACCCTCTTCAGGCAAGCCTGGAAATGGGTGCAGCATATGCTCACCGGGTGCAATGATATAGCATTGTTCACTGTGATCAGAGTGCTCGATTCCCAGGGCATTAAATAACTCATCCATGTATGCAGCTAAAGTACTGTTCTGGCCTTCTTCTTCTGATAACAGTGTTAACTGGTCTGCATCCGGCTGACGGCAGGAATTATATTCCAGTAAACGGTCCCGGCCATTATGCAATGTTTCATTGAGTGCCAGATGCAATGTTTTTGTCTGTTGGATGAAGGGCAATGAGACAAATGATTCCGTTAAACGATCGGTCTGATTCTGAAGAGAAATGCGCATTAACTCATTTTTTAATTGTGTCTGAACGTGTTCAAAGACATTATGTCCTGCCGGACAGGTTTGTTCAAAAGCATTTAAACCTTCATGATACCAGTGAAAAAGAATTTCCTGGGCAGTGTTTTCTAAATAAGGCACATGGATTTTGATTGTTTGAGTCTGACCGATACGATCCAGTCGACCAATTCGCTGCTCCAGTAAATCAGGGTTTAGCGGCAGATCAAATAAAACTATCTGATGTGCAAACTGAAAATTTCGCCCTTCACTGCCGATTTCTGAACAAATCAGTACGGGTGTGCCATTTTCGGAATCAGCAAAAAAAGCAGCGGCCCGATCTCTTTCAATGAGACTCAGACCCTCATGAAATACGGCGGCATAGATCCCGAATTGAGTTTTTAGGGTATTTGCTAAATCAATTGCAGTACCTGCATTGGCACTGATCACTAATGTTTTATTGACAGATGAGAAGTCATTATCATCATGAACTCTCTGCTTTAATTCTATCAGCCAGTTACCCAACCACTGCACCCTGGGGTCAATCTGGGTCCAGTTGAGTTCCTGAGCTGAATGATCTGTTTCAATCTGAAAAAGTAATTCAGGGAAAAGCATTAGATTTGAAAAGCTGTTTTGCTCCTGTACCAGTTCTTCTTCCTCTGCCTTCGAAAAATCAGTTTTTAAAAGGTGCTGGCAAAACTGTTGCACAATTTTTGTATAAATCTCGGGTGGTTTCTGTGGATGAGCAATAAGTTGTCTGCCTGGAAAGCCTTTAATGGTGGCGCGGGTATTTCTAAATAGAACACGTCCCGTGCCATGGCGATCAAGCATCTCTTCGATACGTTTCTGTCTGCTGGCTTGCTGATCTATTAAGAGCTTACCGCCTTCTTCAGGAACCAGAGGTTCAGATATAAGAGCGGCCATTTCCCTGGCGATGGGCTGGTAGTCTTGTTCTTCTGCAATAAAAGAGTCCAGATCAGGGAAGCGATCAGGGTCAAGTAAACGCAGGCGGGCAAAATGACTTTCAATACCCAATTGTTCAGGTGTGGCAGTGAGCAGCAATAAACCACGGATCTGTTTTGCTAATTGTTCAATCAGTTGATACTCATGACTGGAATGTTCAGGAGTCCATTGTAAATGGTGTGCTTCATCAACGACTAGCAAATCCCATTCACCTTCAATTGCCTGTTGATACCAACTTTCATTACTGGATAGAAATTCCAGACTGCACAGTACTAATTGCTCACTGAGAAAAATATTCTCATTAATGGTACCAGCTGCCATTGACTGACAGCGTGCTTTATCAAAAATACTGAACATCAGGTTAAAGCGGCGTAACATTTCCACCAGCCATTGGTGCATCAAACTTTCAGGAACAACGATTAAAATACGTTGAGCCCGCTCATTTAATAATTGATGATGGATAATTAAGCCAGCTTCAATGGTTTTGCCCAGTCCGACCTCATCTGCAAGCAATACCCTTGGTGCATAACGGTTAGCAACCTCGTGAGCAATATAAAGCTGATGCGGGATCAGGCTGGTACGACAACCAGTCAGGCCTGATGTTTTTGAGTGTGAGAGCCGATTAATGTGTTTAAGGGTTTGATGACGCAGGTTAAACCAGTGATTTTTATCAATCTGGCCGCTGAAAAGACGCTCAGCAGGGCGATTCAGCTGGATAAAATGATCCAGCCTGTTTTCATTGAATGTGATGGGTTGGTCATCAGTGTTAACGCCTGTATAGGTGATGATACCTTCTGACTCAGAGAGCGATTGAATCTTAATGTTGTCATCATCGACAGAATTCACCTGATCACCTGGGGTGTATATGATTCGGGTCAGAGGTGCATTCTGTCTGGCATAAGTTCTGTTTTCCTCGCTGGCCATAAATGCAATGGTGACGGTTCGATGAGTGGTTTCAATAATGATACCGAGACCAAGCTGCAATTCTGCATTGCTGATCCAACGTTGACCGGGGATAAAATCTTCCACAAAATACCTCTAATATTGCTGTAATTAATTGCGGGGGGTATTGTAACTCAAGTAAAGAGTGGTTGCTTTGTTAATGAGTTAAGAAAGGGGACTGAGGAGGGTGAAAATCAACCGGCTGTATGGGCTGGATGCCCATACAGTCAGGTTCTGCCTAGTCGTTATAAACACGGATCAGGTCAGGCACTTCTTTACTGGCTTTTTCAAGCTGGTCTTCCAGATCAACTGGATTGGGTACGCTGACAGAAGGCACATGCCAGCCGCCGGGCATTGTGCCTAAATCATCAGGAGCAGAAATCAAATCATCCCACATGATGGCCATACCTTCTTTTGGATCACCGGGCTGGAACCAGTCTGTTGGGTTTTGCTCATTGAACGGTAAGTCCTTACGGCTCCAGAAACTATCTCGAGCACCAAATGGCCAGGTTTCCCAGGGTGCTGAATTGCCGTTAAACGGCCCCATACCAAATCGGTCAAACAGGCCATTATTACTACCGCCATAAGGACCACGATTATAGGGATTACCATAAGGAGCTTGGTAAGGGCCTCGATTATAGGGGTTGCCGTAAGGCCCCTGATTACCTTGAAAAGGACTACGGTTATAGGGGTTCATTGCATAAGGCGGTACACCGGGTCCCGGTCTCATTGTATTGACTGGGGCTTGTGGATATTGTCCTCGAGCACCAGAGTAAGGAGCCGAACGAGGAGGTGCCTGTCTTTGAGATGGGTAGGGCATTGGATAATTTTGCCCTGGTCTTGCTGATTGTGAGCGATACTGTGGTACAGCGTTTTGAGGTGGAAATTTAAATTGCTGATTATTGAAGCCATTGTCATCAGTGATGATAACGGTTTCATTTGCACTGTTAGTCTTTTGCTGTGTGCTGACGGTATTTTGTTGCGCACTGGCGACATTTTGTTGTGCGCTGGCGGCCCCTCCCAGAAAAGTAGTACTGGCGATCACAACTGAAGTGATCATAATTAATTTTTTGTTTTGAGAGAGCATTCATTTTCTCCTTACACTGCTCATTTATAATAATCCGTCTAGTATAGTCGTAAATGTAAATACCGTCCATCATTATTTGCTAATATATTAAAGTATGGGGGATGTACTTAGTTATCTAGGTGTTTATTGAGTACTTTCATGGCTTGTTTATGTATAATCTTTAAAATATAGTCTTAAACGTATTGTTAGTCATTTAGATAGAGGTACTTGTAAAATTGCCTCGATAGATAAATAAGAGGTTTTTGTTATTTTTGATTTTCTAAAAACAACTCCTGTACTGGATGAAGAATCCGTTCAATGGCAGTTTGAAGTCTATGAGTGGGCTCTGAGAAATTTTGATGCTGATATTTTTTTCAATCACTCAATTCTGGTTGAACCTTCCAATAAGTTTTTCCCTGGAAGCGCAGACAATATTGAAGAGATGGCACAAATTATTTTTGATAAAGTCAAAGATTATGCGGCCTTAAAACATTGGCCCTGCCGACTGAGCACAGAACAGAGCTGTGCGACTCAGCCGGCGCGTGTCATTATTTCAGGTGCTCTGCGTGAAATAAATGGAGTTGAGCCAGCTTATGTTGCTTATGAAGATCGTCTGACCATACTCTATGATCCCAGGCAGGTAAGAAATCCTGAAGCGATTATTGCCTCTTTTGCACACACGCTGTCCCATTATCTGGGGACGATGGCAAAAGATACACCGCCGGGTGGGGAAGAAAACTGGCCTCATATTACCGAAATTCTGTCAGTTTTTATGGGCTTTGGGCTGATGTTTGCTAATAGCGCCTTTGTCTATCGTAATGTTACCTGCGGTAGTTGCCAGCCCGCAACCGTTAACCGTACGGCCTATTTATCTCAGTATGACATTACCTATGCCCTGGCAATATATTGTGTGCTAAAAGATATCCCCGTAAGAACTGCTGTTGCGAATGTTAAGAAAACGCTTCGCTCCTACTTTAAAAAAGCCTACAAAGATGTAAAAAAACGCCAGCCGGAACTTGAAACTTTACAAGCTTTAAGACAGGATGACTCCTGAACACAACAATACGAAGAAGAGAATTGAAATGAGTAATGATTCAAAATCAATTGGTATTTTGACTGCAGGGGGTGATTGTCAGGGTCTTAATGCCGCCATTAGAGGGGTTGCAAAAGCCGCTATAAAGCAACATAACATGGAAGTTATCGGTTTTCTTGACGGCTTTAGAGGGCTGGCAGAAAATCGCTATGAACGCCTGGATGACACGGCACTATCCGGAATTTTAACTCTGGGAGGCACAATCCTGGGGACCAGTCGTGATAAGCCGCATAAAATGTCGATTGGTAATAAAGTCATAGATACCATCAGTCAGGCTGAAGATAATTACCACAAACTGCATCTGGATGCTCTGGTTTGTATCGGCGGTGGCGGCACACAAAAAAATGCCATTCGTCTACTGAAAAAAACCAGCATGAATATCATTACCTTACCTAAAACCATAGACAATGATGTTTGGGGAACGGATTCGTGCTTTGGTTATGACACGGCGGTTGAAATTGCTACAGAAGCAATTGACCGACTGCATTCAACGGCTTCCAGTCATCACCGGGTCATGGTGGTTGAAGTGATGGGACATAATACCGGCTGGCTGACTGCTGCTTCAGGTCTGGCCGGTGGTGCGGATGTTGTGGTAATCCCTGAAATACCCTATGACATTGATGTCATTAAAGATTCTTTAATCAGCCGTAATCGTAAAGGCAAACGTTTTTCAATTGTTGCCGTTGCAGAAGGGGCCCGTCCTAAAGATGAAAGTGAAAGACCCACTGATTATGAAGACTCTGCTGCGGTTCATTTAACCCATCGTCTGGGAGAATTGACCGGGCTTGAAACACGGTTGACTAGTCTGGGACATGTTATGAGAGGCGGTACGCCTTCAGCCACTGACAGAATTCTGGCGACTAAGCTTGGGACTAAGGCCGTTGATCTCATTGCCGAAGGCGGTTCAGGACTGATGGTGGCAGAGCGTGGTGGTTATGCTGTTGCAGTGCCTCTGGAAGAGATAGCAGGAAATCGGCGCATTATTCCTGATGATCATCCTTTACTGGAGAGCTTAAGAAGTTTAGGGATCTGTTTAGGCGTTTGAACAATTTATTGGCTAAGTATGGTCTTTTTTCGATAGGAGGTCATTGGAGAGTCAAGAAGGGGTGTCAAGATGAACAGGCATTCTTATGTACAAATTCCTTATAGCCGAAATTCATTTTTTTCATTTTAATTTTTTTTGCTAAGATGAACTTACGATATTGTCTGACGACAAAGTCCTCACGATTGCCGTTTAAAGCCATGACTTTATCAATTTCAAGTTCTAATTGTATAATTTCCTGCAGGAGTTGATCGGATTCCTGCTCAGTACTTTTCATGACTGGCCTGCGTATCTGACGGGTTTATTTGTAAAATATATAACACCCAGTATAAAGATTCGTTCATCAGATAACTGTAGGAATATTCTTAAACTTTTGTAGGAATGTTGTTTTTGACTGAATTCCCAGTGCACAGGTCTTTTCAGGTTGCCCTTCAGGGTACAATTGATATGCTAAAGTATGGCCTGCGTTGTTGTGAAGCAGTTGATGCAGACTAAAGAGCAGTCTGCAAATTTAATCAATGCTGAAATATCACTATTGCCTTTTTTTAATAAATTTTCACTTTCAGCTGATAATTTAGTGCGTTATAATAATTGGCTTTTTACTTATTTAATTTAAACTTTATTGGTCCCAATATAATGCCTGTAGTTACTTTACCTGATGGTTCTTCTCGACAATTTGACTCTGCCGTTTCAATTTATGATGTGGCATCTGATATTGGCCCCGGCCTGGCAAAAGCCGCTTTAGCTGGAAAAGTCGATGGTACTCTGGTTGATACCGCCTATGTTATCGACAAAGATGTTCAGTTAGCCATAGTAACAGAGCGTGATGCTGAAGGGCTGGAAGTGATTCGCCATTCAACGGCTCATCTTTTAGCACAAGCAGTCAAAACCTTGTTCCCAAAAGCTCAGGTCACCATTGGTCCGGTCATTGAAGATGGCTTCTATTATGATTTTTCATATGAAGAAAGCTTTACCCCAGAAGATCTGCTGGCCATTGAGAAAAAAATGTCTGAACTGGTCAAAGCGAATTTTCCAATTACGCGTTCAGTCAAATCTCGTGATGAAGCCGTACAATTTTTCCGGGACATGGGAGAAAGCTATAAAGCTGAAATTATTGAAAGTATCCCCGCCAATGAAGATTTATCCCTTTACCAGCAAGGTGATTTTATTGATCTTTGTCGCGGTCCGCATGTCCCTTCTACCGGCAAAATTAAAGCCTTCAAATTGATGAAACTGGCTGGCGCTTACTGGCGTGGTGATTCAAATAATGAAATGTTGCAACGCATCTACGGTACCGCATGGACCAATAAAAAAGAACTTAAAGCTTATCTTCATCGTCTGGAAGAAGCTGAAAAACGTGATCATCGTAAACTGGGTAAAAAACTGGATTTGTTCCATATGCAGGAGGAAGCACCTGGTATGGTTTTCTGGCATGAAAAGGGCTGGATTATTTATCAGGAAGTGGAACAATACATTCGAAATGTTCTGGTTAAGCATGATTATCAGGAAGTGCGTACACCCCAGGTAGTGGATCGCAGTTTATGGGAGAAATCAGGTCATTGGGACAAATTTGGTGACATGATGTTTACCACGTCATCAGAAAATCGTGACTATGCGGTCAAACCAATGAATTGCCCCTGTCACATACAAATTTTTAATACGGGATTAAAATCCTATCGTGACTTGCCCTTACGTATGGCAGAATTCGGCTCCTGCCACCGTAATGAGCCATCAGGCACATTGCATGGCTTGATGCGCGTCAGAAACTTTGTTCAGGATGATGCTCATATATTTTGTACAGAAGATCAGATTCAAAGTGAGATTTCAGCGTTTATTGATTTGCTCTTTGAAGTCTATAAAGATTTTGGTTTTACCGACGTGTTAGTCAAATTATCAACTCGCCCTGAAAAACGGGTTGGTTCTGATGAAGTCTGGGATAAAGCTGAAGCGGCCCTGGAAGCCTCATTAAACAGTAAAGAATTGGACTGGGAACTGCAGCCCGGCGAAGGTGCTTTTTATGGACCTAAAATTGAGTTTTCACTGAAAGACTGTCTGGGCCGGGTATGGCAATGTGGCACAGCACAGGTTGATTTCTCAATGCCGGGCCGTCTGGATGCCCACTTTATTGATGAGCAGGGTGAAAAAACAGTGCCTGTCATGATCCACCGTGCTATTTTGGGTTCACTTGAACGCTTTATCGGTATTCTAATCGAAGAGCATGCTGGTAAAATGCCTTTATGGTTGTCACCCGTGCAGGCTATTGCTATGGGAATTACCGATAAACAGGCTGATTATGTCACTAACTTTATGCAAACTTTAAAGGATGCAGGTTTGCGTGTTAACTCTGATTTGAGAAATGAAAAAATAGGTTTTAAGATCCGCGAGCATACCCTGGCACGTGTCCCTTATATTCTGGTGGCTGGTGATAGAGAAATTGAGAAAAATGTCATTGCTGTTAGAACCATGAGTGGTGAAGATCTGGGGACTATGAGCAGTGATGAGTTGATTGCTAAAATGAAGCAAGAGATCAAAGGGTACGGGTAATAAAAATTTCATTCAATTTAATCTGGCATGGGTGAATCACCACCCATGCTCAGAGTTTTATGGAAAATATGAGCAATTTAAATTACAAGTTTTTAGCCTGTTCTGCCGCATTACCAATATAAGTTGCTGGTGTTAATGCCTGCAGTTCTTTCTTAGCTTCATCAGGAATATCCAGTGTCTCAACAAAGGCTTTTAATGTTTCTGCTGTGATAGACTGACCTCGGGTTAATTCTTTGAGCTTCTCATAAGGTTTTTCTATACCATAACGACGCATAACCGTTTGAATCGGTTCCGCTAAAATCTCCCAGGTGCTGTCCAGATCTTTAGCCAGAGCTGCTTCATTAATCTGCAGTTTATTAATACCACGGATGGTTGAAGAGTAAGCAATCATTGAATGTGCAATACCAACCCCCAGGTTTCTTAACACCGTTGAATCTGTCAGGTCGCGCTGCCAGCGGGAAATAGGCAATTTGCAGCTCAGGTGATTCATTAAAGCATTAGCGATACCCAGATTACCTTCTGAATTCTCAAAGTCGATGGGATTGACCTTGTGCGGCATGGTTGAAGAACCGACTTCGCCGGCAATCGTTTTCTGCTTGAAGTAACCTAGAGAAATATAGCTCCAGATATCTCGATTAAAATCAATTAGGATGGTATTAAAACGTGCCAACACATCAAAATATTCCGCAATATAATCATGAGGTTCAATCTGAATTGTGTAAGGATTAAAGTCAATGCCGAGGCTTTCAACAAAGTCTTTGGCAATTTCTGCCCAGTCTAGTTCAGGATAGGCACTGAGGTGCGCATTATAATTACCCACAGCCCCATTAATCTTGCCCATGATGGGTACTGTTTTTAACTGCTTAAACTGGCGATCAAGACGATAAGCCGTATTAGCCATTTCTTTACCCATTGTTGACGGTGTGGCAGGTTGGCCATGGGTGCGACATAACATTGGCGTTTCAGCGAGCTCATGTGCCAGGCTTTTAATTGCATTAATGATTTCACGTAATTGAGGTAATAAAATATTGCTTCGAGCGGTATTGAGCATTAAAGCATGGGATAGATTGTTGATATCTTCAGAAGTACAGGCAAAATGAATAAATTCATTAATCTTCATCAGTTCTTCGTTATCTTTTATCATATCCTTAATAAAATATTCAACGGCTTTAACATCATGATTTGTTGTTCGTTCAATGGTTTTAACCGCTTCAGCATCTTCAATCGAAAAGCCATCAACAATGCCGTTCAATAAATCATTGGCCGTTTCAGACAAAGAAGGAACTTCTTTAATGTCGACATTTTCAGCCAGCATTTGCAGCCAGCGAACTTCCACCAGTACCCGATGACGAATTAGGCCGAATTCACTGAAAATTGGGCGAAGATCAGATGTTTTACTGCCGTAACGGCCATCAACTGGTGAAACCGCGCTTAAACTATTTAAATCCATTCTCAGGGACTCCGCTTTCTATGTTAGGTAGTATTGAATAACTTATCTCAAATTTGAGGCATATTATAACTTCTTTGCCCAAGTATTGGGATCATTAATAGGATACTAATTGAAAATTTCAGGGCGAGCACCAATATGTGGTCTATAATTAGTTTAAATTCAACCCATATTTCCGAGAGATAGAATGCTAACAGAATACAGACAACATGTGGCACAACGTGCTGAACAAGATTTACCACCTTTGCCACTGGATGCACAGCAGACCACACAACTACTGAAATTAATTACTGAACCACCAGCAGGTGATGAAGATTTTATTGTGGATTTGCTCATTAACCGTATACCCCCAGGCGTTGATGATGCTGCAAAAGTTAAGGCTGAATATCTCGCTGCCATCATTAACGGAAATCAAACTTCACCCTTGATCAGCCCTGAAAAAGCCGTAGAAATTTTAGGAACAATGGGCGGCGGGTATAACATACAGCCACTGGTTGATTCTCTGGATAATGAGCAATTAGCACCCATTGCAACACAATCACTGTCAAAATCTCTGCTGATAGCCGATGCCTGGCATAGTATTATAGAAAAGGCTAAAAGTAACTCTTTTGCAAAGCAAATTGTTGATGCCTGGGCAGCAGGGGACTGGTTTACAGAAAAAAAGAAACTGGCTCAAAGCATTACCGTCAGTGTATTAAAGGTCTCAGGCGAAACCAATACGGATGATTTGTCACCCGCAACAGAAGCCTGGTCTCGGCCTGACATTCCACTCCACGCCAAAGCCATGCTGGTGACAAAAATGCCGGATGCCCTGGCAACTATTGAAGAATTAAAGCAAAAAGGGCATCCCATTGCCTATGTGGGTGATGTGGTCGGTACCGGTTCATCCCGTAAATCTGCCATTAATTCTGTACTCTGGCATATGGGCGATGACATTCCCTATGTTCCAAACAAAAGACAGGGTGGTGTTGTTTTAGGCGGTAAAATTGCCCCTATCTTTTTTAATACCGCTGAAGATTCCGGGGCGTTGCCCATTGAATGTGATGTCTCAAAAATACAAACTGGTGATGTGATTACCATTAAACCTTATCAGGGAGAGATTTGTAATGAGCATGATGAGGTTATCAGTACCTTTAATATAAGACCCAATACACTGGCAGATGAAGTCCAGGCTGGTGGTCGAATTCCATTGATTATTGGTCGTGGATTAACCGATAAAACCCGTGAAGCACTGGGTTTAGAACCGACAGATATTTTTACCCGTCCAGAAGCCACCAAGGATACCGGAAAGGGGTATACTCTGGCGCAAAAAATAGTGGGTAAAGCCTGTGGTGTTGAAGGGGTTCGTCCTGGCACCTATTGTGAACCCAGAATTGCGACGGTAGGGTCACAGGATACCACTGGGGCAATGACCCGTGATGAACTTAAAGAGCTGGCGTGCATGGGCTTTGCCTCTGATTTAGTGATGCAGAGTTTTTGCCATACTGCCGCTTATCCAAAACCGGTGGATGTTAAACTTCAGGGCAGTCTCCCCGGCTTTATGACTCAACGTGGTGGTGTGTCGCTGCGCCCGGGTGATGGTATTATTCATTCCTGGCTTAATCGTATGCTATTGCCTGATCAAGTGGGTACCGGAGGGGATTCTCACACCCGTTTTCCGCTGGGTATTTCATTTCCTGCCGGTTCGGGACTGGTTGCATTTGCGGCAGCTATGGGTGTTATGCCTCTGGATATGTCAGAGTCTGTACTGGTTCGATTTAAAGGTACATTGCAGCCTGGAATAACCCTGCGTGATCTGGTCAATGCTATTCCCTGGCAAGCTATTCAGGATGGTAAGCTTACCGTCGATAAAGCGGGTAAGATTAATGTTTTTAACGGCCGCATTGTTGAAATTGAAGGTCTGCCGGATCTTAAAGTGGAGCAGGCTTTTGAGCTGGCTGATTCATCGGCAGAGCGCTCTGCAAATGGCTGTACTGTTCACTTAAATAAAGAACCGGTTATAGAATACCTCAAATCCAATATAAGCTTATTAAGCTGGATGATTCGTGAAGGTTATCAGGATGCCAAAACCCTGCAGCGTCGAATTGACGGCATGCAGGCCTGGCTCGATAATCCACAATTATTAGAGCCGGATGCCGATGCAGAATACGCCGATATCATTGAAATTGATCTGGATACCATTAAAGAACCGATACTGGCCTGCCCTAATGATCCCGATGACGTTAAACTACTGTCTGAACTGGCTGGTCAAAAGATTGAAGAAGTCTTTATTGGTTCCTGCATGACCAATATTGGTCATTATCGTGCCACGGCAAAAGTACTGGAATCTCACCTTGATGCTGGGAATGGGGCTGTTCCCAGCCGCTTATGGATTGCACCACCAACAAAAATGGATGAAAGAGAACTCATTAAAGAAGGTATCTTCAGTACTTTTGGCCGGGCGGGTGCCAGAACAGAGTTACCCGGTTGTTCACTGTGCATGGGTAATCAGGCAAGAGTGGCCGATGAGTCCAATGTTGTTTCAACATCAACCCGTAACTTCCCGAACCGACTGGGTAAAGATGCTAAAGTTTTCCTGGCTTCAGCAGAACTGTCTGCAGTTGTTGCAACTATGGGCAAACTACCGACACCAGAAGAATATCAGCAGGCAGTTAAAATGCTTGAAGATGACAAGACTGATGTCTACCGTTACTTGAATTTTAATGAAATGCCGGAGTATAAAGAGTAGCGTTAGGAAAATAAAGCGCTCAAACTTATGCGTATTTTTTTAGGGAAGGTGGGCGGCTCGCCCATCTTTCGCTCTTAAATATCTACATGGGCAAGCAAGCCATATTCCAGCATTGTTTTTACATTTCCCCAGCACTCACAGAATAAATCCTAATATTGTCACCTCCTTTCTCTTGATGTAGATCAAGAAGGTCTAATACAAAAAAGAGTATAAAAGAATATCTTAATACAGTTATTTACTTAAAAGGAGTTTTAAACCATGATATCCAAATCTTATTTTACAAAATCCTTATTACTTTCTTTCTGTTTTAGTCTTGTCTTCCCGGTAATAGCACACGCAATTAGTAAACAACAAATGGGGCTGGTTATTAACCTCGCTGGAAAACAGAGAATGTTGACTCAGAAAATGAGTAAGGAAGCATTTTTTATTGCCAAAGGAATTAATGTCGAGGCCAATAAAGCATCATTAGCCAAAACAGCTGCATTATTTGATAAAACTTTAAACGGCTTAATGAATGGTGATGCCGATTTAAAACTGCCAAAAACCGAAGACCCTGCCATTGTCACTCAATTATTAACAGTTTCTGACTTATGGAATAAATTTGCACCTTCAATTCAGGCCGTTGCTGCTGGAAATACCGGAACTGATGTTCTCAATAAAATTGCTGCACAAAATATTCCTTTACTCAAAAATATGAATAAAGCAGTACAAATGTACGCAAAATCGAGTGGCTCAACCCTTGATAAGGGTATGGCGACAACAATAAATCTGGCAGGTAAACAGAGAATGTTAACCCAAAAGATGACGAAAGAATTGTTGATGCTGGCTAATAATATTGATGCTGCAAATTCTAAAAAAAGTATGGCTGCGACTTCAGCTTTATTTGAAAAAACATTAAATGGCTTAATGAACGGTGATGCCAGTCTTGGTTTACCCGGCACAAAAGACAGCGCAATTCTTCAGCAATTAAAAGTTGTTCAGAAACTTTGGGGAGAATATCAACCTGTTCTGGCTTCTGCAGACATCTCCGAAGCAGGGTTGGGTCGTGCTGAAAAACTTAATATTCCCTTACTAAAGGAAATGAACAAAGCTGTAAAAATGTATGAAAAATCAATCAAGTAATTTCATTCTGTTTGAACTTTAATACCAGTTGAATAACATCTGCCTTGCAAATTCATTCTTTAATGTCTGTTTTTGCATCGCTCGATGTTTTCAAATACCACCGCTTTATTTGCCAATCTATTTTTTCGTATTATTACTCTGGTTTTTTTAATTGCATCCATATAGGCATATGGTCACTTATATCATATTCTGCTTTTTTGTAGATTGTTTTTCTCTGCTTTGCCGTTAAATCATCAATATTTTTTCCATGAAGTGCATGAGCAATTAAATTGGCTATATTAAAAACACCATAATCATATTTACCGGAGTGGTCGCCTGCGGTTTTATTATCATCAGGTGTTGGTAATCTTAAGTCATTTGAAAACAGGCCTATTTGGTCGTAGGTTTGTTTCTGCCTTAAAGCTGTGACTAAATTTCCGTGAACTGGATGAGGGGTTAATAAGGGAAAATTGGCATTAGCCGCTTTTTTACTCTTAAGAATTGAGCTGTTTAATCCTTTTAGAAAGGTATTAATATCCTCTCGCATAATTGGAACTTTATCAAAGTCGAGATTACAATCGCCCAGCAAAAGAAGATTGGGATGATAAAGTTTATCAATGTATTTAGCACGAATGGTCAGCCATTCTAATAAGGCTTTGAATTCCCATTCTCTTTCTTGTTTGTTTGTGCCATAAAGCAGGTGAGCATTGATCACTAAAAAATCATAAGTTTGGGCATTGTTCTTACCTTTAATTCGGAATGAAACACAATGTGGCTGTCGAATAAAAGTCACAAATCTGGGTAAAATAATTGATGGCCGTGAGGGGGTTCTCTTTCCTTGTGCTTTCTTTTCTTCAACCTTTTTTTCCCATTTTTTAAGTTTTTTGACATGGGTTAACCAGGCTTGATCAAAATCATTATGATTGTCATAAAGGTTATTTGCTATTTCGGATCGATCAAAGGTGATATCACTGGCTAATGCTGTACGTTGTATATTTTTCCAGTTAAAAATATACCCTAATCTTTCAGAGTTGCCATAACCACCTGGCTTAGAGCCTGTCACATCGGATACGACCATGCCATAATCATCACCAAGTGATGACACAAGATGTTCAAAGCCGGAGAGATCGTCCATGATCTCCTGAACCGCTAGTAAATCAAATCGCTCAATTGTTTTTTTTAGGAATTGCCAGCTCTGCTGAGTTCTTTTTTTAACCCGGCCCAATTTACGAATATTAAAACTGCCAATAACAACTGAATCTGCCTTGCGTTCTGGTAGAGAAAATGTATCGGCTGATTGATTAAAAAGTGCGTGGATCTTAAGCCACTCATTGTCAGAAAAATGTGAAGGCATCACTCTCTCCTTTTATAAATCCTATTCATAGCATATAAGTCTATGGGTAAATCTGATAGATAGAGCTTGCCGTAAATAGGACAAATTTACAAATGAAATTAATTATTCATGGAGCACTCTATTTTCTTGGCACTTAATTCTTAGTGCTTAACTCTTAGCTCTTAGTTCATAACACCAGCCAATATTTCCCGTTTTTTCCCCAGTCCAGGTACTTTTGTGATCTCAAATCCTGCCTCAATTAAACCTCTGCGTACAATACCTGCTGATGTAAATGTCCCGAGAGTTGTTCCAGGCTTGCTCAGTTTTGCCATGGATTTAAATAATTCTTTTTGCCACATTTCAGGATTTTTGGCTGGAGCAAAACCATCCAGATACCAGGCATCCATTATATTTGTTGAAGGGAGTAGTTGCTTCAATCCTGCTGTGGCATCATCTATGATGAGTTTTATGTGGATTCTTCCATCAAATAACTTCAACTCATATTGCTTTGCAGTCTCTTTTGATTGTGAAAAATCAGTGGGGTAGTGACTCAATAGCTCGGAGCAACATGTGTTCAATTGTGGCCATGAGGTATTAAAAACGGCATACACTTGTTTGAGTTGTGATTTTGTTAAAGGGTATTTTTCTATTGCTGTATATTCAAGTTTGTTATTTAGGTCAGTGAGCTGTAACCAATGATAAGCAGTGACCAGAAAGTTTAACCCTGTACCAAAACCAGTTTCAGCAATTTTTAAAGGTTTATGATTTGACTGAAATCGTTGGGGAAAATTGTTTTGCTTTAAAAAAACATATTCTGTTTCCTGAAGTCCGCCATCCGTAGAAAAATAATAATCCTGGAATTGCTCAGAAAAAGGCTCACCGCTTTTAAGCCAGCTCAGTTTTGCCATATTATTGATGAACCTTCTTTTTTATTGGAGCACGAGCTTCACATTGAACTTTGAAATACTCGGGTGAACTGGCCTGATCAAGTCTGGCCGCTGTCAGAGTGCCACCCCAGAGACAACCGGTATCAAGAGGATAAACATTGGAGTGACCAATATGGTCAAACAGGGTAGACCAGTGGCCAAAAACAATCTTTAAGTCTTTATTTTTACGATCAGACACTGTAAACCAGGGGATATAGCCTTTCTTCTGTGTACCGGGTGTCCCATTATCAGAAAAATTAAGTTTACCACCGGGTTTGCAATAACGCATTCGGGTAAAAGCATTGGTGATAAAGCGCAACCGGTCCCAGCCTTCAAGTTTTTTGTGCCATTTCCTTGGCTCGTTACCAAACATTTTTCTCATGAATAATGGAAATTCATTACTTTGCAGCATTGTTTCCAGCTCATTGGCATAACGACGGGCTTTTTTTAAATTCCACTGAGGCGGCAATCCGGCGTGAACCATGACATAGCCTGTTTTTTTATCATAATGTAACAGGGGACGGTGGCGTAACCAATGCATAAGCTCATCCCGATCAGGTGCGTTGAGAATATCGTGCATGGTATGGTGTCTGAGTTTATTTTTATCTTCTGACAGGGCAAGTAAAGCCAAATCATGATTGCCGAGAACGCAAATGGCACTGTCACCTAGATTTTTTATAAAACGTAAGGTTTCAAGAGATTTATCACCTCGATTGACCAGATCACCCACAAACCAGAGTGTATCTTTTTGCGGATCAAATGAAATTTTTGTTAGTAAAGATTGCAGTGAATCAAAACAGCCCTGAATATCACCGATGGCGTAGATTGCCATTGATTTGCATCCCTTTTTTTATGAATAATTGTAATAATGAATCGTGATCATACCATTTATATTTATTGTTTGCTTCTTTGGGTGTTGGAGGGTAATAAGATGATAATATGAAGTTTAATTGTATTATTAATGTGATTAATTTGATTAAGAACTCTCTTAATCAATGCAAAATAATTATCGTCTTAAAAATTCTTACCTGACAGTGAGTTTTCATGCAATTCACTATTTTTTATGGCAACTTTTTTGTTTAACAAAAGCTTTAATATCAACAGGAATATTCTGGCGTAGAATGCGACTGACATACCTATAGTTCGATGAATTTCATATTATTATTTACAAAAATGTGCAACACGGACTTTATGATAAATGAATAAATATCAATATTGAACTTTTATTGGTAAGAGAAACCTTACAGGCTTGATACTTAGTTTCTTGAATAGTGAAAATTTTCCATGTTTTGTAGTTCAATATTAACTTAAGTGGAAAAATTTCCATGTTAGGTGTGTTAATATTTACTTAGATGGAAAATGTAATGAGGTCTTTTTATTGTTGATGATTATTTTCCATGTTTGATGGCTAATATCAGAATAAGTGGAAAATTATTACAGATATAGGAGATTTTAGGTGGAAAATTTGCTATGTATTTAGATAGTTGGGCAGGCAAGGATCGTAAATTGATGCAAGCGAATTAAACTAATTTAGGTTATTTTGTAATGTTAAAAATATTTGAAAAACAAAGCTTTCTTGTAATTCTCTTGGTTACTAGGAAGCCTCATAACTATTTTTTCTATTTTTGATGTTAAAGATTTTTCAAAGCTACATGTGGAACCTCGCGATACAGTTGTTTGGTTGGGTGTAGCAATTGGAATTGTGCTTACTGGATTTGCCTTGTTTTTCTACGGTCAAGACCGATTAACTTTAGGTTGGTTTAAATCAGTATCCGTTCACATGAAAGATGGTCGGTTACAAGCAAATTGCAAGAATTCACAAATAAATCTTATACTCGGTCAAATTCAGGAAGTCGCAAACAGCATGCCTGAAAGGTAAGCGCTTAATCAACTACCGTTATTCCCAAACAATTTTCTCAGCTTCATAATGATCCTCACTAATTTATTATGAGGACTCTCGATGAAAGCAGAAAA
>JADGEM010000080.1 GCA_016744375.1 Gammaproteobacteria bacterium
AAATTGGATTTAGATGAAAACCAGAAGTTAAAACTTGATGAGCTTAAAAATGAAGTATTAAATGTTCGTAAAGAGACTCATAATGAACGAGATGGACATCTGAAGCAAGTTAAGGAAATGGTTAAGGGTGAATCTTTGGATAAAGCAGAAATTAAATTATTGCTTACCAGGAAACAGGAAATTTTTAATAAAAAATCAGACATCATTATTGATAAGTTGATTGCTTTTCATGCTTCACTAAAGCCTGAGCAAAAACAACGAATTATCAACTTTATTGAAGAACGTAAAGAAGGACATGGTCATTTTGGCCATCATCGTCCATGGTGATCTAAATTTAATATCAGCCATTATTTGTATGATTCATAGACATCTTTTCTCTATAAAAAAAGAAATTATGGATAGAGGAATTCAATAAAGATTAAACTGGGTTTAGCTTAATGAACAGACAGGTGATACAGGCTTTGTCTGTTGTCGAATAGATATTTCCAGACCAAGCCTACGCAAGCGGTGGCATCAATATTTTGAATTAAGTATTGCAGGTCTGGAAAGCCTGAGTGGTCACGCAATAACCTAAATTTAGGTCAACACAATGAGCGAATTTTATCATACGGGCTATTTTTATAAAAACAAAGTGAAGAAAGATCACTCGCAAATGATCCATAGAAAAATTTACTAGAAGGTGAGAATGAGCCCAAATGATCAAATGGATGAGCTAGACAACAGGAATCACCAGGCTAAACTAAAAAAATACATCTAGTCTATAGACTAAGGTACTCATTTCTTAAGCCTGCTATACTCATATTCTAATTCTATTTCTAGATTGCTCTCATAGTTTTTAAGTCATTTAAAAAACAAGATTCCTATCAAATTTTAAACTGTTTAATGGCACTTTGTAAATTTCCTGATAATTCAGATAAACTTTCACTTGCAGTGGCTGTATCTTGTGCACCAGAAGATGTTTTTTGTGCCAGTTCTGAGATAACCACTATATGAGACTTAACAAGTTCTGTGATTGTATTTTGCTGCTCCGCCATATTTGCTATTTCACTGCTCATACCATTAATACGTTCCACCATATTAGATATTGCAGATAATGATACTCCAGCCTTATTGGCCTGTTCCACAACAAATTGAGCTTCTTTATGGCTCTTATTCATCGCATCAGCAGCTCGTCTGGAGCCAGACTGAAGCTTCTCAATAACAAGATTAATTTCTTGAGCAGATTCCTGGGTTCGGCCCGCTAATGTGCGTACTTCATCAGCAACAACAGCAAACCCTCTTCCTGACTCTCCAGCTCTTGCCGCTTCAATAGCCGCATTCAAGGCCAATAAATTCGTTTGCTCAGCAATTCCCTTTATCACATCCAGTACTGAACCGATACTATCACTGTCTTCTTCTAACTGATGAACAATACTGGCGCCCGTTTCTATTTGCCCAGCTAAATGCTGAATAGCTTGTACTGCATCGTCAACCATTTTTCTTCCATCAGCAGTTTCTATATTAGCCTCTTTAGCCGCTAGAAATGTTTTTTCAATATTTTGACTTATATTTTGCACAGAGGTGCTCATTTGGGTCATTGTCGTTGATGCTTGATCGGACTGTGTTTGTTGTTCAAAAATGATCTCACTGGTACGGTTGGTAATAACTGAAAGTTGAGAAGATGAATTACAAATTTCTTTAGATGACAGCGTAATATGCCCTACAATATCCAACAAACTACTGCTCATTTCGTTAATTGCAATAGCTAGTTCTCCTAGTTCATCATTCACCACCAATTTCAAGGCAGGAGTCGTCAAGTTCCCTGAAGCAATTTCCTTTGCCTTCATGACCATTTTTTTTAATGGAAAAGTAATCATACGGCTGATAAAAAAAGCAGTAAATATTCCAAAGATTAAGACCATTAAAGTTCCAATTATCATGGTTAATTTAATAGAATGGGTATTACTATTCAACACTGACTCATCATGCAAGGCAAGATTATTTTGAGACTCCCGCATTTTTGTCAGTATATCCATTATTTTTTTGGCCGCAGGGGCGGCTTTAGTTTCCAGTAAATAATTGGCTTTATTCCAATCTTTGGCTTCGCGCATATCAATCATTATTTTTGGTAATTCAATAAATTGCTCACGCTCATGTTTATAGATATCCCAGTCACGAGTTTGTTTTTCATTAAATAAATAAGCCATATCAGAAACTTGTTTAAATCGTGCTTCATTAATTTTTAATTTATCTTGAAACTCATCAACAAATTTTTTGTCTCCAGAAAGCAAATAGGCTCTGATATTGGCTAATGCCAGACTAAAAGAACCACGACTATCCGCTAGGAGTTTTAATAATTGTTTACGCTCTGATGTTGCTTTTAATTGTGCTTCTTCATCAATTAAACCCGAAATAGCCGTAACAATTTTTTTTGCTTGAGGAGCTGCTTGAGTTAGCAGAATTTTTACCGCTGGAATGTTATCAGTTTGATGAGAGATATCTTCCACTTCCTGCTGAGCCAGACGGAATTCATCAATCAACAACTTCATTTCATTCAATAATTGTTTGTTTTTAGGAATAGTCCAGTTCTTTGAAAAATCCATCATTTGCTTCAATGCCCGATCAATTTTATCCCAACCCTGCTGACGTTCTGTTTTGAACAATTCAGCCTTCTGTTGCTGATTACCCAAAATCATGTATCCTCTGAGCCCAGCCAGAGAAAGGTGAATGCCATCCATTAGTTCCATACCAGCCATCACCGTTGGCAGGCGAACTTGAATCAGACGTTCTTCTGTAGTTGATAAATGATTTAGCTGAGTCAGGTTGTTGGTTGTCATCAATAGAGTCAAGACTAAAATGATACCAAATCCTAAAAACAATTTTCTTTGAACACTAAACTTCATTTTTTATTCCTATTTTTGATAAATATTTTTTAAGCGGAATCAATATCAGTAATTATTTATTGATAAACATCTGCTCAAATTTTTTTGCTGGAATGGGTTTTGAATAAAGATACCCCTGACCAAAATCACATTGTTCATCTTTTAAAATCTGTAATTGCTGTTGTTTTTCAATACCCTCAGCAACGACCTTGAGGCCCAATCCATGCGCCAATGCAATGGTTGTTTGAACCAGTGTCATATCATCACTTCCTGTTTCTAATTCCTGAATAAAAGATCGATCAATTTTGAGTTTATTAAATTTGAATTTTTTCAAGTGATAGAGTGAAGAGTAACCTGTTCCAAAATCATCCATAGAGAGTTTAATGCCCATTTTCGTTAAGTTGTCCATGATAGCTTTAGTTTCCTGATGATTTTTTATTATCATTCCTTCTGTGACTTCCAATTCAAGACATGAGGGCGATAGCCCCGCTTGATTTAGGGCATCATTAATTTTATCAATAAAATCTTTTTCCCAAAATTGGCGAGGTGATAAGTTAACAGCAATAAAGAGTGTTTTCTGATAAATATTATTCCAGTGTGCTATTTGGGAACAAGCTGTTTGTAAAACAAATTCACCAATGGATGTGATTAACCCCGTCTGTTCAGCAATTGGAATAAAAGTATCAGGACCAATCAAACCTAATGCAGGGTTATTCCATCGAACAAGGGCTTCACAACCAGCTAAATCACCACTGTTCATATCAATAATTGGTTGATAAACAACAGAGAGTTCATTATTCTCTAGAGCTTTATGTAGATTTTTTTCAATTTGAAAATATTTTTGTATCTTTTCTTCAAGAGTTGAAGTAAAAAAGTGGTAGCAGTTCCGTCCATTTTCTTTTGAATGATACATAGCTAAATCAGCAGAACGCATTAATTTTTGTGCATCGATACCATCTTCTGGCGCAATCGAAATACCCAGACTGGCAGTGATCATACATTCAGAGTCTTTGGTGCAAATTGGACGTTGAAATTGCTGTATAATTTTATCAGCAATTTTTTTAATGTAATTTTTATCTTTAACTTGTGATAATATGATTAGAAATTCATCCCCACCCAGGCGGGCAATAGTATCTGATTCACGTATGACTAATTTTAAACGTTGCGTCATTTCAATCAGTAGTATGTCACCATAATCATGCCCCAGAGTGTCATTTACTTTCTTAAAATTATCCAGGTCAATAAAGATTAGAACAACCATAGAATCAGACCGCATGCAAAGTTGTATTGCCTGTTTTAAACGATCAATGCCTAAAACTCGGTTCGCTATCCCAGTAAGATCATCATAGTGAGCCTGTTGTACAATCCGTTTTTCCTGTTTTTTCCTCTCAGTAATTTCCTCACCAATTCCTAGAAAATGAGTAATTTGATTATCGATATTTCTTACCGGTGAAACAGAAAAATGTAACCAGTATTTTGTGCCATCTTTATGTTTGCTTAAAAACTCACCACTCCATGCTTTTCCTTCAGAGACCATTTTCCACATACTCATCATTAAACTTTCATCCATTTTCCCTGACTTAAGTTGCATGATGTTTGAACCCATCGCTTCTTCCGGTGTATACCCGGTTATTTCGGTAAACTTAGGATTAATGTATTCTATGATCCCATTCAGATCAGTGATAAGGACTTCAACTGGACTTTGTGTCACTGCGGTGGAAAGCTTTGCTAACTCTTGTGTCCGCTCAATAATAGTTGCTTCCAAATTATGGTTCAAAGAATTGAGTTGATCAAAAGCAAGATGTCTTTGTCTGTTAAGACGAATGAGTATTATCATGACAAAGAAATATAAAATAAAAATCATGGCCATTAATGAGCCATACTGAATACCAAGTTGCATTAATTGTTTATGGAATAATCCCTTGTTAGGAAAAGCAACTATATCCCAACGACTACCAGAAATTTTTTTTCTGAAAAACAAGTCCTTTTTTTCCATTGGATTAAGTCTGAAATCTCGTTTTAATCGATCTCTGGAACCATTTTTATCTACTTCAATTAAATCGGTGCCTGATTGGATAAGAAAAAGCTGCCCCCCTATAGGATGATGCTCTTTTAGGAGTTGAGATAAAACATCAGCATCAAAACTCATAAACAGAATCAGTTTTGAGTAATTAGCATCAATGACCTGAGTCATTAAATCAAAATGATACGAAAAAGGCTGAGGATGGATAATGGGCTGGTAGAAGTTCACACCATTAATTAACTCAATCATCGAATTATCATCACGAGAAAAAGCGGCAATATCCTGGACACACAGGTCACTGATTTTTTCACCTAAATCATCCGGCACTCGGTTTCCCTTTTCATCGACAATACTGAACGCAATAAAATCAGGAAGATAGGCTTTTAAACGAACACTGAATTCAGAAATTAATTCATCATTATCGGGTTCTTTGAGTATTCGTTCCATAATTTTAAGATTATCATGAGCAATTGCAGTTAAGACCCGGGTTCGTTCATTGAGTAGTTGAGAAATCTTTAATCCGGTCGACTCAACCGAATGGCTTAAAAGGAGCTGATGATTGGTTTTATAGGTCTGATATTGTTGAACTCCTGTCCATAGAATAAGTGATAAACCAAAAATAGTTCCAAGCGTTAAAGATAATGAGGACAAAATAAAGGCAATAGATTTTTTTTGCTTTAAAAAAGAAATAAGATTAAGCATTTTGTTACAACCAATCAGTTGTAAATTTTAAGTTTAAATGTAAAATTATCTTTACCATAAAGAATCCCACAAACACAAAAAGGTAAATTGTATTTTTTGTAATTAGATGAACATCAGTTAAACATAGTCCAATTTTCATTTGTAAATTATTATCAGTTAGATAAATTTGACCATTTGTACGACAAAACCTACAAGAACAGTATTTTTTTATAACTTCATTTATAATCTCATATAAAGACTTACTTACCCATAGAGGACTAACGAAAAAAATGAACTTAATCCATATTGGATAACATTTTACTTTTATTCACGTTTTAAATAAGTTCTCTATATTCTATTTTAAAAAAACCAGACATACCTGCTCATCTAATAATAGTTTTTAAAATCTGGATATAAAGTTGACCCATATTATTCAACTGCCTTCTTTATTTTTTCTATCACATTTTTATCCGTATGTTTTTCCAGTGAAACAGATGCGGTATTAAGTGTGACTGCAACAATCATTCCAATCAGGGCAATGAGTATAGATAATGCTTTAGATGTTTTCGTTATTAAACGAATATCACCGTAGCCAACAGTAGTTGCGGTGATAAATGACCAATACAGCCCGTCAAATTTTTCCCATTTTTCTATACTACAAACAATTTCCCTAGGATAATGATCAAAAAAACCCAAACAAGCTAAAAGCGGTGCAACCAGATAAATGGACCAGAAGAATAATTCAGCAATGTTATAAGCTTTATTACTTTCAGTTAACACTTCAAGTAATGCTGTTTCTTCTTGCGCTAACGTGTTGCCCTGATCCAAACTGTTTTCCACATCTGAGAAAGCCGTTAATGCAGTTTGCACATAATTCGATACGGCTTGTTTTTGTTCTACAGTAGCAATCTCAACGTCTATTTTTCGTTTACCACCATCCATTAAAGGGGTGACGATATTGGCCGCCAGCTGCCAGAGTAAATTACTTGGATTAAGAATGTCGGATAAAGAACTGGAAGAATTTCTCACTTCACTGGTCAATGAGAATGAGGCTAAACGAGCAGTTTTAGCCTGATAGGTAATATTGTATGCCGCAGCTATTTTTCTTTCGACAGAAACAATGTCAGGACGACGCTCTAATAGTTCAGAGGGAAGACCCGCTGGTGGTGGTGGCAGCTGGAGTAGTATGTCCTTTATTTCAATTGTTGCATTAGGATAACGCCCTAAAAAGACTTCCAAAACTCGTAATGCATTACGCTGGGAGCCTTTAAGTGAGATTAATTGTTGTTCGATGGAGGCTAGTTGTGCACGATTTAGAGCAACATCCTGTGCTGAAGACTCACCATTATCGTACTTTGCTTGCGTGATACGCATTGTTTTTGTGAGAATTGACTTATTCTTGCGTGCAATATCCGTTTGCTGCTTGGTTTCAATTACTTTTAAATAAGATTTTGCAATATTTGCACTTAAAGACTGTCGAGCAAAAACATAGTCAGCTTCTGCTGATTGAGCACTGGCTGTTGCAGCATCAACACCTGACTTTAAGCGACCCAGACATCCAGTTCCCAACCGACCTTCAAGTCAGCGTTTGGTTTAAGTGCCGCCCCTGATTGTTTGGCTAACAACCAGGCTTTATTCATAGTGTCCGCTGTTATTTGCAAGTTGAGATTTTTAGCGTTGCCCTCTTCTATCAGTTTGAGCATCACGGGATCATTAAAACTCTCTAACCTAAGCTCCTTTTTTTTATTTTGTAACGTTTATCATTAATAATTTGTATCATAATGTAAATGTTTGAAAGCACAGCTTTATTTCGTATTGTATTTGCTTGTAAATGATAGTGATATTTTTTATCAACGGCAACTTTGCCAACGCACCATAATAAAAAGAGTATCAGGGCATGCAGTTGATAAGCTTTTGTGTAATAATTTAGTGGCTTTCATGGTGTGTTCTTATTTGCTTTTTAGTCGAAACAAATTTGATCATAATTACCATAAAAGTCGATCAATTTCTAATTTTTCAGTGAGTTACCTATAAAACTCGCGGGGATAACTCAGAAATTAGAGTCTACTCAGTTGAATTTCGCCCTGATGAGTAACAGACAACCAATGCTGCCCCTCAAATTCAGGCAGCACAAATATGTTACCCTGACCAATCAGTGAACTCAGTCTTTCGCCCGAAAGCACTCGAAGCTGATTAAACATCACCCGTGGATCATAAAATCGAAATAAGTAATTCTTACCATCAGGCATTTGAGCTTTCAAAAAGACCTGCAATCGATTGCTCAGTGTCTCAATATCATCATGAGACAGTATAAAATATCCCCAGGGCTGCTTTGATATCTTTGCAAGTAAATAGGCAAATACAGTACTGTTTCGATCTATCTCAATTAGAAATGGTCCAGCATCAGCAATTTCAGCGAGAGACGTCGTTCCAAACAAACTCTGTCGCCTGGCTTGCTTATCTAAATTTAAAACGCATTCAGGCAGCTCTTTGTCCGATGCACAATCCAACAATACATACAAATGTTGCTCGGGAAGCTGCTGAGCTTTTCTCTGCACTTCATTCTCTGTCAACCACTGCTCAATAGTATTCATAAGTGTTTTAACTAACGATTACAAGCTTCACAATAAGCATCACCACTTTGGGAGGCTTGTTCCAGGAGTGACCGTGTCGACATCAGAGAGTCAACTAACCTGGCGACTTGTGGCGGGGCAGCCGAAGCCATACCAAATGGCGTATTACCGATAAAGACATCAGGACTTCCCGTCATTGCAGAGCTGCCACAATTCAAAGCATCACCAATACGAGAAACAGGCAACCCATTGGCAAATACCGTTGGTGAACCCTCTGCCAAATTACCGGGATGCGGTGAACATTTACTGCAGCCATGAGGTGCATAGTCATCAGAGACACGACAAACGGGTATACCATTGGCATAAACATTCGGGCTGGCAGAAACAGAGGGTCGAGGTGGAAAACATCCATGACCGGTACAAATATCACCAAGTCGGGTTACGGCTGGCATACTGAAAAATCCTTTTATCAGAGTAACATTTTGCTTAATAAGAAAGACTTAGGATATGATAATTAGCTGAAAATGACAAATTTTTTTATTGACAAATGGATTCGTTCACAAAAAATATGACTAAAAACAAAAAAACACAAGATCTCATTGCAGCTAATCAAGCTTATCAGAGCAAAGACTACCTCACCGCCATGCCAATATTCCAGCAGTATGCCGAGCAAGGTGACCCCGAGTGTGCTCATAATCTGGGCGTCATGAATGAATACGGCGTTGGGATAACTACCAATTATGAACAGGCCATCAAATGGTATCAATCGGCTATTGAATATGGCTTTACAGAATCCCTGTTTAACCTGAGCTTTTTTTATAAAGAGGGTCGAGGTCTTGATGTTGACTTGAAAATAGCCTTTGAGCTGTGTTTACAAGCAGCCAACAAAGATCACGCCAAAGCGCAAACCTGTCTGGGCAATAAATATGAACTGGGTGAAGGCACTGGCATTGATTTAGAGAAGGCTATCAGTTGGTACACCAAAGCTGCCTCACAGGGTGAACCATCTGCACAATATAGATTAGGCCATTTCTATTATCACGGTTTGCATGTTATCCGCAATTTGACACTGGCTAAGTACTGGTTTGAATTATCCGCCCAACAGGGAGATATCGAAGCTCAGGAGTATCTGGCTCAGCTTGTTTCGTGTTAGGCAATATTCACATGGCGCAGGGTCAAGACCCAATGACAGGACTTCACTATTGGCAACTGGCTGCTGAGCAATCGTTAAGCAATGCTCAGGTTTCAATTGCAATTTGTTATCTTATAGGCAAACAAGTGCCTAAAAATGACCCCTTTGCTTTTCAACTGTTAAAAAAAGCCGCTGACCAACAATCCCCCATCGGCGAATTGACCCTGTCTTATTGCTACTTCTATGGACGAGGTACGGATAAAAACAATCGATTATTCCATCATTATCAACAGCAAGGTGCCCAAAACCAGCAACTCAAGCAATCAATCAGCCTGTTGGCACTGGATGAGGGTGAAATCAGCTCTTTTGACGAGGCCTGTCAGCTCATTCAGACCTGGTTTCAAACGGAAGAAGACAGCGAAGAGGTGCATAAAGCGATTTATCTTATGCATTAACTCAGCCTCACAGAAATAGAGAAAAACTCTGTGTTATGTAATTAATGGATAATATCCTGTACAATATCGACACAACAAGGAATTTACACATCAAAGCAATAACTATCAAGGATGATCATGATTGCAGTCTCAGCGAAGGATATCGCAGCCTCTGAAAGTCAGCATTTACACCATTTTCAACAATCCTTAAGCCCTTATTTACTGGAGCGCTTTAGTTCATCTGACTACCAGCTCAGGCCTCAAAATACCAAAAGCTTTGTTGAGCAAAATTTCTTTCAGGCAATGCGTTTCGGTTTTGAAAGCAAACGAGATATTCGGCGTTTTATTGAGCTGTCTTTCATACTCGGAGCAGGTTTTGAAAAAGACCCGCAGATACCCTGGGCGAATCAAATTTTACTCAACCCACAATATACGTCCTGGGAAAAAATCACCCAATTGCAAAAACGAACACAATTTTACCTTGAGCGCGTACTGGCATGCGGTGTTGAATTTCCGATAAAACCCTATCAACAATTGCGTACACAATACTTCAATATTTTACAGCAACCGAACCTTCAAGCGGGACAGGCTCTAAACCTCTTTGCCTATTTCTGGCCAAAAAAAGCAAAGACATTAAATGCCGCCACACATTCAATGCTTCTGAATAAGCAATCACCACTGAGTTCCGTTCTGAGTCAAAATGAAATAATAACATTGGCCTTCCTGCTCGGATTCGAGTTTGATACCAATCCTCGTTACCCCTGGGCAAACCATCAGCCAATGAGCGGTATGCAAATCTGGGCACATCTTGATCACTTATTTGGAAAAGGATAAACCAATGAGTCGTGAGTATTTAGAACATAAAAAAGCCAACTCCATCATCAGCAGCTGCAATGAAAAAACAGCCGATAAAGCCTGTTGCAAAGGGGATGAAAAGGCCTTAGCGGACAAGTGCAGTATCAGTGAAAAGGAAAACAAAAAATTCAGGGCCCATCGGGAGAAAATAAATAAATCCAGAAATAAAAGAAAGAAAAAACCCTATAAGGTGCGAGACAAAACCTGGAAAGATAACCATTGTAAAAAATTATTATTCAATTTGCGTACCAATGTGCAACAGCAAATGAAAGACTTTGAAGATGCAGCCAATGCAATGAGTGAAGATTTACTGGAGCTGCCTAAAGGTATGGTTAAAGATAAAGTCATTGACTCAGGTATTGAGTATGGCAAAAAAACGGCCGCTCGTCATGGTGCAGCGACAGTAATCTGTGGTTCTGCCGGTGCTGCTGGAGGCACTGTTGTTGCTCCTGGCCCAGGGACAGCAGCAGGTGGTATTGGTGGTGCAGGTATTTGTAATGTGGGTGCATTAGTGTTAGATGTGGGGTCAGCTCTATGGACAGTCGGTACTTCAATCAATGATGTCTGGACTACCTGGGATCACATAGAAGAAGCCTTTGACAACCTGGGCAAAGCAAGCCGTGATGCAAAAAAAATTATTGATGCAACCGATGATCCCAAAAAGCTGAAACAACTGAAAGAAGAAATGGGTGATGAAATGGAACAAATCGCCCGTAAGAACCCTTGTCTGAAAGCCAGGCGTTGTAAATTAGTCACCCAAAAGAAAGACCCGAAACAAAAAGAGAACCTGAATCAGACAGGCAAAAAAAACAACCTGAGTGATACCTTCGGTATGGGTGATACACGCGGATGTTGTTCCGGTCAGACCGGCCATCATTTAATACAGGATGCCTGGTTAAAATCCCCCCCAGCAAACAATGAAGCCACAGGAAAAATGAAGGCCATGCCGCGAGGGACGGGTGATTTGTGTGAGGGTTATGATGAGAATGAAGCACCGATGGTGTGTACTGAAGGGGCCGGGAATACGGAAGGGTCTCATGGCAAGATACACTCTGAAACAGAATATGCTTTACAAAAGAAACTTGAAAATAGAGAAGGTGATTGTAAAAAGGGTTTTACTATGGACTGTGCGATTGAAGTGGCCGTTAAAGCCCATCAAAAGACATTTGGTGAATGTGATCCCACCTGTCTGGAAGCCCAGCTAAAAGGTTATTATGACCGTTTGAGGTGTAAGCCGAGACCTACGGACAGAAATGGCAAAGAAATTGTTATTGAGGAAAAAGATGGAAATAATCCA
Organism: Gammaproteobacteria bacterium; assembly: GCA_016744375.1. Taxonomy (GTDB): domain Bacteria; phylum Pseudomonadota; class Gammaproteobacteria; order GRL18; family GRL18; genus GRL18. The sequence goes on from JADGEM010000080.1 coordinate 11,857, forward strand.
TTAGAAGACTTTTAATAAATGGTAAGTCAAGGTTGAAATGATGAATAAGAATAAAGAGTTGGCTTTAAAAGATTGTTATATCACCGGTGCTGGGGTAATTGACCATGAAACCTTTATGTTTGTTGCTCAAGGCGATGAAAATCTGGTGGACAGTGAGGAGCAGAGTATTTGGGGAGATAAAGCACCACCCGCTCGTATTATAGCTCATAATACCTCAAGAGATTCATGGAGTATGTTGGAATATGATGATGGTTATTTTACTGGTGGCTTAGGAACTATAGCTGGTGGCTATATTAATGGTCGCAAACGTGCGCTAGCCGTTAACCACATGGGGCGTGTCGCCTATTTTGAATTTGCTGAAGGGGTTAATCAATCTGAAAAAAATATCAATCATGATACTAATATTATTTTTGGTTCTGACAACACTCGGCTGATTGGCAACCATTTCTATGTTGCGGGCGGGGATCGCAGAGTTGCCAAACGAATAGCTCCTAATGAATGGGTTTATTTTACGCCAGAGCCCGATCATGAAAAAGAAGCACCTGACTTTGATGCCATAGATGGTTTCAGTGAAAGAGATATTTACACTGGTGGAGATGATTATAACCTCTGGCACTTTGATGGCACAAACTGGGAGTTGATGGATGCTCCCTATGAGTGGCGCATGACGGCGATTTGTTGTGCCGATGATGGTCTGGTGTATGTCGGTGGTCAGGGTGGTGAGTTGCTGGTGGGTCATAAAGACACCGGCTGGAAAGAAGTCATTGGCCGTTCAGATACGGGTGTGGGCTTTATTAACTTTATCCAGCGCTTTCACGACCGACTGTATGTCATGACCGATAATTATCTCTGGGAGCTGGTTGATGGTGAATTAGTCGGCGCCCGCTTTGATGATGACAATGCCCCCACCAGTTTTGGTCACCTGTCAGTCAATGATGGTGTCATGCTGGTGGCGGGTGCCTATGGTGCCGCAGTTTATGATGGCCAAACCTGGACAAACTTAATTGGTCATGTCACCCCGACCGATGTGTTAAAAGTTCAACTCATGGAACGACAGGTTGATAATTTAGAAAAAGTGCGTGATGCCGCCTATGACATTGATGAAGCGATGAAATCCAGTGGTAAAGAATAATAAAAACAGGTCAACTAATGACTTTATCAGTGGCCAATAGACGACCGGGTACAAAAAATATTTTGTACCCTTTTTTATGCCATGACTAAAAATATGAGCTGAAACAACTGAAAGAAGAAATGGGCGATGAAATGGAACAAATCGCCCGTAAGAACCCTTGTCTGAAAGCCAGACGGTGTAAATTAGTCACCCAAAAGAAAGACCCGAAACAAAAAGAGAACCTGAATCAGACCGGCAAAAAAAACAACCTGAATGATACCTTCGGTATGGGCGATACCCGAGGCTGTTGTTCGGGTCAGACCGGCCATCATTTAATACAGGATGCCTGGTTAAAATCACCCCCAGCAAACAATGAAGACACGGGGAAAATGAAGGCCATGCCGCGAGGGACGGGTGATTTGTGTGAGGCTTATGATGAGAATGCAACTCATGATATACTTTTTATTACAGTAGCAGTGCATCTCAACTGCCAGCCTAGCCTGCTCATCTCCCTTTTTAATCAGTCGTTGTATTTCTCACACATCACGCCAACCCAAAATGTCCAGAATGTCTGATTTTAATTTAATAAGTAATTTTATTTTTTCAGGGTTGAATCCAGAAACATACCAGAACAAGCATCAAAAACCGATATTTATAATGTTACAGTAAAACCTTCCTGAGAAACATTAATTCCTATCAAGTTTTCAGGGTTATAAACTGGAGCCAATAGAATGTTTTTAGTTATAAGATTTATTTTATTTAAAAAAAGTCAGCAAAATCTAAGGTATGAATTATTTTTCAAGACTGATTGGTTTTATTAAATATTGAACCAATTGTAAGTTGACTGCATCAAGTAGGTATTCTGGTTTTTTATAAGCAGTGATAATAATAATTTGAGTTGACAGAGAATGCTTTCTAATTTTCTTAGCCATCTCCAAGCCATTTAATTTTGGCATTTCAATATCAGTAATAACAATTTCCGGTTCAAACTTTTTATAGAGTTCAAGTCCCTCTTGACCATCAATCGCAGTATATAACACTTTGCATTGTGATTTCAAAAACAGCGATAATTGCTTTCTGGTTATATGATCATCTTCGATGTATAAAACACTTGAATCTTTAATTTTTTTTTGTATGCATATTTATTATCCTTTGATTTTCACTTCAGAATTTTAACAAATATTATAAATTACCTTGGAGGGATGAAAACTGTATTATGTAGACTACAACCAGCACATTCCATTTCATATACACCATAATAAACGTTAATATTTATACACCATTTCATCTTGGCAAACAATAATAAATATAAAGAAGATAAGATAGCACCCCCATATAGTGCGCACTGAGCAATAGAACCTGATACGGTCTCTCGATAGATAATGTTCACCATTTAGGAACAGTTATTTAGCTAAAATGCATCAAAGGCTCCAGAAAAATAAACTTATAAGGAAATACAACAAAGGTATCCAGAAGAGCACTATAATTTTGGTAAAACCAGGTAAATATATTTGTTTAAAACAGCAAAATAAAAGTTTGATCATTTCTTCATAATAAATCCATATTCTATTTTTATGGATTATTTTTTGTTTTTATAGTAACCTCAGTCTTGCTTAGGTTACAGGAAACAGGTTAGTTTTTACAATATGCCTGTGCTGCCCCCGCAACGGT
>JADGEM010000081.1 GCA_016744375.1 Gammaproteobacteria bacterium
TCCAGTCAATCAACAAACATTTGAATCAACTAAGAAGAAAAATGTTTATGTTATTGGTGACTCAAGTGTTGCTTCTCCAATGCCTAAATCTGCTTATGCCGCAAACTCAGAAGCAAAAGTATGTGCTGCTGCAGTAGTTGCCAGTCTGCACGGTAAAGATCCTGCTCACCCAACCTTGGTGAATACTTGCTATAGTATTCTTGCACCAGGTGATGGTATTTCAGTGGCAATGGTTTATAACTTTGATGGAAAGAAAATCCAGAAAGTTAAGGGCTCAGGCGGTTTAACACCAATGGACTCTTCTCCAGAAATGAGAGCACGTGAAGTACAATATGCTTATTCCTGGTTTAATAATGTTACTAATGATGCTTTTGTTGGTGGATAAATTAGTTTAACTAGTTTAACTAATTAAAAATCAGAAATGCCAATTCCTTAGCAGGAATTGGCATTTTTTTTGATATATACAAATAGGATGCACCAAATTATGTGAAATATTTTATATGGATAAAAGAGAATATTTATTTGAACTAAAATGAAATGTTTTAAGCTGATTAATCAACCCTTTGTGTTTGCTAAGCCAGCTAAGAAATAGCTTGGGATTGGTAAAAACAACAAGGAAAAGATTGATTGTTTTCTATGACATGCTCCTCTCCTCTGCCATTTATTATTTCAACACTTATTTGTGAAACCTTTAAGCAGCTTAAAGGTACCAGAATAAAGCAATTCATATCATATTTTATGAATCTGCAAGGGGGGGACGCAGTATTCAATAATTCAAAATATAAATCACCTCTATCCTGATTAAATTCAGTAGTTGCATTTGTTGTGCCAACTAAAATAACAGTTGAAACCACTCCATATAGTAATGAAATGGACTGAAAATATATCTTTTTGATGGGTTGTCATACTTGTTTGTCATGACATTATTTTGTGTCATGACATAGATTGTTGTCATTTTTTGTCATTTCATGACAAAATCGCCAAACAGCTCAATTTTTTTCTGTAAATAAACACTATAATGATTGCATTATCCTCAGGGGTGGCATTGTCAATAATCCCTGATGCGGATAGAAAACTCTAATAAAAACTCCCCTCCAATTACAGGCAGTGTAATTGCTTTTGTAGAGATTAAGAAAATGATAGCAGAGAAAAAAAACAAATCCGGGCCTCGCGGCGAACATAAAGTTGTCTTTAAAGGTCATCTATTGCCCGGATTTGATAAAGTGCAGGTTATTGCAAATATTGTCCGATTGACAAAATTAGCACCGGAAAAAATTGAAAAAAAGTTTTTTTCTGGGAAAGTCGTTATTATTCGTCGAGCACATACAGATGAACAAGCAAAAAAATTGCAGAAGATTTTTACTAAGGCTGGTCTGGAAGTCTTTATTTTAAAGGATACAACTAAAAAAATCAGCCACCAACATGCCGAGTTACCAAAACAATCAACTAAAAAGGTCATTGCGAAAAAAATAAAAAAATCCTCTACACCGCTCTTTGCTGTGGCTTTATGGGTTGTTTTTATTATTTTAGTTTACAACCTTTGGGATCAGTACAATATCAATTTTGAAACACCTGATGAGGTGGTTGATATTGAGTATTCGCTGGCGAATAAACCATTATTGCTTTTGGCTCATATTAATGTCGAGCGTTTACTTTCGCAGAAACGTTATTTTATGAGTAATAAGACCCTGTCCGGCGACCAGACAATGCTCTATGCACAACTGAATGACATGGGTATTCAGCCCAAAGAAGCAATTAAGCAGATCATCAGTGCCGCTTATATTGAAAATGAACAGCTTGTTTCACAGATGGTTTTACTGGGTCACTTTTCTGTGAATGCGGTGAAAAATTATATTTTAAAGCATCATAATGCTGAAATGCTTCCAGAAACAGGTAGTATTCGCTTGAGAATCTCACAAATTGATGAAAGAACCTGTGAAAAAGGCCAATTTATGGAAGTGTCGATTGAGCCTGAACGTATTTTAATTTCAAGTGACGGTTATTTGGATGAGTTGCATCAATTACTAAAGCAGGGAGCAGGGAATGTCACGGATTTAAGTAACTGGAAAGAATATCGAAGCGATAAACTGGTGAGTCTGGCTCTCTTTAATCAATTACCAGGCAGCGTTGAAAAAAAGGCAATACCTGGTGCCTCTAATTTACCTATGGTGATGATCCAGGACCTGGCCAGAGAGAATGAGCCGGTTGACAGTTTGTTTGCCAGCATTGGTTTACAGCTACTGCCCCCTATGGGTCTGATTGACTTTACTTTGAACAGTAAAGATCAAACATGGCTGGATAATACTCAGAAAGAGCTGTTGACTCAGATTAAAAAAATGAAGACCAATAGTCAGGGGCTGCTTAATCTACAGCAGTTGTTGAGTAAACTGAGCCTTCAACAAAATACCCAACCTGATCTAAGAGAAGATTCAGAGGGAGATATTGGGCAATTATCCATGAGGCTTGAGTTAGATCGTGAGTTTAATAAATCAGTTGAGTTATCTTTACGGGAATTGGTTGAAAAATTCTTCAGTATTGATTTGAACAAGCAGTCTTCATCTCCTGTGGCAAAGCAAAAGCAGAAAGTGCAGGAAAGAATAAATGCCTCTCCTCTTAGGTACTGGCCGCAATACAAGGCGGCAGAATTAAAGCCCTTTAATAAAGGGCTGGATACATTCATTAAACCTGTCTGGATACAGGGGCCTTTTGCATTATCAATTGATGATCTTATGCTGGAGACTCAACAGGCCAATGATCAGGTTATTATACAGCTTAGAGGTAAAGGACAGAATATTGATAATGTGGGTGTTAAACAGGCGTCCATCAAAGTGACTGAAGTACTTGATCAACAGGGAGATAATTTGCTGGCAATTGAAAAATGTCAGCAAATGGCTTCTCCAAATGAAGCCTTCTTTTCCAGTTTTGGTGGTGAACGTACAGCCTATCTTGGTAATCAACAGATCAAATACTCTGAGTTGGAAGTTCGTCAAAAAATAAAATTGAAAAAAGGTATTAAATTTTCGCAGGTACGGGCGCTCAATGGAGAAATTGAGCTCAATCTGGCGACGCGGACACAGGCCAGGGAATTTGCAAAAACTGATAAAAATATTGTTATTTCAGAATATGATACCCGTATATTGTTGAAGCCTTCTGCATCGGATAGCCTTTCTTATACAATTTCTGGCAACCAAGATAATATTCTATTAATACGGGCTTTAAATAAAAATAAAGACTATTTGAGTCGGGTCAGTCAGACTTCTATGGATGAATTTTTTGGTTCTGGTTTTTCAGTGTCGCAACGATATCAAGGTACTATCGCATTTATTGAAATTGTGTATGCAACTGAGTTTACGAATATTAAATATCCCTTTTCATTGTCAAGCTTTCCACCTTACCCCTCTGATAACCACTGGAAGTATGAGTTGGAAAAGGCGCAGTTATCTTCAGTGGCAAGCTGGGACCAAAACTATCAGGATCTTGAAGCTTTAAGTTTTGATCAGGAAAATAACTGGAATGGAGAAATGCAGGCATCCTGGCATAATGGTCCTTTGAATCTTGCCCTATATCGTTTAAAAACCAGTAAACACTGGGGAACATCCGGGATGATAATGATAAAGACACCCATTCTTGATGAACTCAGACATAATTTATCAGCCCTGGAAATTTATATTAGTAACCCCCGGTCAGATGATAGTGGTGGCTCTTTACCTGCTAAAGGCTCTTCACCCGCTGATGGCTCCGGGCAATCTTATTTCTACCCGCTCAAAGCGGATGGGTATTATATGAATGGTGATTTTGTTCTCAATAAGGATAAGCTTTCTATGGATGGGCAAATATCATTTTCAATGCCAGGTAACAATGAGGCGGTCCCTGTCAATGAGGTGAGTGGTGATATAATCATTCATTTGCCGGTTTCAAAACACAGCAGTACTTATACTGATCTATCGCTTGGTGCTCAGTGGGAAGATGAGGGAGTCAGTGCTAAACTGGTTCGCCTGGGCAGTGAAATTATGGAGCTTGAAATTTCTGGTAATCGTGATCGACTGCTGCAAATTAGTCTGATTGATTCTGATAATAAGCGGATTTCAACAACGGATATTCGCCAGGGTTTGCCTCAACAGGGTAATATCGGGAATATTATTGTGAATTACCATGGTGCTCCAGCTAAAGCGGTCTTAACTGTTTCAGAAGGTCAACAGACCCGGCGTTACCCATTTAAACTCGAATTAAAAAAATGACGACATTAATGCCCTATCTGATTGTTTTCGGATCCTTTCTGGCTTATTTTATTCTGCATTCTCTGGCTGCTTCCATCATCATGAAGCAGCGGGTGGCCAGTCACTGGCCGAATGTGATGCCTTACTATCGTCTGGCGTTTAATGCTCTGGCTATTGTTCTATCATTGCCTTTATTGTTTGTGATGTTCTTGTATCCCGGTAATTCACTCTGGCAATGGCATGGTTTGGGCTTTTATCTCACCAGTGCCATGGCATTACTGGCTGTTATTGGCTTTTTCTATTCATTAAAATATTATGATTTGTCTGAATTTTGGGGAACTCGACAACTCAAAGAGCGAAACAATAGCGTTCATGATCAGGAAAATTTTCATATATCCCCGATGCATCGCTATGTTCGCCATCCCTGGTATTTTTTTGCACTGGTTATTATCTGGACCAGAGATGTCTCTACTATACAATTGCTCGTTTATTTACTGGTGACAGCCTATTTTGTCATTGGTTCACGAATGGAAGAGCGAAAATTAATTGCCTATCATGGTGAGGTTTACCAAAGGTATCAGGAACAAGTGGCTGCTGTCTTCCCGCTACCATGGAAAATACTGAGTGCAGAGCAGGCTGATGCTCTGATTAAAGACTCCTTATCTAAAAAAGAAGTAAAATAATGATAAAAGAAACACAATGGCATGTACTGGCAAATGCAGAAATAGTTGCTCATTCAGCCGTACACCGAATTTTAGTCAAAGCACAGGAAGCCATTTCCCATAGAGGTGTTTTTAAACTTGTCCTGGCAGGCGGTACTACCCCAAAAAGGATTTATGAACTGCTGGTTGATCAGCATCAGGAATGGTCAAAATGGCATTTGTTTATTGGTGATGAGCGCTGTATGGTGGTCAATGATCCTGAACGGAACAGTTTAATGATCACACAGACCTGGCTGGATAAAATTAATGTGCCAGCAGACTTCCTGAAAACAAATTTTCATCCAATAAAAGCAGAGTTGGGCCCTGAGCAAGGTGCCAGTGATTATGCTGAAGTGATTAAACCCTTTCTGCCTTTTGATATGACTCTGCTGGGCATTGGTGAAGATGGGCATACTGCAAGCTTATTCCCGGGACATGAGCATAATGAAAATGAACTCACCCATGCAGTCTATAACTCCCCCAAACCGCCCTCAGAACGAGTCAGCCTGAGTAAGCAAGCTTTTTATAGAAGTGAACGACTGTTGATTTTGATCACTGGCAGTGGTAAAAAACAAGCCGTGCAGCAGTGGCAGCAAGGTAAAGAGCTACCTGTTGCACAAATAGAAGCAATGAATGGTGTTGATGTGCTTATCGATCAGGATGCCATGCCCGAGTAAATTTAGATTATTTAAAAACAATAATATGATGACTTAAAATATATAATTGAATATTGCACAAAAATAACTACCCTCCTATAATTACCTAACATTTAACAACAAACACTAAATACTAAAAATATGGATATTTCCCAAATTATCGATCCCCTGAACAAGGCGCAGCGGCAGGCGGTTTGTTCTGAAGCACAGAATACACTGGTATTAGCAGGGGCTGGCAGTGGTAAAACACGAGTACTGGTTCATCGCATTGCCTGGCTGGTACAAGTTGAAAATATCTCACCTTATAGCATTATGGCGGTTACTTTTACCAATAAGGCCGCAGGTGAAATGCGTTTTCGAATTGAAAATCTGCTTAAAACACCGATTAGAAATATGTGGGTGGGCACTTTTCATGGTCTGGCACATCGCTTGTTACGCGCTCACTGGAAAGATGCCAAATTGGTGGAGAATTTTCAGATTATTGACAGTGATGATCAATTGCGCCTGATAAAACGCATTATGAAAGAGCTGGGTATTGATGATAAAAAACATCCCCCTCGTGAAACTCAGTGGTTTATTAATGAGTGTAAGGACAATGGTCTACGAGTGGCCCAACTCCTGACGACAGAAAAAGCCAGAGAGTTCCATAATCGTGAGTTTATGCTGGATGTCTATCAGCAATATGAAACTCTCTGTCAAAGAACAGGTATGGTTGATTTTGCAGAATTGCTATTGCGGGCTCATGAACTCTGGCTACAACAGCCGCATATTCTAAAACATTATCAGCAGCGTTTCAGCCATATCCTGGTGGATGAGTTTCAGGATACTAACACCATTCAATATGCCTGGTTGAAAGTGCTCAGTGGCAACAATCTCCTGTCAACTCATATAAATACCTTTGTTGTCGGTGATGATGATCAGTCAATTTATGGCTGGCGTGGCGCAAAAATTGAGCATATTCGTGAGTTTGCTCAAGATTTTAATGCTGGCACTTCTGAGACGATTCGTCTGGAACAAAACTATCGTTCAACGGGTAATATACTTGAAGCGGCAAATTCGGTCATTGCAAATAATACGGAGCGCCTGGGTAAAGAGCTCTGGACAGATGATAGTGAGGGTGAGCTATTACAAATCTATAAAGCCTTTAATGAAATTGATGAGGCTGCTTATGTCAGTGGTCAAATTGAAAAATGGGTCGAAAATGGTGGCAAACGTAATGATGTGGCTATTTTGTATCGTTCCAATGCTCAGTCACAACCTCATGAATATGAATTAGTTAAGCGTGGTATGCCTTATCGGGTTTATGGTGGTTTACGATTCTATGATCGTGCTGAGGTAAAGGATGCCCTCGCTTATATGAGATTGATAGCTAATAAACAGGATGATGCGGCTCTGGAGCGTATTATTAATACACCCACCCGCGGCATTGGCCAACGAACAGTGGATATTATTCGTCAGAGTGCAAAAGAAAAACAACAGAACTTATGGCAGACCGCCATAGAACTAATAGTGGATAAAACTCTGTCAGCGCGGGCAGCCACATCGGTACAGAAATTTATTGATCTCATTGATGAGCTGAAGATTGAAGAGGGGTTGAGTCTTGCAGAACAGGTCTCTCATGTTATTGATGCCTCTTTATTAAAAGAGTTTCATGGTAAAGAAAATAGTGATCGGGCTCAGGCAAAAGTTGAAAATCTGGATGAACTGGTTAATGCGGCTAAACGCTTTGATGATGAAGGTGATCCTCTACTAGATGCCATGCTTGAGGTAAAAAATGAAGAAAAAATCAATGTTGAAGAAGAGACCCTGCCCCCCAATCCCATGGCAGAATTTTTAGCTCATGCAGCCCTTGAAGCAGGTGAAAGCCAGGCTGATGAGTGGGAAGATTGTGTGCAGCTTATGTCTTTGCATAGTGCTAAGGGGCTAGAGTTTGATCTCGTGTTTCTATCAGGCCTGGAGCAAGGATTGTTTCCACATAAAAATGCTATACAGGACTATGTCGGTGGGCGGCTTGAAGAAGAACGACGTCTTTGTTATGTTGGTATCACCCGTGCCCGACAGCAGCTACACCTGACTCATGCTGAAAGCCGAACCATCTATGGCAGAAGTGAATTAAGCTACCCCTCTCAATTTTTATCAGAGATACCGGCTTCACTGGTCTCACAGGTCAGGGCTGTGCAGAATACACCGGCCGCAACAAAATTTGGCCGCTCTTCATTTGGTTCTGATGAAGAGGATGGTGTTTATATTGGTCAAAGTGTCAGCCACAAAAAATTTGGTGACGGATTAGTGGTTGATCTGGAAGGAAATGGTGCCAGAGCACGAGTTCAGGTTAATTTTGATAATTATGGTACACGCTGGCTAATGTTGAGTATTGCCAATTTGACTACATAAAACTTATTCTTTTTACAATAATGTGTAAGCAAGGAAAACAAATGAAAAGACGCGACTTTATAAAAGGAGTGGGCGCTGGTTCAGTGGCCACTGCTGGAGTGGTTGGTGGGATCAACACCGCATCTGCAGCAAAAACCATTAAATGGAAAATGGTCACATCCTGGCCCAAGAATTTTCCCGGGCTGGGAACCGGTGCTAACTTCCTTGCTAAGACAATTAATGAAATGAGTGGTGGTCGTTTAAAAGTAAAAGTCTATGGTGCTAATGAAATTGTTCCGGCTCTGGAAGTCTTTGATGCGGTCTCCAGAGGAACCGCACAAATGGGACATAGTGGTGCCTACTACTGGAAGGGTAAACATCCGGCAACACAGTTTTTTACCTCAGTACCCTTTGGTTTGACGGCACAGGAAATGAACGGCTGGCTCTATCATGGCGGTGGTATGAAACTTTGGGAAGCGCTGTATGATAAATTTAACCTGATCCCTAATGCCGCAGGTAATACCGGTGTTCAGATGGGTGGCTGGTTTAATAAAGAGATAAATAGTGTCGATGACCTTAAAGGTCTGAAAATGCGCATCCCAGGTCTGGGTGGAGAAGTTTTAAAACAAGCAGGCGGTACACCGGTCACCTTACCTGGCGGTGAAATCTATACCTCCATGCAATCCGGTGCCATTGATGCAACAGAATGGGTTGGTCCTTATAATGATATGGCTTTTGGTCTCTATAAGGTGGCTAAGTTTTACTATCATCCTGGCTGGCATGAGCCAGGCTCAACCATGGAAGCCATGATCAATAAAGATGCTTTTAATGAGCTGCCCGGGGATTTACAAGTTATCGTTCGCGCTGCATGCCGCGTAGCCAATCAGGATATGCTGGCAGATTATACCGCTAAAAATAATCAGGCACTGCAGACACTGATTAAAAAACATAAAGTCGAAATGCGTCAGTACCCTGATGATGTCATTAAGAAACTGCATTCGCTCTCAAATGATGTCGTGGCACAGGTTGGTGAGTATGATGCTATCTCAAAGAAAATTCACAAATCATTTGTTGAGTTTGAAAATAATGTCATTCAATGGAGTCGTGTCAGTGAGCAAGGCTACATGAAATCACGAGCCTTATAGAGTACTTTATGATGTAAAGGGTGTGAACTGGAATTCAGCCCTTATGATCTAATATTTCCTGCTGTAAATTATTCAATTTAAGCAATACTATGTCTCGAACTTTGATCAGCTCAGGTATTAATTTCAGCGCTTCAGTGTGTTCCCCATCAGCGCATAACTGTATTATTGTATGACCAAGTTTATGAGCTTTTCGGTGAGGTTGTTCTAATTCAATAAAGCAGTTCAAGTGTCCATATTTTTTTACGCCGACATTATAATACCAATTGCCCAAACGGCAGTTATGATGAGATAATAATTCAAACCCTCCGGTATTATCATTATTTTCCGTGACTGATTTTATCAATTTATTAATGACAGTGAAGTGATCGCTGTGAGCAATCAGCAAAGGAAAATCTGAAATTTCCCAGGGTGTTTCAGACCACATTAACCAGTTGGGATCAGGCTCCCAGTTTGTTGCCCAGTTTAATACATCATCAGCGTTTAATGGTCTTGATATACCATAGCCCTGAGCCATGTCACAACCCAGACGTAATAACATGACTCCATGTTCTCTGGTTTCGACACCTTCAGCAATTACCTGACGCTTAAAAATCCCTGCAAGACTGATAATGCCTTCGACAATAGCACGATCACCCTCATCTGTAAGCATATCCAGAATAAATGATTTATCAATTTTTAACTGATTTGCAGGCAACTGTTTTAGATAGGATAGTGATGCATATCCAGAACCAAAATCATCCAGAGCAATACTGATGTCTCGTTGATGACAGTCCCTGATAATTTCACTGACCATACTGGTATCCTGAAGTGCTGCTGATTCCAGTACTTCCAGTTCAATATGATTAGGGGGGATATCCGGAAAGTCTGATAATAGCTGATCCAGTTTCTTCAAAAAATCTGGATTTTGTAATTGTTTAGGTGCAACATTAATTGCCAGACGAAAGTCAAAACCTGAACTGAGCCATTGATGCAGTTGCTCCATGGCTTTATAGAAAGTCCAGTCTCCAATACGAACAATGAGATTACTGTCTTCGCACAGGGGTATAAATTCACCAGGTAAGATAATTCCCTCTTGTGGATGATTCCAGCGAATTAAAGCCTCAAACCCATAAACATTGCCGGTTCTCATATTCACTTTGGGCTGGTAAACAAGAAAAAATTCATCATTATCCAGGGCCTGTTCCAGACGGTGGCGCTGTAATTCTATTTGCGTCGTGACATTATTCGACTCAACATCAAAAAAGTGATACTGATTACGACCCTTTTGTTTAGCAATATACATGGCTTGATCTGCATGGCGTAGTAGTGTATCAGCATCTGAATTATCCTCCGGGAAAATGCTGACACCAATACTGGCACTGAGAATAATATTGGCACTGCCCACAGGTATTGGTTGTGAAATGGTCTGCATGACCCTTTTAAGGGCTTTGGTAATTTCATCAATATGGTTAAAGGAGAGTAAAGTGATTACAAATTCGTCACCACCCAGGCGGGCAACCATATCATCATTGCGAATAATTGTGAGTAGACGCTGGGCAATTATTTTTAGAACTTTATCACCCTGAGCATGACCATATTCATCATTAACGGGCTTAAATCCGTCAAGATCAATAAAAAAAAGAGTCAGAAGTGTTTGAGCTTGTTTGACCTCATCAAGAGAGCTTTCTAATTTATCCTTAAGTGAAATGCGATTGGGCAATTTGGTTAAAGCATCATGAGTTGCCTGCCAGGAAAGTGCTTTAGTAAGCTTATGGGTTTCACTGGTATCATGAAAAACAATTATTGTCCCGATAACCTTGCTGTCAGAGTCATGTATGGGGGCAATGGTATAAACAATAGGCAGTTGTTCCCCACCACGGCGTTGTAAGAATATATTATATTTTCCCTTTATGACCTGTTCTTTACGGATGGCAACTTCAGCGGGGTTATCCAGAAGATAATTATCCTCATTAAAAATCTTAAAGACCACCTGGATTGAGGTTTCTATATTCTCCTCAAGGTCGTAATTGGTTAGCTCCTGAGCGGACTTATTCATATAATCAATCTGACCATGATGATCCGTGGTGATAACCGCATCACCAATTGAGGCAAACGTCGTTTGAATTTTTGCTATTTCAGATTTAATTCGTGAATTAGAGTCTTTAATCTGCCTTGAAGTGCTGGTGACTTTAAGCAGGACATAACTTAAATAAAGAAAAATAAGCAAAATGATCAGAGATATAAGCTTTTGTCTTGTATTGAGTTGATTGCCAGATAATAAACTGGATTCTTTGGCATGCTTTTCAAGTGCATTGATAAGGGCGACAATTTTAATCTTACGAGCTTTCTCTGCAATATTTTCGACTTCTGTACCGACAGAAGCATGAATACCATCACTATCAAGACTCAGACGCTCCAGTTCAGCAATCTGCAACTTGGTTTGCTCATTAAGAAATGGTTTTTCCTCCTCGTAGAAGAAAAATGTGGTGGCGGCACATATCAGAGATGCTGCAATAATGACTAAATGCCATTTATAATTGTTCACAAGAGGAAATCCATCCATTCAAACTGAAAAGTAAATGGACAATAAAGAATGTAATTGCTAAACATATACCACATTTATCATAAGGTTAAATGAGTATTATACATCCAATTTATTGTTTCTTATAAAATATTATCAGCTAAATCTATAAAAATTAGGGATTAATTCAAAGCTCAGTGAAATAAAAGTTTTCATTGTGTTAAAAATAAGGTATTTATAAAAAAAAAAGAGTATAATCCTGCCTCAATCCAAATGTGATCCCGCATCATAGCTTTACCCCTCTGCCCAGGTGGTGAAATTGGTAGACACGCTAGCTTCAGGTGCTAGTGCTCTTCGGGGCGTGGAGGTTCAAGTCCTCTCCTGGGCACCATACATAGCAACACTTTCAAGCGATCAAGATAAAACCTAACAACTTCTCAGCTTCTTTGTTTCAGTTCTAGTCAACTCTCAGTCAACTTTTAGAGTAAAAATTACTAATTTGGTGAACATCATGCAAAAGCCTTCATTAAAAAATAAAACAAGACGAGTTCAAAAAAAGTTATTTCTTGGTGAATTTGCCGTATATGGGTTTGAAATCTCAGGCAAGGTTGCGCTGGAATCAGAGTTTGATGACTTCTTTGATAATTTCATAGACTTTATTGAATCAAGAAATCTATGTTTTGGTGGAGGTTATACTACAAATTACTTTGATGGATTTATTACCCATATTGAGCGGTATGGTTCGGCCAGTGAAGAAGATCGCCAAGAAATAGAAAATTGGTTATCATCTAGAGGCAATTTAACTGACATTAAGGCTAATGGCCTAATTGATGCGAATTATGGTGTGTGATGAAATTTAGTGCATATTTTATTTCGCACAGCACGATGATGCTATTAGATTGCCAAACTTAATCAACTATTATTCGGTTACGAATCAAGTCTTCTTTTATCCGCTCTCTAAAAGTTAAGTTACTATCTTGTTTAGTTGGAAATGAAATAACATTATTATTGTAATTACTTTTAATTTCAATTGTTTGTTGGCATGTTGCAGCTTTAAGTTCCAGGGATAGTTGTCTGTTTGTCTTCTGTTGCTTGTTGTTCATTCTCTGCTAACTCCGCAATGACCCACTTTTCATGTGTAGTATAGTCATCTAATGACACAGCTACAACTGGCGGGACTGTTTTTTTATCAAACTGTTTTAGATTTCCACTTTTTACTTTGCGCTTTAAACCAGTTTTAAACAACTTCAGGATATTCTTAGGTGCAATTCCTGTATATTGTAAGAATAGCACCTTTTTGCCAATATCACCTTCGTTTTCTGAAGTGGCATCAGAATGAAGCTCAATTGCTAGACTTTTTGGATAAGGTTCAATAAAAAATACCTTTGATATGCCACTTGCAACAATGTGACGAGCACAAGAGTGACATGGATAAGTTGTAGAATATAATGTACCTTCAAAAAGACCTGCTTTATGGGTTCTTGCAACAGATGTAATAGCATCCATTTCTGCATGAACAGCTCTTGAGTACTCAATAAGCGATTTTACATCAGTTCCCTTTACTGCTTTCGTTACATCTTCAGTTGATACGCTCTTCGCTAAAAGGTTGGCTTTTTTTAATTGATTAAAAATTTGTTGGTAAAGACCTTCCTTTTTTGCATCATTGTAGCAATGTTGCCCTTTCCAAGCATGACACCGATGATCATTTTCGCCATGATCCTCTGTATATAGTCCCCCTCCAAAAGCTGGAACATCGTTACGCCCCAATCCAATTAATTCACCTTCAGGACTAACAATTGCAGCACCTACTTGCCGTGATAAGCATGCTGATTTAGCTGCTTCAGCATAGGCTGCATACATAGAAGATTCATCTAAAGTTGGGGTATGTACAGGGGCACCAAAAAGTATATCGACAAATCTTTCAAGTGATTTTTTTAAGCGAGTGGTATTATCTTGATCATTTCGTAGAAACAAATCAGCTTGATAAAAGACATCTCTTACATTCTGTCCATGATTTTCATCTTCTACATAATCTGTTTGTATAATCGTACTAATTGTCTTAACATCAAGGTGTTCTTGATATTCCAGTCTTTTTTCACGTACAGTGAGAGGAGCAAATACTCCAATCAGCCAAAATATATCACCGTATGTTGCTTTTAGTAGTTTGATTTCATCAGGATGTTTAAGTGAATCGATAATATGTACACGCCGTAATGTCTTTGGTACAGCTTGTCCGCCTAATGTTCCGCCTAAACCATCAGATTCACGTTTTTGTGCAATGACTTCCACAGCTTTTGCTGCTAAATAGTTATTTCCACAAGCTTGTCTTAATTTATCACCTATATTTTGGAGATGCTTTATACGGTCTGAGTCATTTAAATTTGTTGGTATTTTTTCATCAACTAAATTAATTCCATCTGAAATGTAATCGCTAAGATGATAATAATTCACATCATAGTTATAACTGTCTTTTAAAATATCCCCAAGCAATTCATAACTCTTAGTGCAACCTGAACCAACTGGGCCAACAAGTGCAAAAATCAGTTCCTCAGTTAATCTTTCATTTAAACGAGGAATCTTTACCTTACTTGTTTCAATATTTTCAGTAAGAATTTTGACGCTATCAATTGTCACAATTTTCCCCTTTGATTTCAATTATCTTTTCATTACATATTGGAACAGCAGAAAACTAAACAGTATTAATTAGTCAGCCCTGAAAAATCATTCATCCCATTGAATTATAAAGAATTAGTTCTATTTTTGAATGACCAAATCGACCAGAAATGTTATAATAAG
>JADGEM010000018.1 GCA_016744375.1 Gammaproteobacteria bacterium
TCATATTCTAAGGTCATATTTCCACACTTAATTACGAATTTAACATAGAATAAATTATATTGTATTTGCATGATTTCTACAAGGTTTTACGAATACCCTAAATTTCTAAGAAGAGCATTGTAACTGTTTAACTAAAACTCGATATAGTCTGAACAACTTTAAAGAGCATAATTAAAAGGGTTAATTTTAATGATAATATACTGCTAACATCATTTATACCCTATTATGATATATGTAACTCAAACTTTCAGACAAAATGAAGTACTTATAATGAATAAATTAACGATCCCTTTTAACAAACCCTTTATTTCAGGCAAGGAATTGTATTATGTTGCTAATAGCGTGATGAAAGGGCAGATTAGTGGTAATGGTTACTATACAAAAAAATGTGAGTCTTTCTTGCAGAATCTCACTCATAGTTCAAAAGTACTGATGACAAACTCGTGTACTGCGGCTTTGGAAATGGCTTGCATTTTAATCGATCTCAAGCCGGGTGATGAGGTTATCATGCCGTCTTTTACCTTTGTCTCAACTGCTAATGCGGTTGTTTTAAGAGGTGCAGTACCTGTTTTTTGTGATATTAATCCAGAAACATTTAATCTGGATGAAACTCAGCTCAGTGCTTGTTTGACTGATAATACGAAGGCAATTATTCCTGTTCACTATGCGGGACAAAGCTGTGAAATGAAAGTAATTAATGACTTTGCTAAGGAAAATAATCTATATGTGATTGAAGATGCGGCGCAGAGCGTTGGAGCTTATTATTATGGCCAACACTCTGGTGCTTTGGGTGATTTTGGTTGTTTTTCTTTTCATGAAACCAAGAATATTATGTGTGGGGAAGGAGGAGCCTTATTAATTAATAACCCCAAGTTTATTGAACAAGCAGAAATTATTCGTGAAAAAGGGACGAACCGGGAAGCTTTTTTCAGAAGAGAAGTAGAACTTTACACCTGGGTGAACCATGGTTCTTCTTACCTTCCATCTGAACTTCAGATGGCTTTCCTATATGCGCAGTTGGAAAATTTAAAAAGTGTTGTTAAGAAACGAAGAAAAGCCGTTGAGTATTACCTATTGCATCTAAAGCCTTTGGAAGATAGAGGTTTGATTCATCTACCCACCTTTTTACCTCATAATGAAGTTAATTTCCATTTATTTGCTATTCTTTGCCGTGATGTTCAGGAACGGACCAAGCTCATTGAATATCTAAAAAAACAGGGAATAGGAGCAGTCTTTCATTACATTCCCCTGCATTCATCACCAGCAGGAAAGCAGTTTGGACGAACAGGAAAGACGGAGTTGACAAATACCGAACATGTGAGTGAGTGTTTACTTCGATTGCCTGTCTATTTTGATATTACGATTGAAGAGCAGAGTTATGTTGTTAATGCCATGAATAATTTTTTCTCAAAGCTATAACTTATTTGTCAATGTCATTCTGTTGTCAGCTGAATAGATTTTAAGTGTTACTCATCAATTTTCATTTTTTTGAGTTTATATCGCACTGTCAATAGGTGATGCCAAGCAGTTCTGCCGCCGCTTTTCTGTTCCCGCGTGTTTTTTCCAGTGCTTGTTTAATTTGCAGCTCGTCTTTTAAGGGCGATGCTATTGAATTTATTGGTATGGTGTCTTTAATTGTATCTGATACCGGGCTTATGGGTTCTTGAAGTGATAGATCATCTGCTCGCACTCTTAAGGGTGGCATGGGTAATTCGATAACATTGATTCGATAGTAGAGATCCTGATGGAAATCACCATCCACACCCTTTGATATAGACATTGCAATGTTTGGGCTTTCTGGATTTACAATAAGCATGGGTTATGCATTAGTCACTAAGCAAATCAAAATACTTGAATTTAGGTGCTTTTTTGTCGAAAGTTAAGACAAACTGGCACTCAGAAAAATGTGCAGAATGAGCAATTAGAATATCAGAAAGATCAAATTTTGCTCCGTATGCTGATGAAATAAAATCCTGGACAACTGTTTGTGCTTCAAACCTTAGGACAGGTACTAGCAATAAATCACCAATGGCTGATAGTATATTGGTGTCGGATATTTCATAAACTGTTTGTAAAACCCAAATGACTTCAAGTACCACCAACAGAGGAATAAAAAGTATTTCATTCTCACTTTCAGCTTGTTTAAATCGCTGGTAAACAAGTTCTGACTGCTTTTGATCATCTTTAACCAAAAAATGCACCAAAATAATAGTGTCAATAGCTATCATTCATTCTATTTAAGACAAAACCTGAATGTTATTTTTTCAGCATTATTTTTTACTATTCAACAAACATAAATAGCAAGCTGTTGTTTTTTTATAGAAATACAATATGGAATGATTATTGCGCCGATTAACAAATATAATAATTTAATCCGCAATATATCAAAAGGTAGGCTCTTATGAATAAGCAACCGGTTTTACTCTTATAGAATTAATGATTGTTGTTGCTATTATTGGCATTTTAGCAGCTGTTGCTACTTATATGACTAAAGCAGATGCCTGTACGCAAACAGGTATGGGTTGTATTTCTCTTAATAATGAAATCACTGCTACCAGTCAACTTGCAGGTTTGATCACCCAGGGAAATAATGGAAGCCTCACCTATGATGATGGTGATTGTTCTGTGACAGCAACGATTGTCGCTGGTGGCAGTGTGACGTGTACCTTTGCTGCCAATGGTGCTATTGCTAGTGCAGCTCAATGTCAGTCAGGTGCTGGGCTTAATTAACCTGAACTCTATTTCTTAAACAGAGTTCAGGTTATATACAATTACGGCGAAAAGGACAACGAATCGATTATTACCGAACAAAAAGTGGTTATGAGGTCGATTTTATTTGCACTGCTCAAGATAGCAGGCAATCACTTTATCAGGTTTCATATTATATTGATGATCACAAAACCAGAGAAAGAGAAATAAGGGCGCTGGAAGAAGCAATGATTGAGACTGGATTGGATGATGGGATTATTATTACGATGCAGGATGAATAAACTATTAAATATGAACATGGCATCATTAAAATTCTGCCTGCCTGGTTATGGTGTATTAATCCAGGCCCATTTTTTTGAGTCGGTATCGCAACTGGCGGTAGGTGATGCCCAGTAGTTCAGCAGCAGCTTTTCTATTCCAGTGGGTTTTTTCCAGTGCTTGTTTGATTTGTTGCTCACCTTGTGAAGGCGATATGATTGATTTTATGTTAGAAGAAGCTTCATCAACATCAACTTGCTGTGTTATTGGTTCCTGAAGTGATAAATCATCGGCATAAATAATTGATTCATCACAAAGGGTGACGGCTCGTTCTAAAATATTTTCCAGCTCTCTCACATTTCCCGGAAAAGAATAGCTTTGTAGTGCATCAATTGCTTCACTTGATAATTGGAAGTGGCTGTCATCTGATGAAAGTTGATCTAAAAAGAAATCTGTCAGAAGACGAATATCATCTGCTCGTTCGTTTAAGGGAGGCATGGGTAGCTCAATGACATTGATCCGGTAGTAGAGATCCTGACGGAAATCACCATCAGCGACTAGTTGCTTTAGATTTTTATGAGTGGCACTGATAATTCGAATATTAATCTTTTCTTCTTTTTGTGCACCGACAGGGCGAACAGCTTTTTCCTGTATGGCTCTAAGTAACTTAACCTGCATTGATAAGGGGAGGTCGGCCACTTCGTCGAGGAAAAGCGTACCGCCATTGGCGGCCTGAAATAAGCCTTGCTTGTCCTTGTTGGCACCGGTAAAACTGCCTTTAGTATGACCAAAAAATTCACTCTCCATAAGTTCTGAGGGGATAGCGCCACAGTTTACAGGAATAAATGGATACTCTGAGCGGGAGCTCATATTGTGGATTTGATTCGCTGCGAGTTCTTTGCCTGTGCCGGATTCTCCACTGATATAAACTGGAGCCTGACTTTTAGCCAGCTTGCTAATGAGTTTTTTAGTTTGCTGCATTGCTGGTGAGTTGCCCAGCAGTGATGATTGTTCTTGCTCATTAATGGTTGCTGTTGTTTTCTGTGAACCTTTTTTTGCCTCTGTTTTTGAGGGAACGGCTTCTTCCTGAGATTTTTGAGCCAGCTTAATGGCAGAGTTAACCAGATTTCTGAGCTCAGCCAATTCCAGTGGTTTTGAAACAAAATCAAAGGCTCCGGCTTTTAATGCTTCGATGGCAGTATCCATATTGCCATGGGCACTGATCATGGCAACAGGAATATGGTTAGACTGAGTTTGTATTTTTTTGACCAGTTCAATACCATTACCATCAGGCAGGCGCATGTCGGTCAGACAAATTGAAATATCATTTTCATTCAGTATTTTGTAGGCTGACTTTAAATCCCCGGCTGAAAGGGTATTGATGTCCATGCGGTTAAGTGTCAGTTCAAGTAACTCGCAGATATCAGGCTCATCGTCAACAATCAGGGCAAGGTGCTTATTCATATAATATAAAGTAGGTATTTTTTAAAATGTTGAACAATTCTGATGACGCAGTCAATAAGTCGTTAAAACTGACTATATTACGATGATCAGCAGGTCAATGTCTCCGCCTTTTTTAATCATCGGTTCGACTGTCGAACAAATACACCTTAGCCTGTTTATCAATCGCATGAATGCATTGCTTGGTATCATTGGCCTTAGTGAGTTCAAGTCATATTTTTATTTTATCGGTTTAAAGGTTGAGTTCTTATGAAGATAATAGCACTAAATGATGGAAAAATCGCGTTGCTTCAGGGGGTCATCGTTTCCTGGGGAATACCGGGTTTATTGCGCCTGGGATCGGCAAAGTTTAGCTGGAAACAAGCGCCTTCTTTAATTGCAACGTATTCAAGTTTTGCTGAATTGCAGGCTGCCATTTCTCGTGAGATATACAGACCCAGACCTGTGCCTGTGGCTTCGGTGGTAAAAAAAGGTTCAAACAGTTTAGGTAAATCTTCTTCAGGAATACTGGCACCATAATTCATCACTTGCAGATAGATATTTTTATTCATGGAGTCTATGCCGGCCGTGATAACAATGGGGCGAAAGTGATGAGCTTGCTCAGTGGTATGTCTTAGTGCATTCTGAATGAGATTATTACATATCTGATGCAGATGTTGTTGATCAAACTGAACCTCAAGATCTTCGTTTTCAAATTTCAGGTAAAACCGTTCCTGAGGTAATTGTATATACTCATTTAGAAACTCTTTAATCCATTGAAATAAATTAATTGTTTCTTTTTCTACCTGCTGGCGCCGGCTTAAGTCCAATACGGTATCAATGATTTCATTGACCCGTATGGATTGTTTATCAATAATTTGGGTGAGACGTTGATCGGTTTCTTCAAGAGAGGGGGACTCATTTAATAATTCTCCGGCAGTACGAATCGCGGCTAAAGGATTTCGCAGCTCGTGGGCAATACTTGCAGTTAATCGGCCCAGTGAAGCCAGCTTTAATTGCTGTGCCTGTTGCGTTAGTTCTGCATTGTCCTCAATAAAAATCACGGTACCACTGTCTGCTTTTTTTCCCAGAGCTGCAAATTTTATGTTTAAATCAGTGGAACCATTGTCTAATTTAATATTGTGAACCTGATTGTCAGGTTTTTTTCGCCAGGATTGGAAGAGATCACCGAGCTCTAATGAGTATTCATAGAGGTTGGTTGGTTTCTGTAATGTTTTTGTGAGTTTTAGTAAGTTGATGGCTGTGTCATTGACTAAGTTTATATTGCCTAGATAGTCGGCAACAATGACAGCAGTTTGCATTCGCTGCATAATAAATTGAGTTAATTGCTCCATATTGGCCAGATCAACCTCTCTCTGGCTGGCAATTTCAACGCTTTCCTCTGTTTTATGCACCAGATAATTGGTTAATAAAGCGGTTAGGAAGATTATTCCTCCTAACAAACCGGTTTGTGCATAAGAGGGTGAAATACCAAAAGTGAAGGTGAGATAGCTTTGATCGATAAGCAGAACCAGTGTGATTATCGCGGCATAAAAAATAGATGAGCGCCCAAGAGAAAGAATGCTGATAGCGGCAATGGGTAATAGTAATAGTAAGCCGACACCGCTTTTGACACCACCGCTGGCATGCATAATAAGAATGATGGCGCAAAAGTCAAAAATGATATGGGTATGAGTTTGTAGCCGTAAAGAGGGCCAACGCCAGCGGATAGTGATGCCATTAAGGATGCTGGTAGCCAGATAAGCAAAACTGGCAATTTGAAACAGCTCGGGATGAGTGCTGCCAAAGGGACTAATTTGAGTATTAGAAAAAATAATGACAACAAAAATGCCGGAAATTAACAGGCGGTAGAGATTCAGGAGATGCAGTGGCCGCCAGGATTTTTGTTCTCTGCTTATTATCGGATTAAAATCAGGCAGGAAAAAAGAGCTGTCTGCTGTTTTTTCTTTATTTTTTGTGTTCAAGATAGCTGTCTAGGTGTTGGTAACTACAGAAAAAATGATTCTCTTTATAAATACCTTCATCTTCAGGAATATGGGTTTTACAATAGGCACAGGCTTTCATTTGCTGGACTTTTTGGGGTTGCTCCTGAAATTTTTTCTGCTCCTGGTGCTCAACTTCTTTAACCCGGGCAGACCAGGTTTTATTAAGAAATCGATAGCCCATCCAGGCTAAAAAAAGAATGCCCAAAATAAGTAATAGTCGACCCAAAAGAAAAATCCTCCGCAATTATCCCTTTTACTCAAGCAAGTGAAAGAAAGAAGCTAAAAAACTATTTTGAAAATGCCAAGGACAAATAATAGCAGAAATAGAAAATTTTTTATTGATTATTGTAAATTATGCTTAATACAAGTCTAAAATAGCTTATCAATGGCGCCCAGCTAAGTTAAAATACCTGCTTACAAAAGAATTTAAAAGTGACATACAATAAAAATTGGTGAAATATCATGAATTTACATGAGTATCAGGCAAAACAGGTATTTGCTGACTATGGTATTCCTGTTCCGACTAACCGAACAATTCGTTCTGTTGGAGAAATTGAGCAGGCTGTCAGTGAACTGGGTGGTAATGAGTGGATGGTTAAAGCGCAGGTGCATGCCGGTGGTCGAGGAAAAGCCGGTGGTGTGATAAAGGCTGGTTCGATTGATGAAATCAAAGCCTTTGCAGAAAAAATGCTGGGCACGAATTTAGTGACTTTTCAAACCGATGCCAATGGCCAGCCTGTTAATACCCTGATGATCGAAGTGCCAAGTACGATAGAACGTGAACTTTATATGGGAGTCCTGGTTGATCGGGCATCAAAGAAAGTCGCGATTATGGCTTCTGAAGCAGGTGGTATGAACATTGAAGAAGTGGCTGCGGAGACGCCGGAAAAAATCATTACTTTGGCCATCGATCCAGTTAATGGTTTGATGCCGTATCAGGTTAGAGAAGCTGGTTTTGCCATGAATATGACCCCTGCTCAGCAAAAAGGCCTGATGAAAGTTATGCAGGGAGTGTATCGAATTTTTATAGAAAAAGATGCCTCTCAGGTTGAAATTAACCCCCTGGTTATTACCGGTGATGATGTGGTTATGGCTTTGGATGCTAAAATTTCACTGGATGATAATGCTCTGTATAAGCATAAGGACATGCAGGCGTTTCATGATCCATCACAGGAAGATGACAAGGAAAATCATGCTAAAGAATTTGAACTAAACTACGTGCCTCTGGATGGTGATATTGGCTGTATGGTCAATGGTGCTGGTCTGGCAATGGCCACTATGGACATCATTAAAAACAATGGTGGTGATCCGGCCAACTTCCTGGATGTAGGTGGCGGAGTAACCACAGAACGAGTGGCAGAAGCACTTAAATTAATTTTATCTGATCCTAAAGTGAAAGCCATCCTGATTAATATCTTTGGTGGTATTGTCCGTTGTGACCTGATTGCAGAAGGTATTATTGCAGCGACCAAAGAAGTGAAACTCAGTGTGCCCGTGGTGGTTCGACTGGAAGGCACAAATGTTGAATTAGGACGTGAGCTATTGGAAAAAAGTGGTTTGGAAATTATTTCCAGAGGTGATTTTACTGAAGCTGCAGAGGAAGTGGTTAAGGCAGCAAAAGGAGTGGGTGCATAATGTCGATTTTAATTAATAAAGACACCAGAGTCATTTGTCAGGGATTTACCGGACAGCAGGGTACTTTTCATTCTGAGCAGGCTATTGCCTATGGTACCAATCTTGTTGGTGGTGTGACTCCGGGCAAGGGCGGGCAGACACATCTTGATAGACCCGTTTTTAATACAGTCAAAGATGCTGTTGCTCAAACTGGAGCAGAAGCAACAATGATTTATGTACCTGCCGCTTTTGCAGCAGACGCAATCATGGAAGCGGCCAACGCCGGTATTAAGGTCATTGCCTGTATTTCAGAGGGTATACCGGTTCTGGATATGTTGAAAGTGAAAGCAAGTCTTCCGGATGATGTCCGTCTTATTGGCCCTAACTGTCCGGGATTAATTACTCCTGGAGAATGTAAAATTGGTATTATGCCCGGTAATATCCATCTAAAAGGAAAAATTGGCATTGTATCCCGTTCTGGTACACTGACTTATGAAGCGGTGCATCAGACCACTATTACCGGCCTGGGTCAAAGTACTTGTGTGGGTATTGGCGGTGATCCGATCCATGGTATGAACTTCATCGATTGTCTGGACCTGTTTGAAAAAGACTCTCAGACAGAAGGTATTATCATGGTTGGTGAGATTGGTGGTACAGCTGAAGAAGAAGCGGCTGAGTTCATCAAGAATAGCGTTAGTAAACCCGTTGTTGCCTATATTGCTGGTGTCACTGCCCCCAAAGGAAAGCGCATGGGACATGCCGGAGCAATCATTGCGGGTGGTAAAGGCACAGCAGAAGAAAAATTTATTGCCCTTGACGCTGCAGGTGTCAGTATTACTCGTTCTCCAGCAGAAATGGGTAAGGTTATGTTGTCGGTGATGGAGTAAAGAAATGTTTTTAAGTTCGTATGTTAATAAGTTTGTAGTCTTACTCGTTTAATAACATACAAACTTAGTCACACATAACTCAATCATAAATTGTTGGGATCGGCTGACGTTTATGTTCTGTATTGACGTAGATCTTAATCAGCATTTCTTTAACTGACTCATCAACTTCCCTGCCTTCCAAAAAATCATCAATCTGATCATATTTAATGCCTAATGCTAACTCATCAGCTTTTGATGGGGAGTGGCATTCCAGATCGGCTGTGGGTGTTTTGTCAATTAATTGTTGCGGTGCGCCCAGTGTTTTAGCAATTTGTCGTATCTGGCGTTTGTTCAGGCCAAATAGTGGTGCCAGATCGCAGGCTCCATCGCCATATTTTGTATAGAAGCCCGTGACATTCTCGGCTGAATGATCGGTACCAATGACCAGTCCGCCCAGGATTCCGGCAATTTCAAACTGAATAATCATCCGGGCCCTGGCTTTTACATTGCCTTTGGCAAAATCAATGGCATACTTAGACTGTGTCAGTAAACTTTGTTCTTTGAGTGCACTTAAAGATTCTCGATGGATCTCATCTGTACCGGGTTTCACATTAACCGATAGACTTTTATCGGGCTTAATAAAAGCCAGGGAAGTTTGTGCATCTTTTTCATCAACCTGTACACCGTAGGGTAAACGAACGGCAATAAACTGATAAACGGGTGCTTGTGATGTGGCTTGACGGGCATTAAGCTTTTCCACTGCAAGTTGTGCCAGTCGGCCGCAGGTGGTTGAGTCAATACCACCGCTAATACCCAGGACCAGATTTTTTAATCCGGATTGTTTTAATTGTTTTTGAATAAAAGTGATCCGTCTTTGAATTTCGAAATCAGGATCAATTTCAGGTAGAACCCGCATTTCCTTTATTATGGTTTGTGCATCCAAGAGGGTTTTCTCCATTTTAGCTTATTGAGTAATACTTTCATAAAATGTTTTTTTTGGATGGCTGTCAGCTTCCCTTGCAGTCGTTTTATACGACTTGTTTGAACGCCACCTCAAATTGCCACTATGGTTGTAGTACAGATATTCTGCATTAATATGAAAAGTATACAAACTTGTGAAAGAATCATAAATTTTACACTGATAGGTAATCACTTACCACCCGTATTATCTTGTAAAATCTCCCTATCAAAGCCTTTTGATTTAATGTAATATATTGAAATTAGTTATCTTGACACTAGGCAGCTCTTGATTCACTAGCCTTAGCAGGAATCCATAGCTTCCACAAGGAATATACAAATGAAAAAAATTGAAGCGATTATAAAGCCATTTAAATTAGATGATGTCCGTGAAGCACTCTCAGAAATTGGAGTCACTGGCATGACTTCTACGGAAGTAAAAGGTTTTGGTCGTCAAAAAGGACATACTGAGCTATACCGGGGTGCTGAATACGTCATTGATTTTCTACCAAAAGTTAAACTGGAAATTGTTGTTCAGGAAGAAATGCTGGACCGTGCGGTTGAAGTGATTACTGATGCGGCCAGGACAGGCAAAATTGGTGATGGCAAAATCTTTGTATCAGCAATAGAAAAAGTGATCCGCATTCGTACGGGTGAAACAGACAGAGATGCAATTTAGGCATTCATTGACGGGAGTATGGGCGCTCTGCCCATGCCTGTTTTTTAATATTTATTCCGCAGGTTTTACCCAGTCAGGAATGCCTGGAATAACGCTTTCCTCCTCGTAAAAAACATTGTCATGAAATTTATCAACATTAAGGTTATAAACTCGCTGAGCATCTTGCGCCAGTCGAGGCTGATCCAACTCATTGTAAGCATCCACCATTATTAATAAGGCTTCACTGATGGCCGGCGTTTGCTGATAATGTTCAACGACATACGATGCCCGATCAACCGCAGCGATGTAAGCCTCTCTTTTCATATAATACCTTGCTACATGCAATTCGTGTTTGGCGACCTTATTTCTCAGATAACGCATACGCATTATAGCGTCTGTTGAGTATTTACTATTGGGAAATTTTTGGGTTAATTCGCTGAAATAATTAAAAGACTCCAGGGAAGAATTAGGATCGCGCTTTGACTCATCCTGAGGAAACACAAATTCAAAAATACTTTTGCGGGCAGGGAAGGCAATGAGGCCGCGTAAATAATAGGCATAATCAACACTGCTGTGTCGGGGATGTAATTTAATAAAACGATCAGCAGCGGCAATGGCTGATTCGGGTTCTGAAAACTTATAATATGCATAGGCTGTTTCCAGCTGGGCTTGCTGAGCATAAGCACCATGAGGATAACGAGCTTCCAGTTTCTCATAGAGTTCTATCGCACTTTTATACTCACCTTCAGCGAGGTTTGCCTTGGCCTCAGCATAGAGTTTGCTTGCAGACCAGCTTTTTGTTTTATCAACTTCTTCAGGGAACCAGGACTTAATTGTTGAGCAGCCGCTGGAAAATAAGCTGATAAATATAATCAGCAGAACCAGACGTAACTGGTGACCCTGATGGCGTGAGTGTGTATGAAAAAGAACTTGAGGCATGAGTCTGAAAAATTCCCGATAATCAATTATTATAGACCCGTAAGTATACTGGTTTTATTGCTAAATATCATTAAGAAATAGGTTATACTTGTAGGAATGAAATCAAAAGAAAGCACTCAACAAATTGAGCACAGAGAATTTGAAATACCCATGGAGGCATTTGGTCAACGGCTGGATCAGACTGTTACACAGCTCTTGCCTGAATTCTCTCGATCACGCCTGCAGCAATGGATTAAAAAAGGAAAAATTCTGTTAAATGGTGAGATTTGCAAATCTAAGACTAAAGTCTCAGGTGGTGAAATATTGCAGGTGACAATTGAGCAGGAACAGCAGGGTGAATGGCAGGCAGAAAAGATACCGCTGGAAATTGTTTATGAAGATGATAGTATCCTGGTAATTAATAAGCCCATTGGTCTGGTGGTTCATCCTGCTGCAGGTAATCATAACGGTACTTTGCTCAATGCTTTGCTTTATCATTGCCCTGACCTGATCAATGTACCAAGAGCCGGCATTGTTCACCGTCTTGATAAAGATACCTCGGGGTTACTGGTGGTCGCTAAAACTCTGCAGGCTCAGACCCATCTTGTTAATCAATTGCAGGATAGAGCGTTTGAGAGGGAATATGAAACCATTGTTCAGGGTGAAATGATCAGTGGCGGTACAGTGGATGAAGCAATTGGCCGACATCCGGTGCATCGGGTTAGAATGGCTGTGATGAAAAATCCAAATGCTGGAAAGGAAGCCATAACACACTATCGTATTAAAGAGCGTTACCGGGGATATACCTGTTTACAGGTAAAATTAGAAACAGGCCGAACGCATCAAATCCGGGTACACCTTTCCTTTATTAACTTTCCGGTTGTCGGTGATCCTGTTTATGGTGGGCGTCTCAGACTGCCACCTGATTGTGATGCTTCGTTAAAACAGTTTTTAAATCATTTTAAACGCCAGGCATTGCATGCGCGGCGTCTGGGACTGGCCCATCCAGAAAATGGGGAGTGGATTGAATGGGAGGTGGATGTTCCGGAAGATATGCAGGAACTGAAGCGACTACTTAAAGAACACACTGAAGAGCAGTCTTGATTCCCTGGGAATGCCAGGTGACCGCCCATGCTCCCAGCATTTAATTTATGAACATGGAGCCATTCTTGTTAGATAAAAAGGTGTCAGATAAACAGATTATTATTCCAGAGTGGAATGCACCCGGGAACATTAAATCACTGGTCACTACCCGACAGGGCGGCTATAGCAAGGCACCTTATAATAGTTTTAATCTTGCTGAACATGTTGGCGATAATTCTCAATATGTTCAGCAAAATCGACAGAAACTAGCTGATCTTCTGCCATCAGAGCCGATCTGGCTCAATCAGGTCCACAGCAACAGAGTAGTCAACGCCAAGCTGTCAACAACAGGATGTGATGCTGATGGCAGCTACAGTACTCACAGCAATGTGGTTTTAGCGGTTATGACGGCAGATTGCCTACCGGTTTTATTGACTAACCGCCAAGGTAATGGGATTGCTGCAATACATGCTGGCTGGCGAGGTCTGCTCAATGGTATTCTTGAACAGGGCGCTGAGAAATTACTTAATGCCTGTCAATGTCAGCCTGAAGATTTATTCGTTTGGCTGGGGCCGGCGATTGGCCCTGGAATGTTTGAGGTTGGTGATGAAGTAAGGCAGAGTTTTTTGGATAAAGCCTCTGATGAAAACCAAGAGGATATCTCGAAATGTTTTGTGTCATCGCCGGTTGAGCAGAGAGAACTTTCTGGTCAAAAAACATCACTTCAAAATACCTTTGTAGAAAACTTCGCTATAAAAAGAAAGTGGCTGGCTGATATTTACCAATTGGCCCGAATGCGACTCTCACACATTGGTGTTGAAAACTTCTCTGGTGGGACTTACTGTACTTATAAACAAAGTGAGCAATTTTATTCTTATCGGCGTGATGGCAAAACAGGGCGTATGGCCAGCCTGATATGGTTTGAGTGATTGCCTAATCTCCCTTATTAATAAGCTGATTGAAGGAAAAAAAATGAGTGAATGGAAAATGCTGACCCTTGTAGGCCAGGACAAACCGGGTATTGTGGCTAAAATAACCACAGCTTTATTTGAAGCGGGTTCACAGTTGGGTGAAGCTTCTATGATGCGTCTGGGTGGTAATTTTACTATCATGCTGATGGTAAAAAGTGAGCTTTCAGTTGAGCAGCTTAATCAGAGTATTGAATCAGTGGTTGAAGAAATGCAGCTGACCAGCTCTTTTCAACGCATTGAAGCCAGTTTGCACCAGCATGAGATACCAGATACCAGAATCACCGTCTATGGCGCCGATCGTCCGGGAATTGTGGCCAAAGCAACGACAGGCTTACTAGAAGCAGGGTTTAATATTATGGATCTTGAGTCAGATGTTGCGGGTGATGAGGCAGAGCCCATTTATATCATACATATTGAAGGTGTTGCTGCAAATGGTTCAGAGGCGTTGGAACAAGCCATGGAACAGATAAAAATAAATGGCGTCCATGTTGATGTGACCCCTATTGATGTAATGATAGGATAATTGGAGCCATCATGACTGTATTGGATATTTTAAAATACCCTGATGAATCTTTAAAGCAAATTTCACAACCCGTTGAATCTTTTGATGATGAGCTGTGTGCTTTTTTGCTTGATCTGGAAGAAACCATGAGAGCCGGCCCTGGTGGTGTGGGGATTGCTGCTGCACAGGTGGGAAATTTTAGTCGAATTGCTATTGTTGATGTCTCATCTAAGCCAAAAATCAAACACAATGGTTGTCTGATTCTAATCAATCCGGAAATAAAAACCTGGGAAGGCATGAAAATCGGCCGTGAAGGTTGTATGTCTGTTCCAGACTATACCGGGAATGTGATCCGTGCAGAGAAAATTACTCTGCAGGCATATAACACTGAGGGTGAATTATGTGATTATAAGTGTGAAGGCTATGAAGCCCGTGCTGTTCAGCATGAGCTGGATCATCTGGATGGATTACTGTTTCTGGATCGTTTGGTAAGCCGGCGGACGGATCTCTTTAAGCGTAAAAAATATAAGTAGAGCCTTACTGATATTTATCACTTTTCAAGCTTGGTTACATTATTTGGTTAAAACTTATCCACAATTTAACTGTATGAATAATAAATAAAATAAATTTTTTAATGAATTAAATAAAAGAACTTGAAAAAGTTATCCACAGGCTATATCTACTGGTATATATAGAAATTAAAATTTTTCAAGAGGTGCTATCGAATGAGAATGGATAAACTAACCAGTAAATTCCAACAGGCAATTGCTGATGCTCAAAGCCTGGCAATTGGTCGTGATCACCAGTTCATTGAATCAACCCATGTCATGGTTGCCTTACTGGATCAGGATAATGGCACTGCCAGACACTTACTGACCCAGTCCAATGTGAATATTAATCTATTACGCTCGCGTCTGGCTCAGGCACTGGATCAAATGGCCAGCATTGATGGTTTTGCCGGTGATGTTCAGGTCTCGCCTGAATTGACCCGCCTGCTTAATATGACTGATAAACTGTCCCAGCAGCGTAAAGATCAATTTATCTCCAGTGAGCTTTATATACTTGCTGCAACGGATGATAAGGGGCAGTTAGGCAGTATTCTGACAGAGCTTGGGGCCACGAAGGGAGCCATTGAAAAAGCCATTGACAAT
Source organism: Gammaproteobacteria bacterium (assembly GCA_016744375.1). Lineage (GTDB taxonomy): Bacteria > Pseudomonadota > Gammaproteobacteria > GRL18 > GRL18 > GRL18. Next base: position 15,134 of record JADGEM010000018.1, read on the forward strand.
ATGCGCGGCGGTCAGACTGTGGATGATCCTAATGCAGAAGAACAACGTCAGGCTTTAGAAAAATATACCATTGATCTCACAGAAAGAGCAGAGCAGGGTAAACTGGATCCGGTTATTGGACGTGATGATGAAATTCGTCGTACCATTCAGGTCCTACAGCGACGCACTAAAAATAACCCTGTGTTGATTGGTGAACCCGGAGTGGGCAAAACCGCTATTATTGAAGGTCTGGCACAGCGCATTATTAATGGTGAAGTGCCTGAAAGCTTAAGGCATAAGCGTATTTTATCTCTGGATATGGGGTCTCTCATTGCCGGTGCAAAATTTCGTGGTGAATTTGAAGAACGTCTCAAAGCTGTATTAAGTGATCTTGCAAAGCAGGAAGGCAGTGTCATTCTCTTTATCGATGAGTTACACACCATGGTGGGTGCCGGTAAAGCAGAAGGGTCAATGGATGCGGGTAATATGCTTAAGCCGGCTCTGGCTCGTGGAGAACTGCATTGTGTGGGTGCGACAACCCTGGACGAATATCGAGACTATCTGGAAAAAGATGCGGCACTGGAACGCCGTTTTCAAAAGGTACTGGTGGAAGAGCCTACGGTGGAAGATACCATTGCGATTTTGCGTGGCCTTAAAGAAAAATATGAACTGCATCACGGGGTGGATATTACTGACCCTGCAATTGTCTCTGCTGCTATCTTGTCACATCGGTATATCACTGAACGTAAGTTACCCGATAAAGCCATTGATCTAATTGATGAGGCTGGTAGTCGAATTCGTATGGAAATTGATTCCAAACCGGAGAAAATGGATAAGCTGGAACGTCGTATTATTCAACTTAAAATTGAACGTGAGGCATTGGGCAAGGAATCTGATTCTGCTTCTAAAAAACGTCTGACTATTTTACAGGATGATATCGCTGAGCTTGAGCTGGAATACTCAGAGCTGGAAGAAATCTGGAAGTCTGAAAAGGCGGCCGTGCAGGGTACTCAGCATATTAAAGAATCTTTGGATCAGGCACGAACCGATCTGGAAACAGCCCAGCGGGCAGGTGATTTAGGACGAATGTCTGAACTGCAGTATGGGCGAATCCCGGAATTGGAAAAACAACTGGACATGGCCTCTCAGGCTGAAATGATCGGTATGGATGAGCAGCCAAAATTATTGCGTAACCGAGTGACTGAAGAAGAAGTGGCAGAAGTCGTCGCCAAGTGGACGGGAATTCCTGTGGCTAAAATGCTTGAAGGCGAAAATGATAAACTGCTGCGTCTTGAAGAGCAGTTACATGCTCGTGTGGTTGGTCAGGCTGAAGCGGTGACAGCTGTGTCAAATGCTATACGTCGATCCCGTGCTGGTTTATCTGATCCACGCCGTCCCAATGGTTCTTTTTTATTTTTAGGACCAACAGGGGTAGGTAAAACGGAATTAACCAAAGCACTGGCAAGTTTCTTATTTGATACTGAAGATGCCATGGTGCGCCTGGATATGTCGGAGTTTATGGAAAAACACGCGGTTGCCCGTTTAATTGGTGCCCCTCCCGGTTATGTGGGCTATGAAGAGGGTGGTTATCTGACTGAAGCGGTTCGACGTAAGCCTTATTCTGTGATTTTGCTGGATGAAGTAGAAAAAGCACACCCTGATGTGTTTAATATTCTTTTGCAAGTACTGGATGATGGACGTTTAACCGATGGTCAGGGACGTACTGTTGATTTCCGTAATACTGTGATTATTATGACATCCAATCTGGGATCTCAGCGGATTCAGGAGTTAAGTGTACTTTCTTCAAATCGGAAAGCATCGCAGTCAAATGAAGAAACTGAGGCTGAATACCAGTTAATGAAGTCCGAAGTCATGGATGTGGTATCACAACATTTTCGCCCGGAGTTTATTAACCGTGTCGATGATGTCGTGGTTTTCCATCCACTGGGAAGAGAAGCTATCCATAAAATTGCTAAAATTCAGATGCAGGATCTGCGTACTCGCTTGCTGGATCGTGAACTGGATATGGCTCTGTCAGCTGAAGCGATGGTGCAAATCAGTGATGCAGGTTTTGATCCCGTGTACGGGGCCAGGCCACTTAAACGAGCAATACAGCAACTCCTGGAAAATCCATTGGCTCAGGAAATCCTGGCGGGCAAGTTTGTTGCCGGAGATCAGATTGAGGTTGATGTGATACCAGATGATCCACAAGGAAGAATGAGTTTTAGAAAGCATCAGTAGCCTGTTGCGAGCATGGGTAAGCCGCCCATGCTCCTAAAAGAGAAATGTATGTGTTTTTGTGAAGAATCCTGTCAATTAGTTCTCTTCTTTAGAAACCTTCCTCAGTATCCAGTCCATTCCCTTAGCAGGCAGTATTCGTTTTAATGTACCAAACAAATGAGTTGGAAAGGTAACATAATAATGAGCTCTGGGATGAGTGCTTTCCAGAGCATGTTCCAGCTTTTTATATACGGCTTCTGGAGGCAGGGTGAAAGGTGCAGCGGGGCCTTTCTTTTTTAAACGTCTCTCCATCCCTTCATAATTGTTTTTAAAAAAACTATTATCTTTATTAATATTTTCCTGGTATTTTTCAAAAGCATTTTTTCTAAATGCGCTGGTAATGGGGCCAGGTTCAATGATAGAGACTCTGATACCACTGCCATAAAGCTCTAATCGGAGTGTGTCTGCCAGGCCTTCAATTGCATATTTAGAGGCATTATAAGCGCCGCGAAAGGGAAGGGAAATAATGCCCAGTACCGAACCATTATAGATAATACGGCCATAACCCTGCTGACGCATAATAGGGATTACTCGGTTAGTTAATTCCTGAGTACCAAAGACATTGCTTTCAAATTGCTGTTTTAAAACATTGCGTTGTAAGTCTTCCACGGCCCCGGGCTGGCCATAAGCACCGTTATTAAATAAAGCATATAAGTGTCCCTGAGTGAGTTCTAAAACCACATCAACTGCTTTGTTTATTGATTCACTGCTGGCCAGATCAAGTTGTAGGCTTTCAAATCCCTGTTCTTGTAGTGCCGTAACATCTTCAGTTTTTCGTGCGCTAGCAAATACCCGATAACCGCGGTTCTTGAGTTCATGAGCACAGCACAGACCGATTCCTGATGAACAGCCGGTAATTAGTATTGATTTTTGTTTTGACATATAATTTGTTTAAAATAATGGATTGCTGTTGTTATTTCTGGAATTTTGGCTATTCTTTTAACTAGTGTCCTAGACACCAGTTAAAAGAATTCGTCAAAAGATCAAAAGAATAGTCATATACTAAAACAAAATATTTATTGGTGCATTAGAAAGGTAGTTATTGAGTGGATATAGCAACAGTCATTGGAATTATTGGGGCGTTAGCCATTATTGCAGTGGCAATGGTTCTCAGTGGCGGCATTATTTTATTTATTAATGTGCCGTCAATGCTGGTGGTTTTTGGTGGTGCTTCATTTGCAGTAGTGGCTATGTTTCCTCTGGGAACGACCATTAGCTCATTTAAAGTCGTCTTAAAAGCAATTTTAAATAAACCTGAAAGTTCTAATGAGCTGATTGAAAAAGGTGTTGAACTAGCCACTATTGCCAGAAAAGAAGGTATTCTGGGTCTTGAAGGCCAGGAAATTCCTAATGAGTTTTTGCAAAAAGGCATTAGCCTTTGTGTCGATGGTCATGAACCGGATTTTGTACAACGGATGTTATCTAAAGATATCAACCTTGCCGTAGAACGTCATGAACTGGGACAGAAATTTTTAATGAAACTGGCGGATATGGGGCCGGCAATGGGCATGATTGGTACGTTGATCGGCCTGGTGGGCATGCTGGCAAATATGGATGATCCAAAAACCATTGGCCCTTCAATGGCGGTCGCATTACTAACTACTCTTTATGGTGCTGTCTTAGCAAATGCCGTCTGTATCCCTCTTGCGGACAAATTAACCTTTGTGATGGATCAACAGCGCTTGAGCAGAACTCTGATTCTTGAGATCATTGGTGCTATTCAGGAAGGCATTAATCCTAAAGTCATGGGTGAAATGCTGCAAACTTATTTACCTGAAGGTCAGCGTGCAGTTGCTGAATAGGAGCCTTCAGCCAATAAGACTGTGATCAATTTTATCTTAGAAATGAGAATAATGATAAATAATTATCTGATTATAATACACAAGTTGTTTTTGGATGGATGACGAGCAACCCTGCAAATGCCCGGCAGGCATTCCTGCCTGGGTTTTAACATTTGCCGATCTCATGTCCCTCCTGATGTGCTTCTTTGTACTGCTGCTCTCTTTTGCAGAGATGGATGTACAGAAATTCAAACAAATTGCCGGTTCACTTAAAGTGGCCTTTGGTGTGCAACGCGATATTAAAGCGGTTGAAATTCCCAAAGGGGTGAATATTGTTGCCAGAGAATTCAGTCCTGCCCCGCCTCAGCCTACTGTTATCAATGAAGTCAAACAAGTCACCAGTGATGATACCCAGCAGGAGCTTAAGCTTATTAATAAACTGGAACAATTGCAGGATGAAAGCAAAGAGCTCAAAGACAAGATGGAGAATATGTCTGAAGCAGTTGCAGAGGCGGAGGGTTTAAAGAAACAACTGAGTAAAGTCGAAGCAGAAATTGTTGAGGTTGAACAGGAATTAAGTGAACTGCAGCAAAAAATGGATCAACTGCAGGAAAACAAAATTAAAGAAAAAGCCGATGCATTAAGTGCTGCCCTGGAACAGGAAATTGAAGCAGAGATGATTGATGTGGAAGCGAAAGACGATAGTATTGTCATTCGCATCCGTGATAAAGGTTCTTTTTCAGCAGGTTCAGCCAGGCTCACGGATGATTTTATTGAAATTCTTGAAATTATTGCTAAAGAATTAAGCAGCACACAAGGTAATATTATTGTTGCTGGTCACACCGATGATATTCCTATTAATACAGCACAATTTCGGTCAAACTGGGCTTTGTCATCGGCACGTGCGGTTGCAGTGACCCATGAGCTGCTGCTGGATGATCGACTGTTGAAATCTCGCTTCAGTATTCAGGGTTTTGCAGATGCCAGGCCGCTGGTTGATAATGACACACCTGACAAGAGGGCAAAAAACCGTCGTGTCGAAATTATTATTTCACAAGGCAAAATGGATCTTGGGATAACACCGGATGATAATTCTGGAGCATCTGATGGCAAGGCCGGCCGTGCAGAGAAGAACAGGAACAAAAGAGAGCCAAAGAATCAAGGCAAAACCGGAAATAGTGTACAGAAGACGCGTCCTGGGAACAGAAATAGTCGTGGTTCAAATTCAAACAATGTAAATGCTCCGGGTGCAGTAGAAGAGACACCAAGCTTTATTCAATTTTGAGGGATAGTATGAATTCAAGTGTTCAAACTGATGAGCGGCGCCAATATTATCGAATCGATGATAGTGCCATCTTTTCGTATCATGTTATAAAAAAAGAACTGGAAAACAAACCAGTCGATGACAGCAAAAAAATTTCAACTGCATTTGAAATGATTGAATTATTTGGTCAGATGAATCAGCAGATGAGCGTTGCTCTGGGGCGCATCAGTGATCATTCAGCGGATATCGCAACTTATCTGAAAGGGCTGGACAATAAAGTAGAATTACTGGCTCAAATGTATTTATTTAAAGATAGTGGCTCTGATTTAGAACCGCAGAGACAAATTAATCTTGGTGCTGGAGGTCTGGCTTTTGGCTCGGATGAAAAGCTCAAACAGGGGACTTTAATTGCTATGGATATGATTCTGTCCACTGATTTATTATGTCTGCACCTGACAGGGCGAGTGATTCAGGTTTCCAGTGAAAAAAATGGCGATTTTCCCTATCGCATTTCTATTGGCTTTGTTGATATTTCAGATGTAGAAGTTGACCAAATCATAAAACACATTATGCGCCTGCAGTCGGAGCAGCTAAGAGCTAAAAGAGAATCCTAATTTCCTTCCTCAATATTCTTATTTCTGGAACATGGACGGTTTGTCCATGTTATGAAGATGAGCAATTCCAGGCAAAGCTTGTAATCAGTTCCACTTATCCCAAACTATGATTTAATACTAAATTTAGGAAAAAATATGCCAATTTATGAATACCGTTGTGATGGTTGTGGTCATGAGATGGAATTGATACAAAAAATGTCAGATGATCCCATGAAAGATTGCCCTGTCTGCGAAGAATCAAAGTTGAAAAAGCTGATCTCTGCAGCCGGTTTTCGTCTTAAGGGCAGCGGCTGGTATGAAACTGATTTTAAAAATAATAAAAACAGCAAAAAAAGTAGTGGTTCCGACAGCTCTTGCAGTGGTGGTGCGTCAAAGTAATATACCCCTTGTAGTCTGAGCAAACAAAGCTTAAAATTACCGGTTTTATATAGATAAACGTGAATTATAATCAGGAAACAGGGTATGCGAAGCCATTATTGCGGGCACTTAACACAAGAAAACATTGATCAGGAAGTTATTCTCAGTGGTTGGGTGCATCGTCGCCGTGATCATGGTGGTGTGATCTTTGTCGATCTCAGAGATCGTGAAGGTATTTCACAAATTGTTTTTGATCCCGATATCCCTGAAATGTTTATGCTGGCTGAAAAAATTCGTAATGAATTTGTTATCCAGATTAAAGGCAAGGTTCGTCAACGTCCGCAGGGAACAGAAAACGCTGAAATGTTAACAGGGCAGATTGAAGTTCTGGCTCTGGATCTGACGGTTCTGAATGCCTCAGAAACCCCTCCATTCCAACTGGATGATGAAGACGTCTCTGAAGAACACCGGTTACGCTACCGATACATTGATTTACGTCGTCCTGAAATGCAAAAGCGTCTAAAACTGCGTTCACAAATCACCCGCATGCTGCGTAATTATCTTGATGATAGTGGTTTCCTTGATATTGAAACTCCTATTCTGACTAAGGCAACACCAGAAGGTGCTCGCGACTATCTTGTTCCCAGCCGAACTCATCAGGGTGAATTTTTTGCCTTGCCCCAATCGCCTCAGTTATTCAAGCAGCTGCTTATGATGTCGGGAATGGATCGCTACTATCAGGTCGTTCGCTGCTTTCGCGATGAAGATTTACGTGCTGATCGACAGCCGGAATTTACTCAGATTGATATCGAAACTTCCTTTATGGAAGAAGAGCAACTGATGACGATGATGGAAGATATGATGCGCTCTATCTTTGCCAAAGTGTTAGAACAGCAGCTGCCTAATCCGTTTCCACGTATGACTTATGCTGAAGCAATGAATCGTTACGGCAGTGATAAGCCAGACTTGCGTATTGATCTGGAGTTGGTTGAAGTGGCTGATGTGCTGACCGATGTTGATTTTAAAGTCTTTTCCGGTCCTGCAAAAGATCCCAATAGCCGTGTTACCGCATTGCGCGTACCCAATGGGTCGGCACTGACACGTAAGCAGATTGATGAATATACCAAATATGTCTCAATTTATGGTGCTAGAGGGTTAGCTTACATAAAAGTGAATGAAATTGCTGCGGGTCGTGAAGGTCTGCAGTCACCCATTGTTAAATTCATTCCTGATGAGTCCCTGAGCACTATTTTAGAAAGAACTGGTGCACAAGACGGTGATTTAATTTTCTTCGGTGCAGATAAAGCAAAAGTTGTTAACGAAGCTCTTGGAGCTTTGCGTGTTAAAGTTGCTCAGGATCTGGAGTTGGTCAAACATGGCTGGCAGCCTCTCTGGGTTGTTGACTTCCCGATGTTTGAATACGATGCCAGTGCTAAACGCTGGACAGCATTGCACCACCCATTTACTTCCCCCAGCAGTGATAATCCACAGGATTTACTGGATAACCCAGGTGATAGTCTGTCCAGAGCCTATGATATGGTCCTCAATGGTACAGAACTGGGCGGTGGCTCCGTTCGTATTCATCAGCAGGCGATGCAGGAAAGTGTCTTTAAATTACTGGGAATTGACGACAAAGAAGCACAGGACAAATTCGGCTTCTTATTAGATGCCTTGAAATACGGCTGCCCGCCTCATGCTGGTATCGCATTTGGCCTGGATCGCCTGGTGATGTTGATGACGGGTGCCTGTTCAATTCGTGAAGTCATGGCTTTTCCAAAAACACAATCCGCAGCTTGTTTGCTGACATCAGCACCATCAGAAGTGAGTCCTGCTCAACTGAAAGAGCTGGGAATTAAAAAACGTGAAGTTTTGACTGAGAAGTTAGCTGAAAGCTAAAGAATAACGGGCACAGCAGTATTTAATGAAAGAGAAAAGAGGTTTTCATGGCAGGTCATAGTAAGTGGGCAAACATTCAGCATCGTAAAAAAGGGCAGGATGCAAAACGTGGTAAATTGTTTACTAAACTCATTCGTGAAATCACAGTGGCTGCTCGTCTGGGTGGTGGTGATGCGGATGCTAATCCTCGATTAAGAGCGATTATAGATAAATCATTACGTGCCAATATGACTCGTGACACAGTTGAGCGTGCTGTAAAACGTGGTGCAGGTGATACGGATGGCGAAAACTTTGATGAAATTCGTTACGAAGGTTATGGCCCAAATGGTGTCGCTGTTATGGTTGACTGTCTGACTGATAATCGTAATCGCACCGTTGCTGAAGTGCGCCATGCTTTTACCAAATCAGGCGGCAATCTGGGTACTGATGGCTCAGTTTCCTATTTGTTTAGTAAAATTGGTATTCTAAGCTATCCTGTCGGTAGTGATGAAGATGCGATTATGGAAGCTGCACTAGAAGCTGGAGCAGAAGATGTTGAGACCAATGATGATGGTTCCATTGATGTGACTACAGTGCCTGAAGATTTTATGGATGTTAAAGATGCTATGGTTGTTGCAGGTTTTGATCCGGAAATGGCTGAAGTGACCATGAAAGCATCAACCAGTGTTGACCTGGAGCTTGAGGATGCACAGAAGGTAATGCGTCTGGTGGATATGCTGGAAGATCTGGATGATGTGCAGAATGTTTACTCAAATTCTGAATTTTCGGATGAAGTCATGGTGCAGTTGGCCGAAGGCTAAAGTTAGCTAGGCTCATCCATTTATTCTCGATGCCATAGTGGTTTTGAGGTTTTGCTTTTTAATTGTAAGGAAAGCTGATCATCTTAACACCCCCTAATACAACAATAATACTGGGCATCGACCCTGGATCATTGAAAACAGGCTATGGTCTCATAGAATCCTCAGGGAACCGACTTCGTTTTTTAGAATGTGGTACCATCAAAACTGGCGGCGGCCCATTACCTCCCCGATTAAAAATAATTTTCAATGATATTCGTCAGGTTGTGCAGCACTGGTCACCTGATGAAATGGCAATAGAGAATGTTTTTCTGGCACGCAACCCCGATTCAGCGTTAAAATTAGGGCAGGCCAGAGGTGCAGCAATTTGTGCGGTGATGACGGATGATATTCCGGTGGCAGAATACACAGCAAACCAGGTTAAGCAAGCGATTGTCGGAAAAGGTCATGCGGCAAAAACCCAGGTTCAGCACATGATTAAAATTCTACTGAATTTAAATGAAACACCCCAGTCGGATGCAGCCGATGCACTGGCAATCGCCCTTTGTCATGCCAATACTAGAAAGACAATGACTGAGCTAAAAAGCAAAGCCAGTGAACGGTACCCTGCAGAAGTACTAAAATCAATTCGTGGCCGAAGAAAAAAACGTTTTAAAATGTAAAACACTTACATACAAGCACAACTACAGGTTCTTATGATTGGACGATTGTCAGGTATTCTGATACAAAAACAACCCCCCTTATTGATGATTGATGTACATGGTGTCGGCTACGAAGTTCAAGCTCCCATGAGTACTTTTTACAATTTACCAGAACTGGATAAATCCGTTGTTCTGTTGACTCACATGGTGGTTCGCGAAGATGCACAATTATTGTATGGATTTTATTGTGAGTCTGAACGCCGATTATTTAAAAGTCTGATTAAAGTGAATGGTGTCGGGCCCAAATTAGCTTTAACCATTTTATCGGGTATTAGTGCGGATGAATTTGTCCAGGTGGTTAAAAATAATGATGAAAGTGGCCTGATTCGTTTGCCTGGAATCGGTAAGAAAACGGCTCAGCGGTTGATTGTAGAAATGAAAGATCGCCTGGATGACTGGCAAGGGGAAGATGAGGCAGGGCTGGACAAAACCACGACTGCATCAGATAATTTAATTTCCGGACAGGATATTATAAAAGAGGCGACCAGTGCTTTAATTGCATTAGGCTATAAACCCGTTGAAGCCAGTAAAATGATCAGTAAACTCGATAAACAGAATCAAAGCAGCGAATCCTTAATTAAACAAGCTTTGAAAAACACCGTCAGATAACCTAAACCAGGCTTCTTATGTTAGAGAATGAACGCATCATTTCAGCAATTGAAATACAGAATGAGGAGCAGTCCGATCGCGCTATTCGTCCAAAAACTCTGAAAGATTATGTCGGTCAGCCTTCTGTGTGTGAGCAGATGGAGATCTTTATTCCAGCTGCCAGAAACCGAAATGAAGCATTAGATCATGTGCTTATTTTTGGTCCCCCGGGTCTGGGCAAAACCACTCTATCTCACATTATTGCCAATGAAATGAGCGTTAATTTGCGCCAAACTTCAGGACCCGTACTTGAGCGTCCAGGTGACCTTGCCGCTTTGCTGACCAATCTCGAAGAAGGTGATGTCTTATTTATTGATGAAATTCATCGTTTGAGTGCTGTGGTTGAAGAAGTCTTATACCCGGCAATGGAAGACAACCAGCTTGATATTATGATTGGTGAAGGCCCGGCTGCCCGCTCAATTAAACTGGATTTACCCCCTTTTACCCTCATTGGTGCAACCACAAGAGCCGGCTTATTAACGTCACCTCTGCGTGATCGTTTCGGCATTGTGCAAAGACTGGAATTTTATTCTATTGTTGATTTAACTCATATTGTCAGTCGTTCAGCAAAAATTATGAATATACAGATTGATCCTCATGGCGCCAGTGAAATTGCCAAACGTTCCCGAGGTACGCCTCGGATCGCCAACCGTCTTTTGAGACGTGTCCGGGATTATGCTGAAATAAAGGGGGATGGACTTGTTAATGTGGATATTGCCGATCGTGCTTTAAATATGCTGGAAGTTGATCCAATGGGCTTTGATATGATGGATCGTAAATTAATGTTGAGCATCATTGAAAAATTTGATGGTGGCCCTGTAGGCGTTGATAATCTGGCAGCGGCAATCAGTGAAGAAAAAGGGACGATTGAAGATGTTCTGGAACCTTTTTTAATCCAACAGGGGTATATCATGCGGACACCTCGGGGACGGGTTGCAACAGATATGGCTTATTTACACTTTGGCTTGCAACGATAGATGCACAGCGTAATATTTTTTACATGAGCGGACTCCCATGCTCTAAGAAAGTGTTGCTCCGATATAGCAGGCATCAAGGAGTGTGAAAAAGTAAGCAATCATGTGATGAACCAAAAGAGAGTTATGATTTTGAATGAATTTATTTGGCCTGTTAGAGTCTACTATGAAGACACTGATAGTGGTGGGGTGGTTTATCATTCCAACTATCTTAATTTTATGGAACGAGCCAGAACTGAGTGGCTGAGATCAATGTATCTGGAACAAGATGATATTGTTAAAGAATATGGTATCTTATTTGTTGTTCACTCATTATCCATCAGTTATATAAAACCTGCTCTGTTTAATGAGGCATTATTAGTTAAAAGTAAAATTGATAAATTAAGCAGGGCCAGCCTTATTTTTGAGCAGCTGATTGTCCGGCAGGATAATGACGGCAATGAAGAAATTTTAACTCGGGGCACAGTGAAGATCGTCAGTTTGGGCGTCGAACAAAAAAGGCCAGTGCCTTTGCCAAAAGCAATTTATGAGCGATTTGCCAGATAGCTCTCAGTAAAGCAGGGTTAAGCTGTTATGATAGTAGATGGAAAAAAATATGGATAAACAATAATGCATACAGATATGTCAATTCTTTCCCTCGTTGGAGGGGCCAGCTTTATGGTTCAGCTGGTTTTGTTCAGTCTTCTGTTGATTTCAGTTATTTCCTGGACAATGATTTTTCAAAAATGGATTGTCATAAAAAAGGCAAGGGAAGAAGCAAATCTATTTGAGCGCCGTTTCTGGTCAGGTGCTGATCTTGTGGATTTATATAAAGCATTGGCACAGAGAAAAGGTTCTCAGGGGATGGCCAGCATTTTTGAATCAGGTTTTCGAGAATACGCTAAATTGCATAAACAGCCTGGTATTGACAGTGATGCGGTTCTGGAAGGTGCACAACGGGCGATGCGCGTGACGATGAATCGGGAAGTTGATCGAATAGAAGCAGGACTCCCTTTTTTAGCAACAGTGGGATCAACCAGCCCTTATGTTGGTCTATTTGGCACAGTTTGGGGAATAATGAATTCATTCCGTGCTCTGGGGCAGGTTGAGCAGGCAACAATGGCGATGGTTGCACCAGGTATTGCCGAGGCTTTGATTGCCACTGCAATGGGCTTATTTGCAGCCATACCTGCAGTGATTGCATACAACCGTTTTTCCTATAGTGTTGAGCGTATTGAAGCACAATATGATGCCTTTATGGAAGAGTTTTCCAACTTGCTGAATCGTCAGGTTCGCAGCTGATGGCCAGAAAGCGCCGTAAGCCGATGGCTGATATTAATGTCGTACCTTATATTGATGTCATGATGGTTTTACTGGTGATTTTTATGATTTCAACTCCTTTATTAACTCAGGGTGTGAAAGTTGACTTGCCGCAGGCTAATGAGACAGAGTCTCTGGATCCTAAACCCAGTGAAACAGTAATTGTCAAGGTTGATGTTCAGGGGCAATATTATCTGACTTTCGGTACGGGAAAAGAACACTCTGTGGCTCGTGATGAACTGGTAGCTCAGATACAAAATAAATTATTAGAGAGTCCCAAACTTTCTATTTTAGTCGCTGGAGATAAAGATGTTCAATATTTCTATATTATGGATGTGCTGGCTTTATTGAGTCAGGCGGGTATTCCCAATGTTGGGCTGATGACTAAAACCATTGAAAAAAGCCAGGCGAACTAATGGTTATTAAAGATGATTTCTAGCGATGATTGACTGGATTAAGGAAAATCGTACTGCTTTTATCATAGCGCTGGTCTTTCATGTGATGATTTTGAGTGCTTTGTTTATTAACTGGCAAATGGATGAGCCAAAGAAAATTGTTATGGAACAGGGTGATATCATTCAGGTAACCTCTGTGGATGCTAACTCCTATGAGACTGAAATAAAAAAAATTGAGCAGGAAAAACAGGCGAAGCGCAATCTGGAAATGCAACGCCTTGAGAAACAGCGCAAGGCCAAGGCGCTGAAGGAAAAGAAGAAAAAACAGGAGCAGCTGCGTCGAAAAAAAGAAAAACAACTTAAAGCGGAAGAAGTAAAACGCAAGAAGGCCCTCGCTAAAAAGAAAAAAGCGGAGCAAGAAAAAAAGCGTAAAGAAGCAGAGAAAAAAGCGGCACAGGCAAAGCAGAAGAAAGCAGAACAAAAACGTCAGGAAGCGTTGAAAAAAGAAAAACTTGAAAAGCAACGCCTTAAAGAAAAGAAGCATCAGGAAGCAGAACAAAAACGCATAGCAGAAGAAAAGAAGCACCAGGCAGAAGTCAAGCGTCAGGAAGAACGGGCAATTGCTGAGCGTAAACGTTTGAGTAAAGGTATAATTAATCGTCATATTGCCATGATTTCACAGAAAATTGAGCGTAACTGGCGACAGCCCCTCGATGCCCCTTCCAATCTAAAGTGTAAGGTTGACATTTCGTTACTGCCCAGTGGCAAGGTCATTTCAGTTAAAGTGGCGCAAAGCAGCGGTAATGCTTCTTTTGATCGTTCTGTTGAAACGGCTGTCAGGAAAGCATCACCATTGCCTGTTCCCGCGGATAGTGTTATTTTTAAACAATTTGAAGTAATGAGATTACGATTTGAGCCAGGACGCTAATTAATGCAAACAATAAAGTTGAAAATGAAACTTACATTATTATCCTTAATTTTTCCGTTCCTGTTGTTTTTGGTCAGTCCGGTTTTTGCGGTACTTGAAATCGATATTAGCGGTGGTTTTCAAAGTGCTGATCCCATTGCTGTTGTGCCTTTTTCATGGTCACAAACCGGTAAGGCTCCAGTTAATATTGCACAAATTGTCATTTCCGATCTGACCCGCAGTGGTGTTTTTTCACCTCTGAGCACGAATCAGTTACCAGAGCATCCTAAGATGGACGGCCCTGTTAACCTGGCTCGCTGGAAAAATACCGGGGCAGAAAATCTGGTGATAGGTCAGATTGTTGCTGTGGGCCAGGGGCGTTATGACATAAAATTCAAAATGCTGGATATTTTTACTGGCAGAAACAGTCTGGAATATCAATACACGGTTGAGCGTAAAAATCTCCGCCGTGCTGCACATCAGATCAGCGATAAAATTTATCAGGAGTTAACCCATACTCGCGGTGCCTTTGATACTTTAATTGCCTACGTAGTTGTTAATAATGATGTTAATGTAAAAAAACGGGTGTACACTTTGGCGGTTGCAGATTCTGATGGTTATGGTGAACAAATCATCCTGAAATCCAGAAAGCCGATTATGTCTCCGAGCTGGTCGCCCAGCGGTAAACGACTGGCCTATGTCTCTTTTGAAAAAAACCGTTCAGTGGTCTATATTCAGGAACTGAAATCTGGTCAGCGAAAGCTTATTGCTCAGTTTAAAGGGATTAATAGTGCTCCGGTCTGGTCACCGGATGGAAAGCGTCTGGCGATGACACTTTCCAAAGACGGCAATTCTGAAATTTATGTCATGTATACCGCCAGTGGAGTTTTACAACGTATCACCAGCCATTATGGTATTGATACAGAGCCGTCATGGGCACCGGACGGCCAGTCTTTAATCTTTACCTCCGATCGGGCAGGCAAGCCGCAAATTTATCAAGTTGCCATTAGTCAGAAAGGTCGTGCCGGGACACCAAAACGTTTAACCTATGAAGGAAACTATAACGCCGGTGCAAGTTTCTCCCCGGATGGTAAATCACTGGTTTTTATCACTCGTGACAGTGGGAGTTTTCGAGTAGCGATTTTAGAGTTGTCGACTCGTTATTTACATGTATTGACGAATTCTAAACTAGATGAATCACCGTCTTTTTCACCCAATGGTAAAATGGTTTTATATGCAACTGAATTGCGTGGTCGAGGTATACTCGAAGCCATTGCAGTTGATGGCAGTAGTTCCCCACAGCGCTTACGTGTTTTGAGCGGTGATGTCAGAGAGCCTGCCTGGTCACCCTATCGTCATCGATAATCATAGGAATCAAATATTATGAATTTTTTCTCGAATTCTTTTTTGCAGCAAAATGTAGTAAAAAAAATCCCTGTTTTATTAATTATGGTACCGTTATCATTTTTAACGGCCTGTTCGACCACGGATACAGAAGGTGATGTCAATAATGCCGCAGTTGAAGATCGAACTGGTGGCACCAATGGAGAATTAAGACCTGGAGATGAAGGCTATGAAGGTCAAACCGGAGGTTATAGTGATTCTGGGATGACGGATGGTACCGCCATGAATGGACAATCTTATAGTGGTGATCCTTTGGCCGATCCCAATAGCCCTTTAACCGTGCGTACCATTTATTTTGAATATGACAGCATTACGATTAATTCTGAAGGTCAATCTGCTTTAAATGCTCATGCAGAATATTTGTCACTAAACTCTGATAAAACCATGATAGTAGAAGGGCATACTGATGAGCGTGGTACTCGTGAATACAACTTGTCACTGGGTGAAAGAAGGGCTCGCGCTATTGCTGATTTTTTAACGGCTTCAGGCGTTCAGGGGCAGCAGATTGAAGTCAGGAGTTACGGTGAAGAAAATCCTGTGGCTCTGGATCATAGTGAGTCTGCATGGCAATTAAACCGCCGGGTTGAGCTTTTGTATTGATTTTAAGTGGGCATTTTTTATGACTTTATTGAGTTTAAAACCCCTGTGTTTAAAAATGATTTTTTTTAAAAAAAATTATTTAAATAATAATGGTGGTTCAAAGCAAGTGCTACTGAGCTCGCTGATAATTGTTTCATTATTTGCTGTGAGCACTTGTTTTACTTCTGTTTATGCTGAATCTGAAGCTGCTTATAAAAAACGTCCATTAGATATTCGGGTGGATCGACTTGAACGCTTAATGGGCTCACAGAAGCAGTTGGAACTTTTGTATCGAATGAAGCAACTCCAGGAAGAAAATCAACAACTAAGAGCCTTACTGGAAGAGCAGTCTAATGAGATGCGACTTATTAAACAGCAACAAAGAGAGCTGTATACTGACTTAAATCGGCGTCTAAGCCAGATGGAAGGTAGTGCTGCAACAACAGTGATGAGTACTTCACCATCAGGAGAGCCATCAACCTCTCCCAAAGAAGCACTAAATGGTAAACAGGAACAACCCGTTGTTGTTGATAAATCTAGTGTTTCACAGTCAAGATATGGTGTCACTGAGCGGGAAGAGGTTCAGGTCATGCCGGAAAAAAATAAGCCGGAAAAAGAGCCTGTTGCTGTTTACAAAAAACAAAAAATGTCTCAAAAAGAACGTAAAGATGAACAAAATCTTTATCAGAAAGCTTATGATGAACTCAGAGCTCGTCAATATAATAAAGCCAGAGAATCATTTACGGGAGTGATTAATAAATACCCTGGTGGGAACTATGCACATATTGCCCAATACTGGGTGGCTGAATCCAGCTATGCTCAGCAGAATTATACGCAAGCCATAAGTGATTACCAGCAATTACTTGATGTCTATCCCATGAGCCCAAAAAAGGCAGAGGCTGAGCTAAAAAAAGCCTATAGTTTCTATGAACTCGGTGATAAAAAAGTGGCGCGTCAAACTTTGAATAAACTCCTAATCGATTACCCGGGTACCACTGAAGCGGGACAGGCTAAGCGTCTGCTAAAGCAATTATAAAAAGTTGTAAAATAATTGTAAAAAAGCTTGCCATAAATAATAAAAACGGTAGAATATGCGCATCTTAAAGAGACGAGTATTAATTTGCTTAGTTCTTTTTTTGAAGGGCCGTTAGCTCAGTTGGTAGAGCAGTGGACTTTTAATCCATTTGTCCGGGGTTCGAATCCCCGACGGCCCACCATTATTCTAAAAAAGCTCTGTAAATCCTTTACAGGGCTTTTTTTATTTTATAGTCTCTTTTTTATCCTCTGAATACTGTGAACCTTTAGCTTCTGAGCCATTTGGAAGCTATATTAGAAAGAGCTTATATAAATTCTTGCTAATATGGTTTTATCTCTATATAATTATATGCAAATAAAGAGATTGAACAATAAACAGACTTTTATTCGTATCAATCCATGATGAATGAACCTTATTAAATCATATGTTGTCATCATTTGATGATAATAAACAAAACACAAACAAATTACATTTTTTATAAAATATTGGAGAGTATCAAATGAAAAAATTATTAATTGCTGCAGCGATTGTTGCTGCGACTGCTTCTATGTCAGTATCTGCATCTTCATGGGGTCCTTGGAGTGATGGAAACAGCAACACAAACTGGAATGGCAACGGCTATAACAACATGAACAACAATGCTTATGGCAATGGCTATGGTAATGGCTGGGGCGACGGTTCTGGTGATGCTGACATGGATGGTGATGTTGAAATCACTATCAAAGCTCGTGGTCGTGGTCGTGGTAAAGGCAACACTCGTGGTTCTGCTTATGGAAGCGGTAACAGTAACTACAATGGTTATAACAACTCTAACTTCCGTGGTAATGGCTACAATAACTATGCAAACACTGATGGTTATGGATATGGTCGCCCAGCACCTGTGATGCAAGCACCTATGGCTGCACCTGCTCCAATGGCTGCTCCAGCACCAACTGCACAACAAAAAGCTCAGATGGAAGTTCATCAGCAGCGTATGCAGGAAATGCAAAAGCAACAGCAAGCTCAAATGCAGGCTGCTCGTAAAGCATACGAAGAGAGAATGAAGCAATGGGCTGCTCAAGCACCTGCTGCTCCAGTAGCACCTACAGCTCCTGCTGCTAAATAATTTATACTTGCCCTTTTTAATAGGGCA
Organism: Gammaproteobacteria bacterium; assembly: GCA_016744375.1. Classification (GTDB taxonomy): domain Bacteria; phylum Pseudomonadota; class Gammaproteobacteria; order GRL18; family GRL18; genus GRL18. Next base: position 33,177 of record JADGEM010000018.1, read on the forward strand.
GTAGATGTTATTTATTGTGAAAAAAAGCCTGTAACATAAAATTGTTACGGGCTTTTTTATTTTAATCTTTTATCAAATATGCGCTTGTCTCACTGTCCTATTGACTGAGGGCTCTAATAAAGCCTATGAAAATAATTTTTTCATAACCCAGTTCTTATCCGCCGCATGTATGCTATTAATAATTTCTTCTGAGTCAATATCATAGGAACCCAGGGGAATGCTATTGATAATTTTAGGACAAACACCTTTATCTCTACTTAACTTTGAAAGATCAAGAATTTTTAATGTACTAATCTTTTTTTTCTGTGAGTCCCGGAGGATCATGACTTTTGGCATCAGCCGGTGATGTTCATTTTGTTCGACAATAACTGCAATTTCTTTTGAATTTAATTCAATTAGAGATCCTGCTGGATAGATTCCTATTGACTGAATAAATTCTTCAACCAGTTCGGTCTGGAATTTAGTGTTTCTAAGCTGATAGAGATGCTCCATCGCTCTGGTTGCATCCAGAGAATACTTGCTGTCGCGCTGATTTGTAATCTTTTCGTAGTAGCAGACAATTCCAGCAATTTGTGCTGGAAAAATAATTTGCTCTCCAGTTAATTTTTTTGGATACCCCGAACCATCAAATCGTTCACAGTGTGCTGCAACTGTTTCAATGGTCCCTTTAGAAAACAGGCTCATTTTTTTTAATAAGTTGACAGAAATGTTTATGTGCTTTCGATAAACGGAGCGTTCTGCGCCTTCCAGATTTTCTGATTTTTCCAGTAGTTGTCTGGGTAAACGGGCTTTACCTATATTCGCCAGCAAAACGGCAATAGAAAGCTCAGTTAAGTCGGTTTTTGGTAATGAAAGGTGGCGCCCAAAGGCAATGGCCCATATAGTGGCTCGGATGGAGCGATTGTGAGTATGTGTATCCTTGGCTTTAAGTCGAGAAAGCCATAAGAAGGCATCAGGATTACGAATAATACTCTCAACCATTGCCCCTGCAGTTGTTTTGACTTGTTTGATGTCAAACTCATGACCTGAAGCGATCTGCTCTAATACTTTTTCAGCATTTTGAGTGATGCTTTCATAAAGTTTATTCGCTGTTTTAAATTCTTTTTCAAATGGTGTTCGTTCAGTATACAGAGATTGATCACGTTTGAGCTGTATTCTACTTTGAACGTGATTATGCTCCTTGCTGGAGTAAATGGTTTGTTCATCTACGCTGGATTGGATGTTGAGTCCTTGTGTGCTTCCAGAAGAAATATTTTCGAGATGGCTTATGTCAACACGCAGCTTGGTTAAATCAACATCAATATAGACAAATTGGCAAAGAGAGGATAGTTTCTGGATGTCTTTTTGGTCTTGAATATAAAAACCTTCGATGGGGTAAGATGTTTTGATCCAGGGCACATCCAACTTTGAGATATACATTCCCAGAGCCAGGTTTTTAACATCTATCTGTTTACTATTGACGGCCATTTTTCTCTCTTATGTAACAAAAAACTGTACTTCTGTCCTATTTTTGCAAACAAAATAAAGGGCTCTTTATCTAACAAGGCAAGGACTCATTTTCAAACACGCTAAAGGTTTGCATAAACAGCTAAAGGCTTTCATAAATATCTGAGCCATTCTTTTTTAAGCATGGATACTATGGTGATAAAAAGAAGTTGTGTTTATCATATTTTTCAAAAAAACTATAGAATTAGCTCACATTTCTAAGAAAACGATTGAGTTTTTAAGTGTTATTAACTATATTGGTAAGTAAACTATTACGTTTAATTGATAATAACCTACTAGTATAGGGTAATTATTATTTAAAACAATTTGAAATGGATTGCACAATAGTTATAAGGACATTAGTTATAAGGATATTTTTATAATTCGCCTGACAATATTCAGTTGTTTTTAACAATGATTGGTTTTGTATTGATGTGGTGAGGTTTGAGGGCGACATGAGTTTTCATGGATAATCATATAATAAATGCCGTTTTATTAACGGACTCATCAACAATTGATGGTTTGATTTCATCTTTACTGGATAGTGACCGTTTCAAAATCAAAGCCATCCACTCAAGTGAAGATGACTATTTCCAGAAAATTCTTGATTGTCATCCAGATCTTATCTTTATCAGAGCCATGCTTTCAAATATGGATGGACTCTCTGTGTGTGATCGAATTCGTTCACATCCCTCACTCAGCCAGGCTCGTCTGATCTTTATTTCATCAAATACTGTTAATCGAGAGCATGCGATTGATCATCGAGCCAATAAATTTCTGCAGTTACCCTTTTCGCGCCAGGACTTGAACCAGGTTATCAGCCCTTTATTTGAGCAAAACACACAACTATTACTGGTTGATGACAGTAAAACCTGCCGAAGATTAATTAAACCTTTTCTGGAACAGGAAGGCTATGATGTTATTGAAGCTGATAATGGTGAACAGGCATTAAAGCTCATTCGCAGTAAAAAAGTTGATGTAATTGTCAGTGATGTTGAAATGCCCGTTCTGGATGGTATTACATTATGCCGAATTATTCGTCAGCAGGATCATCTGTCAACTCCTGTTTTATTATTGTCTTCACAACAAACTGATAAGGCTATTCTGAGTGGCTTCAGTGCGGGTGCAGATGATTACATTATTAAATCTGATCATTCTGCAACTCGTAAAGTTGTTGTACCTGAACTTCTTTCACGTATTGAACGTTTATTGATCAGCAGAAATTCACAAGGTCGCCCGGAACGGATTTTAGTGGTAGAAGACTCTGCAACGATGCTCTATCAGCTCAAAAACTCATTGAAAATTCAGGGGTTTCAGGTGGATATTGCTGAAGATGGACAGTCCGCCTGGAAAAAATTAAATATCAATCAATATGATCTTGTGATTACTGATTATGATATGCCTTATGTTGACGGGTTGGAATTATGTACTCGAATACGTCAGTCTAATCGATTTGAAAATCTGCCAATTATCATCGAAACCAGTAAAGATTCTAAAGCTGATCAAGTAAAAATCCGTTCCATTGGTATTCAGGCCTTTATTACCAAACCTTTTTCACCAGATAGAATGATTGCTGAAGTGGAGCGGGTGCTGGCTGAGACCCGTTTAAAGCACAACCAAAATGCCATGAGCCAGTATTTGCCTGACTCAACTGTGACGCATATTTCTGATAAGAATAAGAATGGCAACGGGCCCATTGCAGAAGATAAATTCAGAACCTTATTATTTTTAGACATTGTACAATTTACCCACATGTCGAGTCATCTGGCTTCAAGAGATGTGGTTGTTTTTCTAAATGCTTTTTTTGACCGAATGGTTGAAGAATTAATGCATTTTGATGCGACAATTGAAAAGTTTATCGGAGATGGTATTTTTGCCTCATTTGACTTGCAGGAAGAAGGGGCCTTTCGCTCAGTCTGTGCCGCTGCTGCGATGCTGAAAGCATTACCAGAATTGCGAAAAATGACAGGGCTTGATGTCCATATACGTATTGGAATTCATTCTGGGCATGTGATTTCAGGTGATATCGGCAGTCGCCATTCAAGAAGAGATTTCACCCTGATTGGGGAAAACGTCAATATTGCTGCACGTTTGGAACATTTAGCTAAGCATGATGGAATATTGATCAGTCATGCAACGTATAAAATGATTAAAGAGCGCATCACTGTGATTCCCACGCCGCCCTTAAAATTAAAAGGCATCAAAGAGCCTGTTCAGGCCTATCTGGTTAAATCCATAAAATCTTATCATTCATTTTCTCGACAAATGGAGCAGAAATCATTATCGGGAAAACAAAGTAAAAATTCCATTGAAAAAGTGTTTAATTCTCACTTTTAGTAGAATTGAACTAAGATTAAGTTATGAAGCATTATTTAATCTATAGCCTTATTATTCTCAGCACTCTTCTAACGACTGCGTCTGCGGCACCAAAAGATGCCAATTACTATTTAAAAAAAGCCTCTGTTGCCTATAATCAGGGGGATTATCTTCGTGCAGAACAAGCGTTCAGACAGCTTCTAAAAATGAAGGTCTCCTTACATCGGGACTTTTATTACTTTTATGGGAAAACACTTTTTCATAATAGGCAATACAAAAAAGCAGCACATAATCTAAGTTTATATACTGAGACAGTCGGTAATAAAAGTAAATATTTTACAGACGCCAAACGAATATTACTTCTGACAGAAAAAAAATTAGCTCAGAAAAAGCCAAAAAAGGCAAAGAAAAAAAAGAAAATTGCTAAACTGCCAAATATTCCAGAAATGATCAGAGTTCCTGCTGGTTCATTTACTATGGGTAGCAACCATGGCTCTCCGGATCAAAAGCCACCCCAAAAAGTTAAAATCAAAAAAGATTTTGCTATTGGGAAATATGAAGTCAGCTTTTCTCAGTATGATGCTTTTGCCAAAGCAAGTGGGCAAAAAAAACCTGATGATATGGGGTGGGGGCGTGGCAATCGTCCTGTTATCAATGTTTCTGTGCTAAATGCGACAGACTATGCACAGTGGCTTAGTAAAAAAACCAATAGAAATTTTCGTTTACCAACGGAAGCTGAGTGGGAATACGTTGCCCGGACAGGCTTTAAACGTCAGCTTGGATTTAATGACTTATTAGGTCTGGGTGATGCGAACTGTGATGATTGTCGCTACTTCTGGGAAAGTGATCAAACCATGGAGATTGGTAGCTATGATGCCAATAAATATGGAATTCATGATCTTTTTGGTAATGTCTGGGAATGGACCTGCTCTGTATATACACGCCAATACAATGGTGAAGAACGCTATTGTGCAGATAAAAGTGACCTGAATGGAAAAACAATGGCTGTCCGGGGGGGAGGTTGGAATTCATTCAGTGCGATCCTAAGATCCTATGTTCGTTATAACAATTTTCCAACCTATTTAAGCAATGAACAGGGGTTTCGGTTGGTAGAGGAAATAGAATAAGTTATTCTAATAAATCTATCCAGCTTGCACTGGCACCTTTGGTCACGTCAAGAATGATATCAGGAAAAATTCCAAATATAATAATGAGCAGTCCAAAAGCAATGGCAAGTAGTAATTCCCGTGTTCGCAAATCCATTGCCGTAATGATCACATCATTTTTCACAGGTCCTAAAAATGCTCGTTGATAAATAGTTAGAAAGTAAGCAGCCGCAAGAACGATTCCGATCAAAGCTGCAATTCCAGCACCCGTATGGGTTTCAAGGACACTGATAAGAATTAAATTTTCAGCAATAAAACCATTGGTTCCCGGTACCCCTAAACCTGCGAGGCCAAAGATAAAGAAAAAACTAGCCAGTAAAGGCATTGTTTTTGCAACACCTCCTAAACTTAATAATTCAGTTGAACCGGTGCGATGATGTAGAAAGCCGATAAGAATAAAAAGACCACCAGCGACCAGAGTAAAATTAAATAACTGAAATAAAGCACCTTGAAGCCCCTGAGTTGAGAATGATGCGATCCCCAAAATGACCAGACCCACATGGCTGACACTAGAAAAGGCAAGCATTTTACGTAAGTTTGTTTGACTGATTGCAAGTACTGCCCCATACAGAACGCCCATAATCCCAAGCCCGGCTAATAACCAATGAAAATTTTGAGCCGCATCTGGTGCTAAGGGGACAGTAAATCTGATCAGACCGTAAGCCCCTAGTTTTAGTCCTGTCATAATTGCTGCAATACTTGCAGGTCCTTCCATTGCAATGGCGGGCAGCCAGGTATGTAAAGGAAAAATGGGCGCTTTAAAAGCAAATCCCAATAAAAGTAGAAAGAAAATAGTGGTTTGAAGCTCTACCGGTAATGGATTATTTAATAGATTTATGTAGTCAAATACCAGTTCACCAGAAGCTACTTTTGCATGTTCAAAGGCCGCAAGAATAAAACCAAAGAGTAGAGGGACGCCGCCTGCCATCATAACCATCGTATATTTCACTGCAGCATAGCGCCTGTTGGGACCGATCCCCCAGTAAATAATCAGGAAATAAATAGGGATTAATGTCAGCTCCCAAAATAAGAAAAAGAGGATTGTATTGAGTGAAATAAAAATGCCGAGCGTTGCTGTTTGTAATAGCAGCAGTAAAATAAAAAATAAACGTGGCATGGTTCGAATACTATTCCAGGAAGCAATAATTATCCCCATAAATAATAAACTGGTTAGTGGTAAAAAAAGGATTGATATGCCGTCAATGCCAACAATATAATCAATGTTAAGGCTGGGAATCCAGGGTAAACGTTCAACAAATTGGAAGCCTGAATTGGTTTTATCAAACTGAAAAACAAGTATCAGAGAGAGCAGCAGCGTAATTATGTTTGCGATTAATGCAATCCAACGTGCCTTTAAATGATCAGAAGTCAATAAAATAATTGCAGATGCAATAGGCAATATAATTAATAACAGACTGAGAATAGGAAATCCTATTGCTGATTCAACGTTTGCAAGAGTTGTTTCTGAAATCATCAGAAAATCCTTAAAGTATTTATATTATGTAATGTGACGTAAAAGGTTTTGCTATAAGCCTAATGAAGATGACTGTATAATTCACCCAGCCCATGCATGGAATTTTCAATTAAGCCAAGCCATGGTTCTGTATAAAATCCGGTGGTTAATAAAGTAATAATAATCATTGCCGCCAGGACTTCTTCTGAGCGTGATGCCGGGGCAATAGCCTTCTGATGCCAGCTGCCGATTTTGGGGGATAAAAATGCTCTTTGGAAGGCCCAGAGTAAAAATCCTGCAGCCACAACGTTACCCAGTGCAGCGGCGATAGTAATGAGTGCACCAAAGCGATGAATTGAGGCTTCAAGTATTAAATGTGCGGCATCAAATCCAGGCGTGCCGGGCATACCCACAATACTGAGGCCGGAGATTAAAAAGGTGATGCCGATAAAGGGAATATGGTCAAATAGCCCGCCCAGTTTTTTTAATAACATTGTGTTTGTACGCCAGAATACAAAACCCGTCATAAATAACAGCCCAGAGGTTGCCAGACCAAAATTAATTGACAGTAATATGGCTCCTTCAAAGGCAGTTTGATTCAGGCTGAACAAGCCGATAATAAGGACGCTGGTATGGCTGACAACTGCAAATGAAAGTAGTCTGCGCAGATTTGCCTGCATCATCGCCATGACTGCAGCATAAAAAACACCAGCTACTGCAAAAGTGACAACATATTCATGCCATTGAATGACTGCTTCCGGCAGGAGCGGTAAAACAAAACGTATTAAAGCATAGATGCCCACCTTTAACCCCAGCAGCAAAACCAGAGCCATAGCGACTGTGCCATGCTCTGCCGTAAGCGGCAGCCAGCCATGTAGAGGAAAAATAGGAATGCGAATACCAAGACCATAGAATAGTAGAAAAAAGATGATGGACTGGATATTTTCATCCACAGCAACGTCTTTAAGGAGCATGAGGTCAAAGGTCCAGGCGCTTCCTGTTTCATGGGTATAGTTCCAGCCCAGCATTGAAACGCCTACGGCAAGAAGAAAAAGACCGGAGAGCATGAACTGCAGATAACGGGCTATAGCCAGATCGCGTTCAGGTGAAGTGGCCCAGCGGCGTAACATATAACCAATTAAAGACAGCTCAATAAAAGATATCAGGGTAAACCACATCAGGTCGAGAGTGGTAAATAAGCTCATCAGGCAGGCTTCAATAATTAAAATCGTAAAAGGCAGGTGCTTTGGTCGTTCAAGTGGAATAATACTGCAATAGATCATGACCATAATACTTAACAGGGCTGTGAGGAGCATAAATAAAACACTCATGCCATCAACGGCGGTATGATATGAAAGTGGTGAGAGCAAAGTGAGTTGCTCTGAGAACTGCATTGCTGAATTTGTCTGATCAAAATGTCTGAATAAATCAACAGCAAAAAACATTTCCAAAACAGTCAGGGCAATACCAACATTCATTAAGTGTTTTGAATTGCGGAAGCCGTATAAAACAAAGAGTCCTAATAACGGGATGATCTGCAAGGTGCTTAATATGGGATAGGCTGACTGAGAAGCCCAATGAATTTCAGTAATAGTCACTTGCCTCTCCCTAAATGATGACTACAAAGGTAGTCAGGATTAGTAATATTAAATAACGTGGCTGGCTGAGTAGCTCTTCAATCTGGAGCAGGTAATGCCCCACCACATTAAGCAATTTAAGCAGACCATCACCACCACTTTTGAGAACCAGATGCTCTTCAAACCAGAAGAGCATGTCAGCCAGATTTTCAAGAATTTTTCCAGCAATACCATGACCCCGACTGATTTCATACTTCTCTGCCGCACTCATTTCAGAAGCAGATTTATGCATTTCCCAATCGGCAATGGAAGTGATGGCACTGGTTTGTTCTGGCAAACCTACCAAGCGATTAATCACTTTTTCATCAAAGCGTTCGGTGTCGTGGGCAATGCTTTTAATGGGTTTGACTAAAAGCCAGTCTGCTATTGGATCAAGCCAGAAACGCTGTAAGCTTGCTGTGTATAACCAGCCCTGTTTTTTTAATAAGGGATGGATGGGGCGTGTTTTGCGATCCATCATGTGCATCATGGCTGGCGCATGTAAAAATTGATAAGCTCGCCAGATTGAATGTAATACCAGATGCCAGCTGGCTAATTCAAACCAGCCCATGCCGCAACTAAAAAACATCAGACCCACCTGTGATGTGGTGGAAAAAATCAAATTACTTTTTACGTCGGTTTGCACCAGGTTACAGAAAAATCCATATGCGACTGTGAGTAAACCAATCATGGTCATAGTGGTCATAATAATTGGGGCATTATCCAGGACAGGTTGCAGGCGAATGATGAGATAAACGCCGGCATGAACCATGAGAGAACCATAAAAGATGGCACTTGATGGTGTCGGCCCTTCTAATGCGCGAGATATCCACGGAGCAAAAGGCACTTGAGCTGATTTTGCAATAGCCGCAAGGAGAAAACTGGCCGCCAGGATATTGCTGCCCAATGGACTTAATGAATTGGCATCGCTGAGAATTTCATTCCACTCCAATGTCTTGAGCAGATGAAATGAAAGAAATATCGCAATGATAAAGCCGACATCACCAATACGATTGGTAATAAAAACCCGTGTGGCATTTTTAGTTGCAATCGGGCGATCATAAACATAAGCGATGAGCAGATAGGAGCTGACACCTGCCAGCTCCCAGCCGGTAAACATCAGAACCAGATTGCCAGCCATTACAATGAGCAGCATAGCTCCCATAAACAGGCTCATAATCATGAAAAATCGCTGATAGCCTGCTTCACGGTGCATATAATTGACGGAAAAACGAATCATCAGAACAGAAATAACCGCTACCAGAGTCATCATGACTAAAGCAAAAGTATCCAGGTTAAAACTTAAGGTGATTTGATAATCACCACTGCTGAACCATTGTGCCAGTTCCAGGTGGCCTGGAATGCCAATAACGATGGCATGTAAATCAACAGCAAGGACAATTAATAAAGACAGCAGAGCTGTGCCATTGGCAATTAAGGTGGTTTGTTTTTCACCGGACTCACCTCGATTTTTACCGCTGATAAAACCAATCGCAATGGCTAAAGCACCCAGCATGGGTAAAAAAGGAATTAACCAGACAAACGCTTTGAGTATTGAGTTTGCTTCGTTCATTGGTTTTCTCCCTTGGTCTGTTCTGTCTGACGCCCGCGAATGTTATCACCTTCAGGCTGGCTGATTAATGCCAGACTTAAGGCATTGCTATGGCCGGCATACCATTGGGAAGAGGCTTTTACTTCAGGTGTTTTCTCCTGTTTGCCTGTCCACGGGACAAAACCTTTATCGGGTTTAAACTGGGTGATTTTATCACTGTCCGGATCTTTGGCCGTGAGTAAAATCCAGCCTTTACCAATAAGTTCTTGCAGGGCTGGTTGGGCTGTATAGATTTTAGTCAACACTTCGATGCTGTGTTCAACGACAATTTGTAAACGCATGGCTTCATGAATTTCAATCATCTGTTTGGGCAGGCCAGTTCTTAAATCACCACTGCTGCCATCCATAACACCGAACAAGCCATTGACATTGTGGGTAATTTTAGAGCCGCTCCCATAGCGTTCATTATCCACCGTTGAAAAGTAATACTCCAGGCTGATACCGGCACCCACAGGGCCATTGGCCAGAAGCAGTCCTTCGAGAAGATTTCCCTCTGGATCAGTGCTGGGATCATAGGAGATTAAAAAGATACGGCGGTCAAAAAAGGCTCCCTGTGTAGCACTGCGGCGCCCAATAAAACAGATTGCGTTGGTGGCATGGCCTAATTCGGGACGGGCCTGACTGAAGTCATAGGAACGACCAATAATATGTTTAAGCGCCTTTTCTTTAGGGGTATTTTGTGGATTTGGGGCTGAGGCCAGACGGCGGCAGCGTTCATGAGCTGACCATTGACTGGCTTCATAAGTATCTGATTTCATTTTTTCAAATGAATTTTTCAATTTGTCAGGAATTTGATCGGTATCATACCAGGTGAATTTTTCATCACAAGTATTGTGCTCAGCTCCTAAAAACCAGGTGTCTTTAGTAATATCGAGACCACGTTGTTTTAATAAGACACGAATTTCAGGTCGATTAGCAATGGTGGCAAAGGTTCGGGCATTTGGGCCGCTATGGCGACCGCTGCAGGCACCACAATCATAAGCGGCCAGATGAGGATTATTCTGGCTGATAGAACCATGGCCAACAATGACAATAAAAGGGGAAAAGCCACTAGCCAGACCAATATTGCGGAGAAAGCCTTCAATTCTGTCGACCTGCTCTAAGTCGGTAAAACCAATTTGCTCATCTCCAGGTTTTGGTTCTTCTTTTTCATGCTGGCAATTAACGGACACTTCTGTAGCAATGCTTAAATCAAATTTATCCCGTAATGACTCGGCCAGTTCACCCGTTTGCCTGGGAATAAAGACTTTTCCAATCAGGGTCACTAGTGCCGCAGGTGCTGACAGTGCAATAAGGGCTGCTGTGCTTAATAAATTACGGCGTGTTTCCTGTTGGATGAGTGCTTTAGTCTGTAAACGCCAGTGGCGCTTTTTCTTGTGTTTAGCCAGCAATTTATCCTGCCCTTGATGGGCAACTTCCTGGAACTCATAACAGGGTACTGTGACCACAGGACACAAGGGCGAAGCCTTATCTTCATCCAGACCTTGCCAGTTAATATGCATACCAAAATGAGCCGCAGCACCGAGTGTTTCGATATTAGGATTTAATTCTTCCAGATGGCGGCGAATACCTTCCTCTCGATCATCCATGCAGAAAACCAGCTGTGCATCCGGCAGTTCTTTACGCTCTTTCCAGCGTCCTCGTCCTTCATTATCAACCAGTGTATTGAAATAAATCTCATGGTAGTGATGCTCATAGGCCTGTAGCCAGATAAAACCACTGGTGTCTTCATCCATCTGATTGATTAAAGTAAATATTTCATCAATCTGTGTTTGTTCTAATGCGCTGATATCCTGGGCAGTAAAACCAATATACTGAAACAGACGAAACAGAGGCCAGGCATGTTTGCTGACACGATAACCCGGTGTTTTGGTACCCACTGGACTTTGTTGCCAGGTCCAGATCATGTTAGCCAGTTTTAGCCAGTTATCTTCATTGGAATGGTTGGTTTTAGAGCGTTCAATCTGATGGCTTGAAAGAGTGGATAAATATTCAGGCAGGCGCTCATTATGGAGCGTGTAGCGAACCAGAAAATCAGAGCTGCGATGACGAAAATAATATCGAAGTGTTTCTAAACTGGCTTCTGTACGCCAATATTCACTACAGACTCTTTGCGCAAAAATACGTTCTAATACCAGACGTACAGCCAGATAGTCCAACATATTAACTGGTGTAGTCAGACCATCATAGCCGGGTTTTGTATGCCGCCAAAGGAACATTCCTGACCAGCCGGGTAACTCCAGTGCAAGACGTTCAAGATAAGCTGTCCAGCGGTTTTTATTGATTCCCTGACGCTGCAGTTCCTGAACAATGGTGTCCATGGGATCATCGGACAGAGCATCCAGATTATCACTCCAGTCATCCAGCTCTTCAAATATCCAGGCCAGATCTTCATGAGCACTTTGTCTCCAGAAAGCATAAAAGCCCTGTTCCTGAAAGTTGTGATTCCAGGCTGCCATGCCCTGATCTAAATAAGAAGCCAGGTAACGTAATAGAACTGGCCGGATATCATCCATTAAGTCAACACCTGTGAGGGCTTTAATGAAACCACTGAGTGTATTTTTTTGTCCGATACTATCCAGAAGGTTGCTCAGGAGCTTTTTAGATTCCTTTTGTACCTGCTTATGAATATGAGAACGGCCGGCATCTTTTTTATTGCTGCCTTTGACCTGTTGGTTGAGCATTTCTTCAGCACGATCTGGTGATATATCAATCATATCTTCTGGATGCAACAATAGATGATCCAGCTTTAGGGCTTTTAAAATGCTCTGCCAGAGTTCTGAAATAACAACTTCTTCTTTTTGCTCGGAACGGCTTATCAATGCCTGACATTGCTCCTGAGTCAAATCATTCTGACAGGATTTCAGAGCTTGAAGTTCTTCAATCTGCCAGGTTAACTGGCAGTTGGTGACAGGTTTTAGCGAATAAAGCAAAGTACTGAAGATGATGTCTTTATGACTGATACTCTGGTCATTATGTGAATAAATGATTTTATCCAGCTCCAGGTTACTCTGTTCTGCAAGGACATTTTCCAGGTCTTTAAGGGTAATTCGGCCCTGAGAAAAATATTGGCGAAATTGCTCATTACTGAGATAACCTTTGGCACCTGTGGTTGCTTTAGATTGAGCCAGAGCCTCAGGAAAGGCCAGATGTTGATAACCGTGGAGAGTATTGTGATGGACAAAATCTTTGATAGAGGCCTGTGCTGGCAGGACATGCTCAAGATGCTCAATTAAATGCAGTATCTGATCACGCATGTCATCCATATTGCCTGTTTTGCCATGGCTGTTCTGGATTGAATTACTTTGAACTGAGCTTTGAGTCGCAGAAGTTTGGCTAGAATCTGGCATTTTGAATAAACTCCCTTATTTTAAGCTCGTAAATAGTTGACTAAAATTATTAGCTGAAGCACCCATTAAATCCAGAGTGAATCCTGGGAAAAAACCAAGATATAAAAATCCAAATACCAGAATACTGGCGGCAAATAACTCAACTGGTTTTAAATCACTGATACCATCCATATTCCCGTGGCTGGGACCGGTAAATAAACGTCCCATGGTTCGGGCCGCATAGGCTGCACTGATCATTACACCAATGCTCACCAGTATGACGGTCCAGCCCCACTGTTCAAAAGCGCCGATAATGATATGAAGTTCAGCAATAAAACCTGCTGTACCGGGCATGCCTACGGCCGCAAGAAAGGCTAAAGAGGTAAACACTGCAAATCGAGGGGTTATCTTAACCAGAGAACTATAATCGGTGATTTCCCGGGTGTGAGTGCGCTCATACAACAGACCGATGAGTAAAAATAAAGCGCCCGCCACCAGACCATGGGCGACCATTTGCATCAGGGCACCGGTGATACCTGAAATATTTAATGCTGCAATGCCTAATAATACAACGCCCATATGACTGATGGAAGAATAAGCAATCATGCCCTTTAAATCCGATTGCCGCCAGGCTAATAAGCCTCCGTAAATCAGACTGAATAGTGCTAAAACCATCAAAAATGTCTGTAAGGATAAAACGGCTTCAGGCAGCATAAATGCGGTACGGATGAGACCGTAAGCGCCCATTTTTAATAAAATACCAGAGAGTAATATACTGACAGGACTAGGTGCTTCAACATGAGCCAGAGGTAACCAGCCATGTATAGGGAAAATGGGCATTTTGACCCCGAAACCGACTAAAAACCCAAGAAAGATCAAAACCTGTGTTTGTTCTGGTAGTGCCCGGGCACCTTCGAGCATAGCATCCATGGCAAATGAGTGGCCGGGTGTGGCATCAAATAAAACCAGCAGACTTAACAGCATAAAAACAGAGCCGCCCATGGTATAGAGGACAAAGTTAAGTGAAGCCATGCTGCGGCGTTTGCCACCCCAGCGATCAATCAGAAAAAATAACGGGATAAGAGTAAATTCCCAGAAAACATAAAACAGTGACCAGTCCTGAGCCATGAAAACACCCAGCATGGCACTTTCAAGCAGCAGCATGAGTAGATAATAGCCTTTGGTTCGTTCGGTGATGCTCTGGGAAGCGATAATGGCAATAAAACATAATAAAGTGGCCAGTAAAACCATAGGAAATGAAATACCATCAATGCCCAGAGCAAAAGAAGTACCCATTCGAGTATTCCAGGGGACAATTTTACTAAATTGAAGGGCACTGCTATTGGTATCGAAGGCAAAAATAAAGCTGATGGCATAAAGAAGAGTTATAGAGGCAAATGCTATGGCTGCTGTTCGAATCAAGGTTGATTGACTTGGCAATATGCTGATGATTATTGCGCCAATGACCGGTAGCAATAATAATAATGTTAGACTATGCATGAATTCATTCTTTAGTAAAATGTTTTAGTAAAAAACAGGGCTTTGCAAAAATAGGTCTGGAATATTATTGCCAGAATAAATTTGCCAGTAAGACATAGCAAGATATAGAAATTTCTGGAATAATGGCGACAGATTATACGTTAAATAGTGATTTTAAGCCAATTCGGTTTTGATTCGTTTTTAATAAAAAAAACACAATTAATGATACTACTACAGACAAATAAGTAAGGTAAAAGAAATAAATGGCAGCAAGCTCCTATGATGCACAGGACATTGAAGTTTTAAATGGTCTTGACCCTGTAAAAAGGCGTCCTGGAATGTACACCCAGATTGAACGGCCAAATCATCTGGCACAGGAAGTTATTGACAATAGTGTGGATGAGGCAATGGCCGGTTTTGCCCGTCGTATTGATGTTCTTCTCTATAAAGACGGATCTTTATCTGTTAAAGATGATGGCCGGGGTATGCCAGTTGACCTGCATCCAGAAGAAAAAATACCTGGAATTGAGCTTATACTGACTCGCTTACATGCGGGGGGTAAGTTTTCTAATGACAACTATCAGTTCTCAGGTGGTTTACATGGTGTCGGTGTATCCGTGGTGAATGCTTTGTCACTCAAACTGGAGATCTGGGTGCGCCGTAATGGTGAGGAGCACCACATGGCATTTGCCGATGGTGATAAAATTCAGGATCTTGAAGTGATTGGTGAAGTGGGAAAACGCAACACCGGCACGACACTTCGTTTTTGGCCAAATAAAAATTATTTTGATACTACTAAATTTTCTGTTCGCCGATTAAAACATGGTCTTAAAGCCAAAGCGGTACTTTGTCCCGGTCTGGAAATTAATTTTAAAGATGAAAATAGTGGCGAAAGTGAGTGCTGGTTTTATGAAAATGGTTTGTCCGATTACCTGTTGGATGAAATCAATGGGCGTGAATGCATTCCTGCCATTCCCTTTACCGGACATCTTGAAGGCAATAATGAGCAGGTAGAATGGGCTGTGCTCTGGCTGGATAAGAATGGTGAGCCTCAGGATAGTACACCTATTATGGAGAGCTATGCGAATTTAATTCCAACTGCACAAGGTGGTACGCATGTTAATGGCTTTCGCACGGGCTTGACAGAAGCGATACGTGAGTTTTGTGAGTTCCGTAATTTATTACCCAGAGGGGTAAAACTAACCCCTGATGATGTCTGGGACAGCTGCTGTTATATTTTATCGGTTAAATTACTGGATCCGCTATTTTCAGGCCAGACTAAAGAACGTTTGTCTTCTCGTGAATGCGCCTCCTTTGTCTCCGGGGTGGCAAAAGATGCCCTCAGCTTATGGCTCAACGAGCATACGGAAGATGGTGAGCGACTGGCAGAGCAGGTTATTAGTCGAGCTAATCAGCGTATTCGTGCGGGTAAAAAAATTGTCCGCAAAAAAGTCACTCAAGGGCCTGCATTACCTGGAAAACTGGCTGATTGCACTTCTTCCGATTTTAACGAAACAGAATTATTTTTAGTGGAAGGGGATTCAGCCGGAGGTTCAGCCAAACAGGCCCGGGATCGATATTTTCAGGCTATTATGCCTCTGCGGGGCAAAATCTTAAATACCTGGGAAGTGGACTCGACTCAGGTGCTGGCTTCTAACGAAGTACATGATATTTCAGTGGCAGTGGGTGTTGAACCCGGTTCCTCGGATATAAAAGGTCTCCGTTATGGCAAAATTTGTATTCTTGCCGATGCAGATTCGGATGGTTTACATATTGCTACATTACTCTGTGCTTTGTTTATCCGCCACTTTCAACCCTTAGTGGATGCTGGTCATATTTATGTTGCCATGCCGCCATTGTTTCGCATTGATGTCGGCAAACAAGTTTTTTATGCTCTGGATGAGTCAGAGAAAACAGGCATTCTGGATCGGATTGAGGCTGAAAAAATCAGAGGTAAAATCAATGTTCAGCGCTTCAAAGGACTGGGTGAAATGAATCCTCTGCAATTAAGAGAAACCACCATTGCCCCGGATACCCGCCGACTGGTTCGGTTGACCATGGGTGAAAATGATAAAACATACCAAATGATGGACATGCTGCTTGGTAAAAAACGAGCAGCTGATCGTCGTTCATGGCTTGAGAATAAAGGTGATCTGGCCGTTATTTAAAAGATGTGTCGTTATATCAAAAGATTATAATTTTTTACCAGAAATTTATATTAAATAAGTCTTAGAAAGGTGTATGTTGTAAGTAATTAAGATTTCTGGTGTATACCTGTTATGGTTATGCCAGCCACCGAGTAGAGAATACTGGGCCGGTAGATTGTAATTCACTGTTATAAAAGGGTTTTTTAAATACCAATAGTGAATGTTAATTAAAATATGGGGAATTCTATAAATAAAGTTGGGGATTGTCTTTGTAAAATAGGCTAACTTTTTATTACGAATAAACTAGTTTGAAAACAATACTTGGTGAACATATCATATATGATAAATATTGCTCTTTAAATAGCTATAACTATCATATAAGATAAATTGATAATAGCTAAATATGATACTATACTGTTTTTATGAGGTTTTTTCTATCAAATAAGGCTATTTATGTTGGTTTCACTCATTCAAATTCTTAATAATATCGTGGCAGAAGGTAAACGCCAAGGACTGACTCAAAAAGAAATCTGTCAGAAAGCGGGTGTGTCTGAAATAACGATTTCAAGAGCGAAAAAGCAGGGGGATATTCGTTTTTCTACACTGGAAAAGTTGGCAAAATGTGTGGGGATGCAGTTAACAACCAGTGCTGACACACCTTTAATGACGCTCATTAACGATGGCGAGTTGTTTCAATGAGGGACCGCCACGCTGTAGTCTGGACTCGAATATCAGGAGAACCTGTTAAAATGGGCGAGCTCTATACGACAGAGCTTGAATCTCGTTTTGTCTATGATGAATCCTTTATTTCATTAAAGTTACCTGGTCTGGGGTTAATTTTGTCCCCTGAGATTTTTGGTCTGAGCACCTTAAAGTGGACACGGACAGAACGCTTTGACTTTCCACCTCCACTGCAATCCTTGATCCCCCCTGCAGATGAGCATAATTTCCAACGCCATCTTATTATGAATTATCTTGAAACTTCAGGCGTGAAACGAGCTACTGATTTAGAAAATGACTGGAACATACTGACACTAAGTGGCCATGGTGGAATAGGGCATCTGGACACGTTTGCCTCAGATGAAAAAGCGATTGCCTGGTACTCGACACCCGCTTTGCCACAAAAAGAACTGCTGGCCAGAGATACGACACTGGGCTTTTCCTTGAAAAATATGCTGACCTGGTTTGATGATGAAACAGGCAATCTGCTTGATTTTATTGGTCCGACCCCGAGTGTGGGTGGTGCGATACCTAAATTACTGCTATCCATTCCTAAAGCTGGTTGGAATGGTACAGTAGGTTTGCCAACCCGTTTTGGTAATACTCAGTATACGGATGTGATTTTAAAGCTGGAGAAAGATACGGCTTACCCGGGCATATCAGAGCTGGAAGCCTTAGGATTGGATATTCATAAAAAGGCAGGGTTTGAAACGCCACGGTACTGGCTTACGGAATTTAATGGCATTCATGCCATTGCCATTGAACGCTTTGATAGAGATGAAAAGTGTATTCCTGTTTTCCAGGAAAGTATTTTTTCTGTTCTTGCTTCAGGCAATAGAGAGATTCAGAGTCATTATGATTCAAGCTATGACCAGATCGGACGTATGTTTGATAATCCTCGTATTGTCTTGATTGATGATCGCCGTGCTGCAAAAAAACATTTGCTAAAGCGACTATTGCTCTCTTTTTTAACCGGTAATGGTGATCTGCACTTGGAAAATCTGAGCATTCAAATAAGAAAAGGAGTCAGTGATTTTTCACCAATTTATGATCCTGTACCGATGCGAGCGTATAGTATTCACAATATGTTGAACGTCATGCCGTTTGGTGACTATGGGGATTATATTGATGATCAGAATGATCCCGTTGATTTTACTCTGGCTTTGCAACGATTTAATCAATCCTTAGGTTTTGATCGCAATTTATTAACGGAAATAATCAATGAATTGTTAATGGTAACCGATGATTTTTGTGAACAAGTGAATCAATTATCACGCTTGCCTGAAGAAAATAAAAAAAATCTAATTCAGATCCATAAAAAGATCAGAGCGTTGTTGTCCGTTTTCTAAGTATTGTTTGGACATTTCTATGAACGACTCTTTGATGATCAATTGTTGTCTTGTCGGGAGATATTAGAACTTGTCGCAGACAATCATATTCCTGATATTGCCCAGTATCAAATTATGCGTTTCATGCTTATAAACGGGTATTAGTATGGACGAATTTTAAATTTATCGGATCTCAGAGAGCCAAAAAGTGGTGTTTTCATGCAACGTTGGCCACAGATAAATATTTCTCACTCAATCTTCGCTTAATAATTACAAAAAATTATTATAAACTTATGGTATAAACAGGCTGAGAGTCGTATAGTTGCGTGGTTTGGTTATAAACTTTTGGTATAACCGGCAAGACGTTGGTTGTCGGTATGATAGACCGATCTCTGTTCCTCTTTGTATCAACTTCATAATTATAAATACATTAATATAAGAACTTAAAATATATGTCCGAAACTACTTTCCAGGAAGATGGAACAGAGTCACAACCTATTAAAGAATTTACCGAGCAGGCGTATCTGGATTATTCCATGTATGTCATTTTGGATCGGGCTCTGCCGCATATTGCAGATGGTCTGAAACCGGTGCAGCGGCGGATTATTTTTGCCATGTCTGAATTGGGTCTGAAGGCCGGGGCAAAGCATAAAAAGTCAGCCAGAACGGTTGGAGATGTTTTAGGTAAATATCATCCGCATGGTGACAGTGCCTGTTATGAAGCTATGGTTCTTATGGCACAACCTTTTACCTATCGTTATCCTCTGGTGGACGGGCAGGGTAACTGGGGCTCGCTGGATGATCCAAAATCTTTTGCCGCTATGCGTTATACGGAATCAAAATTATCCTTGTTTTCAGAAGTTCTATTAGATGAGCTAGGACAGGGAACAGTTGACTGGGAACCCAACTTTGATGGTACCCTGGAAGAACCTCGTCTGCTACCTGCGCAAGTCCCTCATATTTTATTAAATGGCACCACTGGTATTGCTGTGGGTATGGCCACAGATATTCCTGCCCATAATCTTAATGAAGTTGTTAATGCCTGTATTCTGCTGCTGGATTCACCCAAGGCGACAATCGAGCAGATTACTGAAGAAATTAAAGGTCCTGACTATCCAACAGATGCTGAAATTATTACGCCTCAGGAAGATATTCTAAAAATGTATCGTACGGGCAATGGCTCGATCCGAATGAGGGGATGCTATGAGAAAGAAGGCTGCGATGTGATCATCACTGCCTTGCCTCATCAGACTTCAGGCAGTAAGGTGCTGGAACAAATTGCGGCACAGATGCAGGCTAAAAAATTACCCATGGTGTCGGATCTTCGGGATGAATCGGATCATGAAAATCCTACTCGACTGGTTATTGTGCCTCGTTCTAACCGAATTGATGTTGAGCAGGTCATGCAGCATTTATTTGCCACAACGGATCTGGAAAAGACTTATCGGGTCAATATGAATATGATTGGTCTTGAGGGGCGTCCTCAGGTCAAGGATCTGAAAGCTATTCTTGAAGAGTGGCTGATGTATCGCTTTGAAACGGTTCGCCGGCGTCTGCAATATCGTCTGGATAAAGTAAATGATCGCCTGCATTTACTCGATGGCCTGTTAATCGCTTTTTTAAATATTGATGAAGTTATCCATATTATTCGTACAGAGGATAAGCCAAAACCTGTTTTGATGGCACGTTTTTCTTTGAGTGATGTTCAGGCTGAAGCGGTACTCAATCTTAAGTTACGCCATCTGGCTAAACTTGAAGAAATGCAGATCCGTAAAGAACAAAAAGAATTGCAGATTGAAAAAAGCTGGCTGACAAAAACTCTGGGATCACGCCAGCGCATGAAAACCCTGATCAAAAAAGAACTGCTTGCTGCTGTTGAAAAACATGGTGATGAACGTCGCTCACCTCTGGTTTCCAGAGAAGCGGCAAAAGCAATGGATGAAACTGATTTAGTTGGGGCGGATCCCATTACCGTTGTGCTCTCTGAAAAAGGCTGGATACGTGCAGCAAAAGGACATGATGTTGATGCTCTGGCACTTAATTATAAAGCCGGAGATGCATTTAAAGCCAGTACTCAGGGGAAAACCAATCAGCAAGTGGCTATTTTAGATAGTGCCGGGCGCAGCTATTCTTTAACAGGGCATACCCTGCCCTCGGCAAGAGGGCAGGGTGAGCCTCTGACCGGACGTATTTCACCGGCTGGAAATGTTAATTTTATTTCTGTACTGATGAACGTGAATGAAGATCAACTCTATTTATTTACAACGGATGCCGGTTATGGTTTTGTCGGTAAACTCAGTGACATGTTCAGCAAAAATAAAAAAGGAAAGGCACTCATTAAGGTGCCTGGAGGTGCCCAGGTATTAGAACCGGTTGCCGTGAATGATATCAAAACTGATAAAGTGGTTGCCGTAACCAATGAAGGACGTTTGCTAATCCATTCTTTATCAGAGCTGCCGATTCTTGCAAAAGGTAAAGGAGTTAAAATTATTTCAATCCCGTCATCTCGAGTGGCTGAGCGTGAAGAATTTGTTGAGGGCATTATTATCTTACCTGAAGGTGAAAAATTGACCATTATTTCAGGTAAACGTCATTTGACATTAAAGATATCTGATCTTGAACATTATATTCATGAGCGTGGTCGTCGTGGTAATAAACTGCCGAGGGGTTTACAGAAAGTTGATGCAATCTATGCAGGAGAGAAAGAATAACATTAATATATGCTTAACTCCGGGAGACATGGGTGGCTTGCCCATCTTTTGACGTGGGCAAGCCACCCATGTCTCCCGTTTTTCTTATGAAAAACTTGAGAAGTCAAAGTCCAGTGATTCACTGGCTTCCTGTAAAAAGACGCCCTGAATGAAGTGCGCTCCTGATTGCCAGATGACAGACAGGGAACCAGCCTCTTCAACAAAGGGTACAATTGTCTGGACATTCAACTCATTAGCCTGAGCACAAACCTCATTTAATTCAGTTAATCTATCTGCATTTTTGGAAATATCCTGTACCAGATTAATATCCAGTTTTAGAAAATCAACATTAATGTGTTTTAGGAGTGTAAATGGATTTACGTCACTGCCAAAATGTTCGATGGAAAAAAAGCATCCCAAATGCTTTAATTGTTTGGTTAAATGCTGTGTTTGACGAAGGTTGTCTGCAACCTGGCTTGCTTTGGCCTGAAAAATGACTGAATCAGGCTTGAGCTCATAGCGCTCTAGATTATGTTTAACCCAGGCAATGACTTTGTCATCAGAAAGTGACGCGCTGGTGAGTTTTATAATAAAGCGATTATTATATCCAGCCTTGATTCGTTCAGAAAGTGTGCGCATCGCTTCTGCAATAATCCAGCGATCGATATGGATTGAATGACCGGAAGCTTCTGCAGGTGGTAAAAATTCTCGTGGGAATATTGTATCACCCTGCTCATTTCGCAGGCGGATAAACAGCTCAAAATTTTCACTGCCTTCACCCAGGAGGTTGACAAAGGGTTGAAAGACCAAAAACATCCGATGTTGTTTAATGGCACTTGTAATCTCATTGGACCAGAATTTCAGCAGTTCCTTATCACCCATTTCACTGGCATCAGGGATATGCAGATGGATCTGATTGCCACCCTGCTCAATTGCCTGGGTGCAGGCTCTTTGGACATAAGTCAGGCTGCTTTGTGAGCCATTAGTGGATGAGTTTATTAATAAAATGCCAATACTACAGGTCGTTGTAACGCTTTTATCACTCACATCCGCAATATGGTCATCGATTGTTTTGCGAATATTTTCAGCTATTTTCAATGCGACTGCTTCATCATCCGTTTTAATGATTGCTGCGAAGCGATATGATTCATAGCGAGCCAGAAATGTGTTTTCATCGCAAGTTTGTTTTATTAATTTTGCAAGATCTACAATAACCTGATCACTATTGATGTCACCCAGCTTTTCTTTTATATCAATAAATTTATCGAGTGTAATATAGAGTAAGTAGGCATTATTGTCGTTGTTCACTGCATCAATAACCGTTTCTTCCAGGTATTCAAGAAAAAATCGGCGATTATACAAGCCTGTCTCCTGACACTGACTGTTGAGTGTTGCAAGTTTTTCCTGTAATTTTTCCTGTGCTTTTTGGTTGATGCCGTCATTTCGGATAATGATTTGAATGCATTCCTCTCCTGACATACTGGCTGGTTGAAATTCCATTTTCATTTGAAATTCAGTACCATCATCTTTAATACCTTTCACTTTCAGGGCATTATCCGGATTATTTTCAGAGGTGGAGGATTTTGATAAGGATTGTTTATTAAATTCAGAGTAGTGGCGCAGAGATTCCTTAAGTTTATCGCTATCACCGGAAGAAACCAGATCCATAACAGGCATGGCTTCAATATCTTCACGGCTTTCATAACCAAACATCTTATAATAAGGGTCATTTGACAGAATATGCATGCCTTCATGAATATAGGCGATGGCATCTCGTGAGCTGTCAATCAGCTGCTGGCAGCGTATTTCAGAATCTTCAAGCTGTTTGCTTAGTATGTGTTCACTGCGCAGACCTTTTAATGCGTTATATTCTTTCTTTATAATGAGCCCGATTAATTCTTCGGGTTCATCAGGAATGACCGCTGTGACACCTTGTTCCATGAAGTCCAGAATGCTTTGTGGGGACTCGTTGCTTAGAAGAATAAAGGCGGCATCACTGTTTATTTTTTTTAATTGATTCAGTGCAGTTTCTATCTTAAGGTCAACAACATTGGCTGTGAACAAAATAATATCGTAATTTTTTTTATTAATTTCCTTTTCAAACAATTCGGCTTGAGTAACAAATTTAGGGCGAAGAGTTAATCCACAATTACGTAAACTATTACTTGTTTCTACTGATTCATTTTCCGAATGATTGACTAATAACAGTTGAATTATATTATTTTCTTTCACTGATTATCCTACTATCCTGTAAAATTCTACTTTATATTATCTGTTTTGTTATATTTATTCATATAACTTACCAGAGCAGAGACTTCATTAATTATAAATCATCCCAGATGGAGTCAAAGTCGGTATCACTATCCAATGATAAAGTATCATCGACTGTATTTTCAGGAGAGGAGATGTTTTTGGTATTAGTACCATAAAAATCCTCGGCCAGGGTATACTTAAACCGAGAAAAGTGCGAACTGATTTCTAAAGTATCCAGAAGGACTACTTTTGTTTTAACGCTGGTAATGTTTGAATTTATCAGGCGATATTCATCAAGCATGACCTGATCCCGGACTTTATATCCCAAGCCCGTTGTAATGAGTGTTTTAGGTTGTTTCATTATTGGGATAGCAGGCAACAGAATTGCACGTGACTTCATACCTTCCTGCATACTGACAAATTTTGCAGTACTCACTGCAATCGCATTTGGAGCAATAATTTGTACCCCGATTTGGATCTTGTCAGTTCGGACACATTTTAACCAGCGAATGGTGCCGACAAACCAATAACCTTCTTTTTTCCCTGGTTCATGGCTAATTGCAATGAGCTCACCGACTTTGGCATTGATGGAGTCATTGTTATCCCATAGGAGACAGTAACCGCCAATACTCTCATTGATCATTTCCCACTCGTGAGGTTTTTTAGGATCCGTTTTTTTCTGTGACTTATTATCTTTATTAAGGCCCTCGGTTTTATCCGATGACAATGATTTATTTTGAAAAACTTCTCCCCAAATATCACTGACTTTTACTGTGGACTCTACACTTCGGGAACTAAAACCGTTATCAGAGAGTGTCGTGTTTTCGTTGAGTATCAGATTGTTATCACTTTCTACTTCTCTGGGTTTCATCCAGTCTGGATCAGTATTACCATTTAAGACATAGTGGACATTATTCAGACCAATGGCCACTTTTAACTGAGCCTTAGCTGGACGCCTGCTGTGCTGCCTGTTTGGAGCAATTCCCCAGGAGAGAGAAAGCTGTTTTAAAAGGTCAACATTAATCTCCGTGGTTTGAGTTTCAGGGCCATGAAAATGTTCAATCAGATGCGCATAGTCAAGCTTTGTTGTATCGATTGTCCAGATAGCCTGCTTGTCTGAAATATCTTGGGGTGCAACAAAAGAGGGTTGAGAGTCACTGGACAGGTCAATAACTAAAGCATCTTTATCTTCACTATCTTTGTGCAAATGAATATCAGCAAGTGCAGACCACTCTTCCAGTTGTTTAAAAATAGAATAGGTATGGTGTTGAGCCATGCGGTATGGATCGGCAATAGAAACTAATAATATCTGTAAATAAATATTTTTTATTGTAGTTTCGCTAATCAATTGCAGTGATGGATCGGTTATTTTTTTATTGAGAATATTCTCTTTATGGGCTAATAAAAATAATTGATGGACATCAGACCATTGCCCCTTTCCAGGTGCATTATAGAACTGGTAATTGGCAATAATAGCCAGGCTGCTATGGCGAATAATACGCTGAATGACCAGGGTAATTAATTTACGTTTTCCAAGGCAAAGGAAAAAAACCTTGCAGTTTAATAAATCTCTTAAAATCTGTTTGTAACCGATACTGATCTGTCTGTGTAATTTCTGAATCAAGATTGCAATTCGTGTGTGCTTTTCATCCAGAGGTAATTCCCTGTTCAGATTTAACATTTTTAGATTTGTAGTGAGATCAACAACTGGTTCATGAATTTTTTCTAAAAAATACAGACGTTTCTTGTAGGCTACTAAATGCTGATTCGTTTCTTTCAACGTTTTATAAATGGTTTTAGTTGAAACCCTTATGTTGGCTAATGGGAGTGTATCAAACCATTGATCAATTGCATTTTGTTGAAATTTGAATCCGGATTTCCCTGGTTTTGTTTGTTCCGGCAGGTTTTTAAATAAAGCTTGCTCTGTCGTTTGCAAATCCCTTCTCCACAGAAAGTCTATAAAATAATGAGAGCCTTAAAGTATTAATGTGCACAAATTACATACAAATTAATGAGACAGTGGACATCACATTTATTATTTTTATTGGTTATTTTATTAATAAAGTCTGAAAATCAGACTCTATTTTACATTTCATCAGATACTTCGATTGCACAAAGCCTCTTTGATTAATTGACCGAGTTGTTCCTTAATATCGCCAAGCATCGTTTGGCTGTTAAATAAAGTAAAGGAGACATTTTCCCTATTTCATTGATTTTTATATTAAAATATAAGAAATCTCTATTATGCATATAAATCAACAAATAAGAAAATAGGCAAATTAGTAAAAGTATAGCATTTTTGATTATTTTTGGAAGGTAGAATCAATCAATATATGAATTAAATCAAAAGGTTGATATCCTCTCTTTCTCAGCTTTTCAGACTTTTATTATCTCAAAGGTATGGCCACTTGTCCTTATTGATAGATTATAAGGATGGACGTTCAATTTTGTCTTCAGGCATCGTCCCTTGAGTGAAAATCTCTTTTACATTTCTGCGTCGCTTCAGCCAGGATTTTATTGTTCCGGGTAACATTCTGAAGGCATGAGTGTAGTAAATGAAATGAAACAATTTAAGTCGCAATTTGACAGCTTTATTGTCAAAAATATCGCCTGCCAGCATTGAAATGACAGCGGACTCAAGTTGCCAGTCATTTCTTGGTGCCATAAACAGGCGCTTCATGACGGGAGAGGTAAAGCGATAAATGAACCAGCACATTTCATTGATTCCTTTACGCAGGCGTTTTTCCAGATTATTGCAATAGAAAGCAGTTTTTTCAGGATTTTTAAAAGATTGATTAATGGCTTCAGCTGCCTGTTCAGCACCACTCATACCAAGATAAACACCACTGGAAAAAACGGGATCAACAAATGCAAAAGCATCTCCCAGTAACATGAAGTCACGCCCCCACATTTTTTTAGAGGTATAAGCAAAATTACCGGTTGCTCGAATCTCGCCTAAATTTTTGGCGTTTTTCATGCGTGCTGATACGGCACTATTCATGGCGATGGTTTTCCATAAAAATTTTTCAGTAGAACCTTCCAGTGTTTTTAGATACTCAGGCCAACAGACGGCACCCACACTCATGCTGCCGTCACTCAGAGGGATCAGCCAGAACCAGCCGTGTTCAAACCAGTATATGCTTATATTTCCTGCATCTCTTCCAGTGCGGGGTTCTACATCTGAGAAATGGCCAAAAATAGCAGAACTCTGATGGTCGGGGTTTTTCTGTTTGAGTTTCATTGTTCGGGATAAAAGAGAATCTCTTCCAGACGCATCAATGATATAGCGGCCATGTAATTGCTCAGATTCATTATCTTGCTTTTTATAAGAGGCAATAACATGACCAGCTGAAGGAAATTCAACTTGTGTCACCTTATGTTTTTCCAGTACGCTGACACCTTTATCTTTACAATTTTCTAACAGGATGTGATCAAATTCACTGCGTTTAACTTCGTAGGCATAAGGATATTTTTTATTAAATGATTTTTCAAAATAGAATGTTTCACGCCGCCATTGCTGTGTCTCAGGATCAAGTGCATTAAATTCAGCACCATATTTAATCAGACCAATTTCTTTTATCTGTTCAAGCACGCCCAGGCGTTCCAGAATGGGTAAGTTCATTGGTAAGAGTGATTCACCGATATGAAATCGAGGATGTTCAGCTTTCTCCAGCAGGCAGACACTATAACCTTTTTCGCTTAAGAATGTGGCGGCCGTAGTGCCTACAGGCCCCCCTCCAATAATAATAATGTCATATTGTACCTTAGTTGAATTCATTGCTTATTCCGTTACGGAGACACTAGAGAAAATGATATGGGTCAAAATGAAGTAAAGATAAATAGCCTCAGCTTTGCTTCATTATTTTTATCTGATAATATCAGAATAACGTAATAATCTAAATAGATACAAAATGATTAAAGTTTCTCCCATAGAAAAAATCGATCACCTTGATGCGCAAACATTTATAAACAACTACAAAAAAAAGAACAAACCCGTTGTTATAAAAAAGCTGACCGAAAATTGGCCTGCTCAAAAGAAATGGAGCTTTGAGTATATTAAAGAGATTGCAGGTGACAAACAGGTTCCTCTTTATGATTGCGTGCCATCAAAAGACCGAAAGCATCAACATGCCCCTGCTGTGACCATGTCTCTTGCTCAGTATATAAATCGCCTGGATCAGGGAAAAACAGATTTGCGTTTATTTTTTTACAATTTTCTCAGTGAAATTCCACTTTTAAGTAAAGATTTTTCATATCCTGAGATAGGACTCAAATTCTTTAAAAAATTACCTGTGTTGTTTATTGCAGGTGCTGGAACAAAAGTACAAATGCATTTTGATATTGATTATGCCGATATATTTTTGTGTCATTTTGGTGGCAAAAAACGGGTTATGATGTTCTCACATGAACAAACTCGATATATGTATCATGTGCCTTTTTCCTATAGCAGTTTACATGATGTGGATTTTGATTCCCCTGATTATGATAAATACCCTGCTTTAAAATATTTGCAGGGTGAAGTGGCTGAATTACATCATGGTGATATTCTCTATATCCCTCCCGGTTACTGGCATTATATTGTTTATGAAGAGGCTAGTTTATCTATGGCTCTCAGGGCATTCCCAAGAACCCCTGTCAATTTTCTCAAAATGCTTAATAATCTGCTGATTATCCGAACAGTTGAAGGATTGATGCGAAAACTTGTCGGTCAATCATGGAATAATAGAAATGAACGTCAGGCAGTGATTCAAACCAATGAGGCTATTGCAAAAAAATCTACTAAATTGATTTGAATTCATATATTCTTACATTACAATTTATTTTAGACTAAGGAAAATCGCATGCTGAAAAAAAATATTATTTTATTAATTCTTCTTTCTATTTTTATCATAGGTTGTCGAACAGCCCCTGTCGTGGCAATTACCGATGCGCCTATCAACACCGAATCCGGGAAAACACCGCCTTTATCTGCTGTTACTCATGATATTATTCAGGCGGGGATTGCATTAGGCTGGCAAATGAAAAAAGTACAGCCGGGTTATATCATTGCTACACTTAATTTGAGAAAGCATATGGCTCAGGTTGATATTAACTACTCGCGAACCAAATACTCTATCTTTTACAAAGACAGCCATGAAATGAGATATGACGGCACTAATATACATGCAAATTACAATAGCTGGGTGCAAAACCTGGAGAAAAAAATAAGTGCGTATGCTTATAGTAATAATTAACTTAGAAAATCACCCTGAAAAATAAAACTTAAAGAGTGTAAGTCTATATTTGAAACATAAGAACTATAAAACCAATCTTGAATTTTTTTATAGTTCTTCAACTTAATATACATAAATCTGAACTATCCAGTTGCTGAAAAAGCTGATTTTGATACTTATAAACCTTAATGTCTAAAATGACTTTGGAAGTGAAATAAGTAAAAGAGTGGGTTTTCTATAATTATAGCAATTGCACCATCTTTTGCAGTAATTTTATTTCGAATAACAAATTCTGATGACATTTACAAAAGCTATAAATGTAGAATTTTCCCAGTATTTCTGTATGAATTCTATCCAGAAACCGATGATCAAAACAAATTGCGTGTTATCCAGAAAGGGATTGAGAGCTGAAAGTAACATTATTGAGCTGGGATCAGAATTGAGGCATACTTAAACGAAAACTAGTCAACTACTGGTTCTCACAGACAACCCATTGATTATGATGAAAAACTTTGACATAGTTTCAAAAATAGTTTATTAGTGTAACCTTCGTTGGTTACCGGATAACGGAGTTAATCACGGATACCAACGAAGGTTACACTAAGCAATGAGTTTTTTTAGCTATCGTGATCCATTTTTTGCAATCAGAAGTCTATAGCCAGCATTGAGAACTAGCCGCTTCACCAGACAAGCTGGTGAGCTTCTATCATTAGGCTAAGAACGAGGAAGTACTATATATGACAATTGACCAGGTTATTGCTCTATCTGCAAGTCTAGGTGCTTTCATGTCCGCTACAGCTGCATTTCTAGCTGTTCGACAAAATACAAAGCAACGTGAAGCATCATATAGACCAGAATTGGCATTAACTCGAACAATATTTACTGCATCAAAAAATCCATTATCAAAAGGTTCATTTGCAGAGTTTTGGGTAGAAAAAAAAGATGAAGAAGTCTTAGAAACAGAATCTATATTGTCATCTTTGACAATTCCACTTCATAACGTTGGTCTTGGCGCTGCAAAGGAATTAAGCCTTAAATGGTCATTTCCTATTAATCAGCTTGTTTCTATTGTTAACGAAAAAGCACAAAAATCTCTAATACCTGCATATTTTGAGTTTGATAATGAAATGTTATCACTTAAATCTGAAGAGCTTAATGCATCTACATCTATGTGGAGTAACCAAAAAAATGATTCAGTAGATTATGTGCTTCCTGCATCAACAGATCAGGAAGGAGTTAGTGTTAAAGTCCCACATGCGTATATGGAATTAGTGTCAGCACTTATATATTTTTCATCAAAAGAAAATGACTACCACTCTTTATCAGATGTGCCTTTACTAACCTTAGAGTTAGAATACTTTGATATAGGCGGGGATAAGCACAAAACATCCTTTAACATTGAATTGAACCTAAATGCAATCCATGGGGATGGCGAGGGATTTTATGGATTCATGCAAAGCAGAAAAAATGCCTAACACATCATCAAACCCCAAAGTACAAAAATCAATTGCTCTTCCATCATCAAAGTTCTTATTCAAAGGCTTCTATAACACTATAGAGTTTGAGCACTCGATGGCAAATGGTCAGGTGAAAAAAGTCAGTATTCCCTTGATTGACGAGTCAGGCCTGATTTTCTCTAAATGCAAAAGTGCTCAGGTCCCGAAGAGGCCCAGGGATTCATATGATATATTCTTGGCACTAAAGCAGCCGAATGTGGATTCGACAATAGATAGGCTTAAATCGGCATCGAAATCTTTTCCTGCTGTAAAAGAATCTGTTTCTTCCTTGTTGTCATTTGTTGAGGATGAAAAGAGTAACTTTTCTTATAACATATATAAATACACAAACGACCGCGACCCTGAAGAGCACAGAGAATATTGCGCATCAAAGCTACGAGAGGTCGTCAATGCTTAACAAAGGGCTGCAAGCGACCGCCTGCAGCGGCACTTGAGCCCGGCGTTAGCACTTAAAAGTTTACTGACAAAGGAGAAACAAATGAAGAGACTTAAATGGTTAATCACCACTACTGCAATCTGTAGTCTGGTTGTACTTTCTGGTTGCGTATCGCAAAAGGAGAGCATGGTAAAACAAGGCTACCCACTTGCGTATGCCGATGGATTCGATGATGGATGCCATAGCGGAAAAAAAGCGGGTGGAAGCATGTTCGAGCAGTTCAAAAAAGATGTTAATAGATTTCAAAAAGACTCCCAGTATTCACAGGGGTGGTCAGATGGATTTCGGCAATGTGAAACAGAGCAAGAAGCATTGCAACGCCAAATGCGGATGGGTATGGAACAACAACGCCTAATGGAAGAAAAGAAGCATAATGACTGGGAGGAGAAGCGCCACTTAGAAACAGAAATGTTCAAAGGGATAGATACTCGTGGGTTGGAAAATCTCAAATAGCGTGGTTCCAAACTATGGAAAAAAAACAGGGGTCACAATGAGTCTTAAATTGCTTTTATTTTCTTTTCGCGGTCGTATTAATCGTTTGCCTTACTGGCTGGTCACATTGGTCTTGATTGGGCTTGGTGGTATTTCACAACAAGCAAATGGAATGTATGGTTCTGAAAATCCTATGACAATTGGCCCTGCTATAATAATTTTCATTAACTTTGTTATCAGTGTTTGGATTGGATTGGCTATTCAAATTAAGCGTTGGCATGATCGAGATAAGTCTGGATGGTGGGCACTAATAAACCTAATTCCTATTATTGGGCAGCTATGGGTACTTATTGAATGTGGTATTTTACGGGGTACTATTGGTGATAACCGCTTTGGAGGAGAATAAATTTCTTCAAAATAATTTCTCCTGTATTAAAAATAATGGGATCGAAGTAAATAAAATGCTAACAAAAAAATACACATGGATTCAAAAAGAGCTTAGCTGAAAAGAGCCTCAGCTAAGCTCTTTTTGAACCAGTGATTTAGGCGTTGGTATGACTCCCCATGTCAAGTAAAACGTACGAATCCATTCTCTTTTATTCAGAGTGCTTTAAAAATTAAATTGAGTTCAGGTGTCAATTGAA